>DHLV01000284.1:6250-9777 GCA_002405445.1 Flammeovirgaceae bacterium UBA4659 | reverse complement strand
CAAAGATCATTTCTTTTTTTTCCATTGAAAAACGAGGAGTTTGGAGTTTGAATATAGGAGTTTGAAGACACCGCTTACTAAAAACCAATGCGCACAACTTAGAAGGATATACGCCAGCATTTACTAATTGCTTGATTTTTCCTGATACCTCTTCCTTATCTTCTTTGTAAGTTACTCCAAACCAGGTGGTGCCACCATCTAAAATATGCACTTTGCCCAGCTTGCGCTTGATCATTTCGTTGGTCAGTAGTGCAATATAAAATTCGGCCGAGGGGTTTGCTTTGTTTTCTAATGCAAACTGCTGGAACATTTTTTCTGCCACTTCAAATACGCCAGACTGAAAACCCCAGCAATTCATCGATACGGGGAGGTCTGGGTGAAGCTCTCTGTCGCCCGTCTCCTCTTTTGAAATGATCTTACCATGCTCCTGTACGATTTTCGTTAGCTCGCTTAACTTTTTGAGGTTTCCGTGGGCATCGCGTTCTTCTGCTACACCACGCGATACGCTGCCGTGCCCGGACAATACATCTTTAAGCGTGTAGCCCACCATTGCGTGGTCATCTTCCCCGGCCGATTGAAAAAACTTCGCCAGCGAAGCAAAAGCATCTTTACCATAAAAATCATCGGCATTGATTACTGCAAAGGGGCCGTCAATCACATCTTTGCCGCATAGCATTGCGTGCGTGGTACCCCACGGCTTTTTTCTTTCCACTGCACCAAAGCCGGCAGGCAAAAAACGATCTAATGACTGCACCTCATAAAACACCTCTGCTTTGCCCTCCAGTTTTGGAGTAAAAATTTCCTGCACCGTTTCCTTAATTTCATCACGCACAACAAACACCACGCGGCCGAACCCTGCACGAAGGGCGTCAAACAGCGAGTAGTCCATGATCGTCTCGCCATTGGGCCCAAATCCGTCAATTTGTTTGATTCCACCATAGCGGCTGCCCATGCCGGCTGCCATCACCAACAAACTCATTCTCTTTGCCATAATTTCTTCAATTATTGGGCGAAACTAAATAATTATCGCCAACTTACCTTCTAAAATAGATTAGCCTTCATTAAAACCTGATCAGCAATGCCGTCTTCCAAAAGCTACGCCTACTCCATTACGATCATCGGTATTCTCTTTTTCATTTTTGGGTTTGTAACCTGGGTGAATGGACCTCTGATTCAATTTGTAAAACTTGCCTTTGCCTTGGATACCGACTCCAAAGCATTTTTAGTTACAACAGCGTTTTATTTGGCTTACTTTTTTCTGGCTTTGCCGTCCTCGTGGATTCTGGAAACAACCGGCATGAAAAAAGGCATGGCTCTCGGTCTGTTTGTGACTGCACTTGGAACATTTGCTTTCGGAACATTTGCCACCCAAAGGAATTACACATTTTCGCTGATAGGCCTCTTCATCATAGGCTCAGGTCTTTCGCTTCTACAAACAGCTGCTAACCCATACGTCAGCATTTTAGGGCCAATCGAGAGTGCCGCGAAACGCATCAGCATTATGGGTATTTGCAACAAGGTTGCCGGCATCATAAGCCCGCTGGTACTGAGCGCGTTTGTATTGCAGGGGATCGATCAACTCGAGGAAAGAGTTGCATCTGCCGGAAGCGATTCCTCAAGAGAGCAAATCCTGAATGAATTTGCCTCAAAGATTTATGCACCCTACATGGTAATGGCCCTGATTTTGGTGGTTTTGGGCGCTTGGGTATTAAAGAGTAATCTGCCTGAAGTAGACGCAGCCAATGAGGCCACCCATACGAATGCGGCAACAGACAAGAAAAGTATTTTACAGTTTCCACATTTGCTTTTGGGTGCCCTTTGTATCTTTCTTTATGTCGGTGCAGAGGTGATGGCGGGTGATGCAATCGGCACTTACGGCAAGGGATTTTCAATACCTTCGGACGAAACAAAGTACTTTACTTCATTGACTTTGGGCGGAATGTTGTTGGGTTATTTAATCGGTCTGGCAACCATTCCTAAGTTTCTCTCGCAACAAAAAGCGCTGGTTATCTCAGCACTTACCGGTTTGGTTTTTACGCTGGCTGCGTTGTTAACAACAGGATATTTGTCAGTAGGGTTTGTGGCTGCATTAGGGTTGGCAAATGCATTGATGTGGCCGGCAATTTTTCCGTTGGCCATTGAGGGGTTGGGCAAATTTACACAGAAGGGTTCTGCAATTCTGATCATGGGGATTGCTGGCGGAGCAATTATTCCAAAACTTTTCGCCAGCTTAAAAGAAAGCTATGACTTTCAGTGGGTGTTTTTCTTGTTGATGATTCCCTGTTACGCTTACATTTTGTTTTTTGCCCTCAAAGGACATTCGATCGGGAAATCAGTTAAATAGGATAGTGCGTGGCAAAAATTTGTAAACGTTGATCTTCTTCTTGCCAGCCGGAGACTGGTTTACTTTTTTATTTGCTTGAACTTCAGGTATAAATAAAACGGTATCACCAGCAATGCGCCATACAATGCAGGCCGGCCCCACGTAAAAAATGCAATCAAAAACAATGTCAGGAACAAGATGATGCCCAACCGCATCAGTGTCTCTGTTCCTTGTTGCTGCGGCTTTGAGCGCTTGCGGGCTGCCTGAAACGAACCTGCGATGCGCGAACGATAACCAGCCTGCGCTCCTTCGCTGTTCAGCACACCACGTTCGCGGTCTAATTCTCTTTGGATGCGCTCCATTCGTTCTTTCATCTCTTCCTTTGCAGGATCATAGTAACGCGGAATGTAGTTAAACCGCTGATGCTGGGGCGCTTTGGTGAATAGTGAAATGATCTTCATAGCCACACAGATTTATTTTTCGAATTTATCGCGTTCGATTTGCTATTTTTCCACGCTAAATTACAAAATCAAACGGCCTGATGTTCAAAAATTTTTTTGCGAGCATATTACTCTGCTGTTCATTGCAGCTTTCCGCTCAAAGCGCAAAGTCAAAGTGGGTAGACAGTGTGTATAACACGTTAACGCACTCCGAAAAAGCAGCACAATTGTTGATGGTAACGCTGCCCGGCTATGCTACCCCATCACAACAGCAAACCTATTTAGACCTGGTGAAAAAGTATGGCGTTGGCAGCATGCTCATAACGCGCGGAGGCCCTATAAGTCACACCCGTTTTGTGAACAAACTGCAGAATGCCGCACGTGTACCTTTACTTTTTGCCATCCATGCCGATGCCGGAGTAGGGCAAGTGCTCGACAGTATCAAAACCTTCCCCATGCCATTGCAACAAGGTGCCATCACCAATGATTCGTTGATATTTGAAATGGGCCGCGAGATTGCGACAGAGATGAAGATTTTGGGTATCCACCTCAATTTTGCGCCCAACGCAGATATCCATTATCATGACGGGCTGTTTCCGAAAACTTTAGCATACTTCGGAGACGAAGAATCCTTGGTGGCCCGCAAATCGCGTTGGCTGGTGCAAGGCCTGCATCACGGTGGCGCACTGGCTTGCGCCAAACATCTCGAGAACCCCAAAAAAGCTCGGAATATCACAGAAGGTGATTCGAGTGTTTTTTTTGAT
>DHLV01000284.1:0-6119 GCA_002405445.1 Flammeovirgaceae bacterium UBA4659 | reverse complement strand
TGATTCGAGTGTTTTTTTTGATGCCAATCGAATTGATAGTATCGGCTTTTACCCTTATCTGCAACTCATGCAGCAAGGCATTGACGGGCTGATGACATCGCACCTTGACTTTGTCCTTCAGGAAAAAAAGAAACAACTACCCGCTGCAATTTCTGAGTTATTTGTGAATCAGGTAGTGAAACAACGGCTTGGTTACAGCGGACTCACTTTTTGCGAGATTCCCTACCTGAGGAAGATCACCAAAAAGAAAAAAGCGGGCAAGGCAGAAAAACTTGCCTTTGTTATTGGCAACGATGTAATGATTGACCCCACCAACCTGGCTGCTGCCATCAGAGCAATCGTAAGAGCGACAAAACGAAACAAGGCGCTGCAGGCACAACTGGAGTTGTCAGTCAAAAAAATCCTGTCGGCAAAGTATGACGCGGGCCTGGCACAAAATAAATGGGCAGAAACAGACAATCTAAAACTGAAACTGCATGCGGCCGGCAAAAGGTTGTTGATACAGAAAATAACAGAGTCATGCATCACAGTACTTAAAAATGCAGACCAAGTCATTCCAATTCAACATTTAGATCAACAACAATTCGCCAGTATCTCTTTTGGTGAGTCAGAAAAGAACACCTTTGCGCACACCCTTTCAAAATACACCCAGTTTCGGCACTTCGGTATTACTGCATTGAAAGACACTGTGCAACTGGGGCCCGGCATTTCCGAACAAGTGGTGGTAGTGGCGCTGTTTCCTGATTCCAGAAACTTCATCTTACAAATCGCATCCATTGTCAGGAAATTATCTCAACACCACCGCGTGATCGTTGTAAGCTTTGGGTACACTGATGACTTGAAATTTTTGGCCGAAATACCTGTCATCTTAACTGCTTATGCACCTGATGAAAGAGCGCAGCAAGTTGCGGCCCAGGTGATCTTCGGGGCCACCGGCAGCAGCGGAACATTACCGGTGAACATTGCGAGCGTGTTTTTGCCATCTTCTGGCGAAAGAACAACAACAACAGACCGTCTCCGCTTTGCTGAGCCTGAGTCGGCAGCAATGGACTACAGTACCCTCAGCAACATCAAATCGATTATGCAAGAAGCAGTAGAGGCTGGCGCAACACCCGGGTGCCACGTGCTGGTAGCGCGCAACGGCAACGTTGTTTACGAACAAAGCGTGGGTTCATTTACCTACGAAAACAAAATACCCGTTACAGATGAAACCATTTACGATCTGGCCTCCGTTACCAAGGTTTCGGCTACGTTACAAACCGTGATGTTCATGCACGAAAAGGGCCTCATTGACGTGAACAAAAAGATGTCGGTGTATTTGCCGGAATTGAAAGAATCCAACAAAAAGGATTTCACCATCAAAGACATATTGACCCACCAGGCGGGATTGTGGCCTTTTTTGCCCTTTTGGGCACAAACCGTGAAAGAAGGCAGGCCACTTCGTGAATATTATGACTATCAAAAAAGTGACGATTACCCATTTTTTGTCACCGATAGTTTGTTTGCCCACAAGTCGATGAAAGACAGCTTGTGGCGTTGGATCGTGAACGCCAAAATACGAGATAAAATTGACCGTACGGCATTTGATTATCGATACAGCGACATGGGATTTTACATGCTGCAACGCCTGGCCGAGAAGATTCTCAACCAACCGATGGAGGATTTTCTCGAACAGAATTTTTACCAACCACTTGGAGCTACCACCCTCGGGTACTTGCCGCGCCAGCGATTTAGTGCCGCGCGCATTGCGCCCACTGAAGATGACAAACTTTTCAGAAAAAGGTTGTTGATGGGCTTTGTGCACGATCAGGGCGCGGCCATGCACGGGGGCGTGGCCGGGCACGCAGGATTGTTTGGCAGTGCCATCGACTTGGCAAAGTTGGGGCAAATGTGGTTACAGCAGGGCCACTATGGAGGGCATCGGTATTTGAAGCCGGAAACACTGCAATTGTTTACCGCCAAACAATTTGAGTCCAGCAGGCGCGGCCTCGGGTGGGACAAGCCCGTGGCCAGCGACCCGAACGGGCCCACTTCTATCCATGCTTCGGCAAAAACATTCGGGCACACCGGGTTCACGGGCACGTGCATTTGGGTTGACCCTGAATTTGGTTTGGTCTTCGTGTTTTTGTCGAACCGCGTCTATCCGGACATGACCAACAATAAAATATTAAACGCCAATATCCGTCCACGCATACAAGACCTGATTTACAAGTCGATTTTTAACTACGCGGCCACAAGCCCTGAAACCAAATAGCAGGTTTTCGGGTTTATTCACAAAGAAATGCGACACATGAACATAGGCATCGTTTGTTACCCCACCTTTGGGGGCAGTGGCGTGGTTGCCACTGAGTTGGGCAAGGCTTTGGCAAAAGAAGGCCATAAAGTCCATTTTATTACCTACAGCCAGCCCAGCCGCCTCGATTTTTTGAACGAGAACCTGTTTTACCACGAGGTAGACTTTCGTTCTTACCCCTTGTTTGAATATGCACCGTATGAACTGGCACTGGCCAGCAAAATGGTGAGCGTTGTAAAGAATGAGAAACTTGACTTATTGCACGTGCATTATGCGATTCCGCACGCTTCAGCAGCATACATGGCCAAGCAGATTTTGAAAACAGAGGGCATCTACATCCCGGTAATCACCACGCTGCACGGCACAGACATTACACTGGTGGGCAAAGATGCTTCGTATGAGCCGGTGGTGACGTTCAGCATCAACCAATCTGATGGCGTTACCTCTGTATCAGAAGACTTGAAACGAGAGACATATCAATTTTTCAAAATCACCAATGAGATTGAAGTCATTCCCAACTTCATCGACCTTGAAAAATTCAAAAAACAGAAAAAAGACCACTTCAAAAAAGCAATCTGCCCACATGGCGAAGCGCTCATCGTACACACTTCAAACTTCCGAAAGGTGAAACGCATCAAAGATGTGGTAGACGTATTCTATAACATCCATAAAGTGATACCTGCCAAGTTGCTGATGATTGGCGATGGCCCAGAGCGTAGCAAAGCTGAAAAACAAGCGCACGATTTGGGTATCGCTGCCGACATTCGTTTTTTGGGCAAACAAGAGGCAATCGAAGAAGTGCTGTCGGTGGCAGATTTGTTTTTGATGCCTTCTGAAAAGGAAAGCTTTGGATTGGCAGCCCTTGAGGCCATGGCATGCGAAGTGCCGGTGATTTCATCTAACACGGGCGGTTTGCCCGAATTGAATGTGCAGGGTGTAACCGGTTTTCTCAGCAACGTGGGCGATATAGAGGACATGACACGCAAATCGTTGTTCGTGTTAGACAAGAACAACTTGCCGAAGTTCAAAGAGAATGCGCTACAGCGTGCCAAGGAATTTGACATCACCAAAATACTGCCGCTCTACGAAAACTACTATGAGAAAGTACTCGAAAGAACGGCTGTTAAAACCGCTTTTTAACGCGTGGCAGTATTGACAATTTTTGCATCGAAACATAAATTGGTATCAGAATTTGTGCAGTATGGCAGAAGCGATTAAACCCCACGACAAAGGGACCAAACAACTTTTCAAAAACCCCATCATCGAAAAGCTCACCCGCACGCACATTGCCGTGCCGGTTAGCATTTTTGCGCTGTATTCCGCAGCCCTGCTGTATTGGAGTATCGCCTACACATCGCTTTCCATCGGCATCTCGGTGGCCATGTTTGCATCTGGTTTTGTCGTTTTCACATGGGTTGAATACCAGGTACACCGGCACGTTTTTCACATGGGCACCAACACTGAGTGGCGAAAGAAAACCCAGTACCTCATACATGGGGTACATCACGAGTACCCCAAAGACAAAGACAGGCTGGCCATGCCCCCTGTTGCCAGTGTCACCATCGGCACGGTGCTTTTGCTTTTATTGAGGCTGGTGATGGGCGATTTTGCGTTTTCATTTATGCCCGGTTTTATGACCGGATATGCGTACTACCTGCTCATCCATTACATGGTACATGCGCACCAGCCGCCCAAAAACCTATTTAAATGGCTTTGGGTCAACCACAGCGTACATCACTATAAAAACGGAAAGGCAGTGTTTGGCGTCACATCGCCTGTGTGGGATTTTCTCTATGGAACCACAGCGGATTCGTTGGCGATAAAAAACCAAAACTTTTCTCAAAAATAGTTTTAAAGCAAGCTTCAAACGTCTGAACGCCCTGCAAGGCTGAGTTAGATGCTCTACCCAACGGTGTCTGGGCAAAAAATTAGGCACGGCATGCCATTCAGAGACCGCGGAAATTCTTTGAAGGTACTTTTGCAGTGACCTCTAAATTCTTTTTACAGAAGTCGGCTTTTGAGGGGCTTTTGAATACGTTGGACAAGTATATTGGCTACAGGCCGTAGCCAGCATTGCAACAACGATGAGTGACACAATCAGCTTTTTCATATTCGGTAGGCGTAAGTGTTCTGCAAACGTACGCATCATTTTGTGATAATTAATGCTGATAATTACAAAATCCTTACACGAACCCTAGAAAAAAATAAACAGGCAGGTGAAATACCGGTGGTCACCAAGTTTTGAACGAAATGCATCCAAAGGAACACGCCAGGTCAAAGACAGGCTGTTATTACAGCTATTGTAAGCGCCTCAGGGCCCCAAACCAAAAATATGGCCAAACTACTTTCACCGATTACGGTTAAATTGTTGATTTTCATTGATCTGGTATGCAATGGCTGTTCTATTGCATATCTTGGGTTCAAAGTGAGGAAAACAGATTGTGCAATTTATTGGTTATTGAGGTGCATATCCGGAATGAGAATTGTGCACCATACCAAGAATAAGCAAATATTAAACAAAGTCTAAATGCTGGGTCATCGTTTTTCAAAATTTATTCCTCCGCCTGAAAGTCAAAAAAGCGATTTTGTGCGGTTACTCAACATCTTTATGCAACTGGTGCTGATTACCGCAGGCAACGTGGGTGAGGCATTGCAATGGCTGACCGAGGTAGACAAGCAGCACGGCCTTACCAACGGGCAATATGGCATTGGTGATTTTATTGAGGACCTGAAGCGAAACGGGTACATCACCGATGACGGCCCACAAGGAGAACTCAGGCTGAAGGCAAAAGCGGAGCAAAACCTGCGCGAGCGTGCACTTGAAGAAGTATTTGGCAAAATGAAGCGAACCAAAAATGGCGAGCACAAAACACACCACAGCGGCCGGGGCGATGAAACTACTACTGACAGGCGCGAGTACGAATTTGGCGATTCGGTCGAAAATATTTCTGTGACTGATTCGCTGCGCAATGCACAAGTCAACCATGGCCTTGATGAGTTCTTAATGACAGAAAACGATTTAGAGGTGATGGAGAATGAGTTTAAAACACAAACCTCCACCGTGTTGATGATTGACATCTCGCACTCTATGATTCTATATGGAGAAGATAGAATTACACCAGCCAAAACGGTGGCAATGGCATTGTCGGAATTAATTACAAAAAAATACCCGAAAGACACGCTCGATATTTTAGTATTTGGCGATGATGCTTGGCAAATTGAAATAAAAGATTTGCCCTACCTGCAAGTGGGTCCCTACCACACAACCACCGTTGCGGGGCTGGAGTTAGCAATGGATATTTTGCGGAAGCGAAAAAATACCAACAAGCAAATCTTTATGATTACTGATGGCAAGCCAACGTGTATCAAACAAGGAATCAAGTATTACAAAAATAGTTTTGGGCTCGATCAAAAAATACTGAACAAGACGTTGGACTTGGCCACACAGCTGCGAAAAATAAAAGTACCCGTCACCACTTTTATGATTGCCACAGACCCGTACCTGAAGGCCTTTGTGCGCGAATTCACAAAAGCGAATAATGGCAATGCTTACTACAGCAGCCTAAAAGGGTTGGGCAATTTGGTGTTTGAAGATTTTAAAAAAAATAGAACAAAGAATTTGTGATCCTAAAAATTGCAGTATGCTCAAAATGTTGTCCCTCGTCTTTTTTTTATCAAATGTTACCGTGGCACAGGTCATTACGATTGAAGGCAAGGTTCTTGATCTGGAAACAAATAAACCGGTTGCGTATGCTTCTATTGGGGTTGAAGGTTTTGCTTTTGGCACCAGTTCAAATGAAGATGGGTATTTTTCAATTAAAATCCC
>DHLV01000112.1 GCA_002405445.1 Flammeovirgaceae bacterium UBA4659 | reverse complement strand
TGAAGAACACCAACGAGGGCGAGGCTGCATCGTCAAACTTCACCAGGTTGTTGGGCCCATAGCCGCTGGCCCTTTGCGCCTCAGTAAAGCCTGCACCCAGTGGCACGCGCTTCGCTCCACCACCCACCTTTGCATAGCTGCTGTTGAAGACAACATAATTCAAGTAGGCGTATGGTCGGGTGTCGTCTGCATCGTCAACGGTGTTTGCCAGCCCCAAAAGTCCTGCATTGAAAGTATTGGCTGCCTGCACCACGTTCTCCAGCCCATTGCTGTATGCGTATTGCCCCGCCAGTACGCTCGCGATAATGCCTGTGATAGGCGTTTTTGATAAGGCCGCCTCACGTAATTTGAACTTTGCCCATGTGCTTAGTTGCAAACGGCTTACTGGCCTTCTGTCTTCAAAGAAGTTTCTTGCTAAAGTTGTTGGTCAGCGACCAACAACAACGACTAAAAACTTTAACTTGACCAACGGCCACTAAGAGGACGACTACTTAACGTACCTATCGACCTTATCTTGAAAATACATGGATATTTTATCTGACCAAGGTGACTCTATTAGGTTGTTACCCTTGGTATCAAGAACTAGTATTGTAATGATTGATCTGTCATATACCAGTTTACCCCCAATCGTTTCAAAAGCATTCACCACTACAATTTCAATTTCGGCAGGTTTATTTATAGCTGCAAATTCTGTTCTAGCCCAAATCAACTTCAATCCAGTACCTGTTGAATCATATTGTTGTACTTCACCGATATCTGCAATGACTGCCCTGATAAAGTTCTTAACATCTTGTTTGGTCTCAAAATAAATACATGATGAAACTTTGTTCTTATAATTGACCGCACCATCAGACCTTATCTTATTGAGATGATCCCCACAAGAGTAAATAAGAAGGGATATACATAGGAGAGAAAAATTATTCTTTATAATCATTTCCAGAAATTTTCTTAGCTACAGATTTAAATCCTTTTGCGACACGGAGAGCTTGTTTACTGGACTTGTGCGCCCTAGCTGCATTATTATATGACTGCATTCTTAATCCAACTTCTTTTTTGGGACCCGCAAGAATTGAGGTTCCTTTAAATTTCGAGCTAAATTGAGAAGCACTGAGAACTTTTGTTGACGGACCGCTTTTTCCAAAACCCAAACTAAGCATCCCCACCAATGCTTCTTGCCCTTCTGAATTAGTCACTGCAAATCCATCAAGATGATATCTATCTTTAACCCGCTGTAACATAACATAAGTGTTATCCATTACCCCATAAACATACTGACCGGGTATTCTCCATATTGCATGAGAGTTATCTATCGTCTCTTTGTTTTGCGCCCAAAGATTCGGAACGTAAGCACTTAATTCGCCAGTCCAAGGCCTAGGATTAAGAGTTTGGGTTACACCCCAAAAGAAATCATCAGAAACTCTTTTTCCACCAACGAACTTTTGAGTACCATAAAAAAGATTGTGGAAGAATGTGTTATGGCTTGTATTCTCCCAACGGCCATCAACACTATACCATACCTTTTTTCCACCATCCTCATCAATACCATTTACTGGGTCATTCCCCATGCCGATATAAGGCGAATAGTACTGCGCCTCTGGGTCTGTCTGGAACCATCTTCCAGTGATATCATCATACTCTCTCAGCTCAAAATGGCTCCACCCTGTCTCATCATCTTTTTCAGAGTACTTACCCTGATACCCGTACCTGTATTTCGTATCCAAGTCCTCCCACTTCTGCTCCCTCATCACATCGCCCCATACGCCATAGTCGGTGGTCTCAGCCACCAGTGTTTTTTGGTGGATCACGTTCAGGTCGTCAAACCAAACTTCGGTGTTTTCACTCTCATTGCTTACCCAAATGTAGAGGTAGCCCGTCTGGCTTACCTGTATATCGTTTCCAAATTTAAGCAAATTGTTGTTGGTATAGCCACTGCCCCGCTGCGGCTCTTCAAAGCCTGCCGCCTGCGGCACTTGTACCGCTCCTGCCGCTTTGCGCGCGTAGAGGGAGTCAAACAAAATATAGTTGAGATACGCACTCGGGGCGTTGGGGTTGTCGCCATTCTGTGGGGCAAGTCCCACGAGCCCTGCATTGAATGCATTGGTGGCCTGGGTAATGCTCTCCAGCCCGTTGCTGTAGGCATACTGCCCGGAGAGTACGCTGGCGATGATATTCTGTATGGGCGCGCGGCTGTAGCTGGCTTTTATTTTAAACCGTGCCCACGCGCTTAGTTGCAAACGTCTCACTGGCTTTCTGTTTTCAAAGAACTTATCTTGCTGCAGATTGCGAAGCGCCACTCAGCGGAGAATTAAACCAATTCCGGAATAGGTGGGTCAAACCATTCCTGAAAGGGTGGGTCAAACGTATCCGAAATATTCATGTTGTCGTTCAATGGGCATTACAGTTGGATACAGTCCAACGTGTCATTACTCCGATTTGCCGAGCAGCAGATTATCGATTTCCCTGAAAAACGGCTCGTTGCCAATGCGCACCTTGTCACGGTGTGATATCAATTCGACAATCTGAGAATAGTTGACAAGGTCCAGATCTCTCTTTTGCAATTCACCCAATTTTGACTTGATCTCCTGAACTTCGGCCGCAGTTGCGTAGGCTTTGTACTTGAACGCGATGTAGTACGGGATATCATTCATCAATTTTGAAATCAGCGTATCGCGGTGCTGCGCCAATACTTGTTTCACTTGGAAGAGCCTTGCCCCTCTTTCGCGGGCGGTAATGGCGCGGGCGCCAATCAGCGGTGATTCCAGAACTTTCATAGCCTTGTGAATTTGATATAACAAAACTAATATTTTTAGCATTAAAATACTAATTTATTTAGTATATAAATCAATCAACAGACAGCAACCGGCCGTTAGTAATATGCAGGTGAAATTGATTACGCATTGAATGTTAACTATTTAACATGCCGTGCATCAAGCAAAATATCACACTTAAACCAGGCCTCTTTTACTGGTTGCCTCAAAATTCAGTCAATGCACTGTAACGATTACTTTTTAGTTGGCTCCGTCTTCTCTTTTCCTTCGCCTAATTTGGCCTTCGCTTCATCTGCCATATTTTTCAATTCTTCGGCTGTTTTGCCTTTCAGGTAATCGGGCAGTTCCATGCCGGCCATGTTAAATATTTCTTGCAGGGGTGGCACCGATTTATACAACCCGGAAATAAAATTGGCTGTTGAGGTTTTGCCGTCTGCGCCATTGCCAGGGCCGCCATCCCAAACAGTGAGCTTATCGATTTTGATGTTTTTGATGGCTTCGGTTTGCAGGCGAACCAATTCGGGCAGCTTGTCTACGATCAACAGCAGCACAGCATCACGGGCGTTGTCGCCAGAGGCTTCCACAATCTGTTTCAAACCTTGCGCCTGCTTGGTCAACATCTCATACATACCGCGGGCTTCCGCTTCGAGTTTGGCATAGATGGCATCCGCTTCACCTTTGGCCCGCTCACGCAACTTTTCAGCATCGGCCTGGGCCTCAATAATTGCTTTTTGCTTTTGTATTTCAGCCGCCACCACAATGTTGGCATTTTGTGACGCGCGCTCGCGTTCTGCACGGGCAGCTTCGGCTCTCTGTTCGGCCAGGTAGGCTTCTTCCAATGCTTTGGCAGCCTGCACTTTTTCTGCTGCAATCGCCTTTTTTAGCGCTTCAGCTTCGCGCTCCCTGCGTTGCGAGTCTGAGTTGGCGATGGCAATCTTAGATTGATTTTCGCCTGTTACGGCCAGGGCGTTTGCCTCTGCAGATTTGATCCGTGTATCTCGTTCCGCCTCAACTTTACCGATCTGCTCATCTCGCCTCGCCCCGGCAATCAAAACTTCTTTGTCCTTCACCGTTACGGCCACTTGGGTGTCGCGGTCGCGTACCATCTCAGCCACCTTGATGTCTCGTTCTTTCTCCGCTTCGGTCTTGCCAATGTCACCAAGGCGTTCCTGGTCTGCCACACGGATCTTTGCTTCGTTGATCGCTTTCGCTGCTGCTTCTTTACCCAATGCAGCGATGTAGCCGCTTTCGTCTTTGATGTCGGTGATGTTAACGTTGATGAGTTTTAAACCGATCTTTTTAATTCCACTTCTACATTGTGAGATACGTTCAGCAAGAATTTATCGCGATTGGTATTAATTTCTTCTATGTCCATCATGGCTACCACCAGCCGCATTTGCCCCACAATAATATCATGGGCAAGGGCGTGCACATCCTGGCGTTGCAAACCCAGCAAGCGCTCGGCTGCATTTTCCATTACACCTGTATCGGTAGAAATACCTACGGTAAATTTTGAGGGCACGTCCACGCGGATATTCTGCTTGCTCAGCGCGTTGGTCAGGTTCACTTCAATAGAAATGGGCGTAAGGTCCATGAAAGCGTAATCCTGAAAAACGGGCCAAATGAATGCTGCACCACCGTGGATACATTTGGCTGAGCCGCCACCGCCCACTTTACCGTACACAACCAATATGCGATCGGACGGACAGCGTTTGTAGCGCCTGAGCATGGAGCTGATCAGAACGAAGACGAATAACCCAATGAGGGCTACAATCACGATTGTAAACATGGTTTGTATGGTTAGTTAAATGGCTGTAACGATTAATAGATTTTCTGTGACGCCCACAACCTTCACCAGCGTGCCCGTGATAATGAGATTTTCATCGTCAGTAACGGCATCGAGCGTGCGCAGCGAGCCGGTAACATTCACCTGCACCTTCCCGATGGTCTTGCGGTACGGGCCAATCATCAGGTACACCTCACCGGTTTTGCCGATGGCATCCGCAATTTTCATGGTACCATCAGCCGCAGCTCTGCCGGTGACGTAAAACAACCCGGCCATCATCAGCATCATCATCAAGCCCGAAATACTGGCAATGACGAGGGAAACGGTATTCGATAAGCCTGCATTCACACTGGCAATGCCTGCCCACGAAAAAATAGTGAAAAAGCCCACCATGTTTTTGAGGGTAAGAAACTGAAACGGAATGCCGTGGTCGCTTTCTATCTCCGAGTCAGGTAAGTCATCGGGTGAATCAGCGCCCGAAAAAGAGAAAATCAATTGTAATACAAAGAACAAGGTAAACGGGATGGCCAATCCCCAAAAAACCTTTAAAATTCCTTCAAGGCTTTGCCACCAACTTTCAACTGCTTCCATGGGTATTTGTAAACTTAATTTTCCGGCAATTTATGAGTTGGATGCTTAAATTGTAACCAAAAAGTAAAAGCCACACAAACTGCGTGGCTTTCAATGGTTTAGGCAGCAAATGATTATGCGTACTGGTTGAGCATCACCGGCATCACCAGCATCAGAATGTCTTCTGCCTTATCTTTTTCGGCCGGGTTGATTACGCCAGCCCTGTTGGGTGCCGACATGTTCAGTTTAATTTGATCAGCATCCAGGTTAGAAAGCATCTCAACCAAAAACCGTGCGTTGAAGCCAATCTCAATGTCTTCGCCTTCATGCTCGCAAGAGAGACGTTCATTTGCTTCGTTTGCAAAATCCAGGTCCTCAGCCGATACCTGAAGTTCGCTTCCCGTGATCTTCAAACGCACCTGGTGGGTGGTTTTGTTGGCGTAAATCGAGATGCGCTTCAAAGACCCCAATAAATCGGTGCGGTTGATGGTCATCTTAATGGGGTTTGATGACGGAATCACATTCTCATAATCGGGAAAACGCTCGTCTATCAGGCGGCAGATCATGCGGATGTTGCCGAAATTGAAAAATGCATTCGACATGTTGAAGTCGATGGTCACGTCAGTGTTCTCCGTTGGCAACGTGGTCTTCAACAAATTCAACGCTTTGCGCGGAATGATGATGGAGTTGCCATTGTCTGATTTGATATCCGTTCTGCGGTATCGCACCAGGCGATGCCCGTCTGTCGCCACAAAAGTGGTGTTCTTCTCGCCCAGATTCACATAAACGCCCGTCATGGCTGGGCGAAGCTCATCGCTGCTGGTTGCAAAAATGGTGTTGTTGACGGCCTTCGCCAAAACATCGGACGAGATCGTAGCCGAAAAATCGTTTGCCACAGAGGGGACTTTTGGGAAATCGGTGGCGTTTTCGCCTGCTAACTTGTAACGCCCATTGTCAGAGCTGATTTCGATGGCGTAGCTTGTAGTGTCTATCGAGAAAGTTACAGGTTGATCCGGAAGGTTCTTCAACGTATCCAACAAGATGCGTGCGGGTACTGCAATACTGCCCTTTTCTTTTGACTCTACGGTCATTTCGGTGATCATTGAAGTCTGCAAGTCAGAGGCGGTAATCTTCAAATTACTCTTGTCGATTTCGAACAAGAAGTTTTCGAGAATGGGAACTACCGGATTGGTAGTGATCACGCCATTGATGTTGGAAAGCTGCTTGAGCAGGTAGCTTGAGTTAACAATAAACTTCATTAGAAATGAGTGGTTTGTGGTTTTAACGGGGGGTAAAGGTAGAACGAAAAATCATACCTCACAAGGTGAGTAAACAAGTATTACCTGCTGATTATCAACACTTTTTGAACATTTACCTTTTGGGCTTAAAGTAGATTCTGCCACGCAGCAAAATGGCAGCAGCCTGTGCGTTGAGCACGACAACTTCGCTGTTGGCGACCGCAAGCGCGGGCTTTTGTGAAGATGAGTTGCCAAAAACAGATAGCTTCCACTCGCGGTTGGCAATGTCGAAAATGGAAACTTGCACTGCCGGGGTTGTGCGAAGCAGGCTGTCATACGCTTTGGCCTCTTCCGTTGTCAGGATTTTGTCCGAGGGCATTTGTAAAACAGCATCGAGGTAGCCTAACAGTTTGGTGGTATCAGCATCCATACCTTCAATCGAAATGTATTGCTTTTGGGCGGTAATGCTGAAGTCTTCGGACGGCTGTTGGGGAAAAGTAGCACGCAACGACTTAAAGTTCTGCCAGTTGAAATTGAAAATCCGTCTCACGCGCCAATCGTTTTCATTCAGCTCAAACACCGATGCCACATACACGCGGTAACCCGGAATGGTGACCACATACCAATCGCCTCCGGTAAAGTAAAAGTAGGTTTCTGATTTGGTGGGGTTGCCCGCCACGAAAAATTCTTTCAGTATCTCCCCCTCTCTCAGTAATGTAACCTTCACCGCACCATTTAGCTTCTTCAAACTGTCCACCAACGATGGTGCAGCTTTGCGTTTGGGCTCTGCTTGCAAGATCGTAGCGAAAAAAACTTTGATCAATTGCCTGTCAGCTTCTTTACCGTTCACCAGCCATTTGGCGCCATCGTACTTCAGTTGCATGGTGTCTTTGACAGAAGTGAACCGTACTTCGCTGATTTCGGACTGATCAATGGCTTTGAAAAGATTCTTGTCGATTTCGGAACCGGTTTTGAATCCAACCACCAATACCGCCAACGTAGCAGCAGAAAGCAAGGCCAAAGAAGCCAACAGGCGTATATTGCGGTTTTGCTGCATCAACGTTCAGTCACAAATGATGAATATTTTTTCTTGCGCACGTACATTCTGGCCAACCCGAACAATGCCAGCGCTACCAATGGCACCAATATGTTCACCACCTGCCAGTAGGTTCTTTCGTTGCGGATTTTTTCTTTATTGAGAGGGCGGATTTTCACCTCTTTGTTGCGGGCGGCAATCAACCCATTTTCGTTGGCGAGGTATGCCACCATGTTTAGCAATAGATCCTGGTTTGCAAAAGTGTAGCGGGTAAACGGGTCATAGCCTAGTGTTTGCGGCTCATTTCGCCTCGGGTTTACGTCATTTCTGGCGATGTCGCCATCAGCCACCACCACGATTTTGGTGTCCACGCTCTTGGCTGCAAACCCAACGGTATCAACCCCGGCCGGTGCAAAACGATTGTTGAACAGCGAGGTAAACTTACCCTCCAGTAAATAGGCAACGGGCAAAGCCCCTGCATTGAAGGTGCCTTCCTGAGTCTGCTTGCGCAAGTCGTTTACGCCAACCTTTACAGGTGCCAGTAGCTTGCGCGAATACGGTGATGAGAAAAGTAATGGTTTCTTCTTCACCCCAGCAGCTTTTACTGTATCGATGCTGCTGACGAATTTTGTTTGCGTAGCATCCAGGTTTCTGGTAATAGGATGATCTGCGTATTGGTTGATCAAAGGAAAAAAAGGCCAATCCAGTTGCATCAATTGTGGACGGCCTCCTGCGTTGCCCACCACCACCGGGTATTGACCACTTATACGATCTTGCACCAGGTCCGGATTGATGCGCACGCCATATCGGAAGAGCTGGTCATCTAGGTTAAGGTTGTAGGGAAAGGCAAAATAGTTGTCGTTGGAGGCGCTGTCCATATTGGCATCTAAACGATCGAGCAAAAAAAGTATTTTGCCACCGCGCATCAGGTATTGATCAAGTTTGTATTTGTCGGGTTCAGAAAATTCTGTTTTCGGCTTGGCAACGATCAACACCTCATAATTACCCACTGTAGGTTTCGCTGAAAGATCTGTTTTGTACACATCATACTGTTCCAGCAACGCATTGTTGAAACTTGCAATTTGCAGGCTGTCCAGCTCACCGTGGCCACGCACCAGCGCAATCTTTTTACGGTTGTTATTGCTTAGTTTATAGATGGCGTTGGCCAATTCAAACTCAACATTTTCGATAGACTGGTTCAGTGCCTCTTGCGATCCCTGCGCACGGTTGCCTTTCAGCAACATCACACCCGTTTCAAAACCACCATACGATACCAGTGCACCGGGAAACACAAACTTCTCAATGCGCTGCCCGTCTTTGCTCTCAATCACGTTCATGGGGTGAATGCCCTTTGCTGCCAACTCACTCATAAACTCGCTGCGCGCTTTTTCACTTTTGGCGTGATTGGGGTCAGTAAAAATAAAATTGACTTTGTTGTTGGAATAAATGCGGAACTCCTCCAGCGTTTCGCGTATGGATTTCTGAAAACGCTTGAAACCGGCATTCAATTCCCCTTCCAAAAAAACCTCTACAAATACCTCCTCCTCTACACTTGCCAGCACCTGTTTGGTTTGTGGTTTGATGGTGTACCGTTTTTCTTCGGTGAGGTCGATGCGGAAAAAATAAAACGAAGCCAGCAGGTTGAGCAATAGCAACGCCACGGCCCCGTTTGCCAGAAGCAACAGGTCGCCAACCTTTCTGCTGTTTTTCCAGTTCACCATAACCTGCTATTTATGGTTAATACGGTGCACAGCGTAAAAAATCCGGTTACACTCAATGCATACACCACATCGCGGCTGTCAATCAACCCGCGGCTCAGCGACTCGTAGTGATACAGAATACCCATCTGCTTGACCAATAATGCCTGTGCTCCGGCAAACGCAGAAAACGAATCAAAACCAATGTACTGCAGGAAACACAAAAAAGCAGCTACAATAAATGCTACAATCTGATTCTGCGTAAGCGCTGAGGCCAATACGCCAACGGAAGTGAAAATGGCAGCCAGCAGAATCAATCCGATATAGGAGCCCACCACCGCAGCGGCATCAATGTTACCTTTCGGATTACCTAATGCCGAGACTGAAAAATAATACACCACCGTGGGCAACAACGCCAGCACTGCCAAGCCCCACGCTGCAAAAAATTTACCCCATACTATCTGCACTTCGCTCAACGGCTTGGTGAGCAACAACTCGAGGGTACCCATTTTCTTTTCTTCCGCAAAAGTTTTCATGGTAATGGCGGGAATGAGAAAAATAAAAACGTAGGGTGCCGTTGAAAACAACGTGTCCATGTCCGCATACCCATAGTCCAGCACAGAGGTTTCAGGAAACACCCAGGTCAGCAACCCAATGGCCGTCAGAAATACCCCTATCACCATATAGGCGATCAGAGAACTTAAATAACCTGAAAACTCACGGACAAAAACCCGGATCATGCGACTGCGGTGCTGGTGAAAGAGCGGAAAACTTCTTCCAGGTTGCCATTGTTTTCCAACAGGTTTTCGATTGAGTCATCGGCAACAATTTTCCCTTTGTTGATGATGATCACCCTGTCGCACAATGCTTGGACTTCTTGCATGATGTGCGTGGAGAAGATCACTGTCTTGTTGTCACTAATTGCTTTGATCAGTTTCCTGATTTCAAGTATCTGGTTGGGATCGAGCCCTGAGGTGGGCTCGTCTAAGATCAAAACTTGCGGGTTGTGAATGAGCGCCTGTGCGAGACCTACGCGCTGGCGGTAGCCTTTGGAGAGTGCTTCTATGCGTTTATTCTGCTCGCGCACGAGGCCACACATCTCTACCAACTCTCTGACGCGGATCCTTAATGCGGTACCGCGCAGACCATACACTGATCCTACAAATTGCAAATACTCGTGCACATACATATCGAGATACAGCGGGTTGTGCTCTGGCAGGTAGCCGATCATTTTCTTCACTTCAATCGGTTGGTGCTCTACATTGATGCCCTCTACCCACACGCTACCCGAAGTAGGCGGCAGGTAGGTAGTGGCAATTTTCATGGTCGTGGACTTTCCTGCACCGTTGGGCCCCAAAAACCCAACGATTTCGCCTTTTCGGACAGAGAACGATATGTCATCTAACGCCCTTTGGGCGCCATATATTTTTGTAAGCTGTTGAACCTGCAATGACATCTGGTGAGGGTTGCAAAAATAGAGAATACTGCAGGCATTTAAGCCACAGGCTCAACAAAAAAGTAGAAATAACTCCAAAATAGTCATTAGACTTTTTACAATGTGTGCTGACGATTGAAAATGAAAGGATTGGATCTTATTGTGATCGAAAAATCATCTGTCATTTTCAATGTGTGTGTATCCTGACATTCAGGCGGTACTGTCAGGATTCGCCACCCCTCGGGCAGCATTGCCATCACCAATAATTTCAAATGACTAATCTGGGAAATAAAGCAATGCTGCCGCAATCAATCAGCCGAGGTAAAGATTCTGAAAACCAAAACCTTTGCTTAACTTTCGGCCACGAACCACAACCACTACCATGATTAAGTACACAAATCAGTTTCTCACCAAGTTAGAGGACTTGATTGCAGAATCTGACTACATCTTGCGCTACGAAAAGGGCAATTTTAAGTCTGGATACTGCGTATTGAAAGAACAGAAGATCATGATCGTCAACAAGTTTTTTACAATGGAGGGCAAGATCAACGCCATATTAGATATTTTGAAAAATGTGGAGTTGGACCGAGCAAACTTTACGGAGAAGAGCCTGAAGTTGTACCAAGAACTTACCGCCACGGAAGTAAAAGCCTGAGCCTGTTTTGAAAATCACACTGCTGGGTACGGGGACATCGCAGGGAGTGCCTGTTATAGGGTGCACATGTGCCGTATGCCAATCACTGGACTACCGCGACAAGCGATTGCGCGTGTCAGTGCTGGTGCAAAGTGCAAACCAAACAATTGTGATCGACACAGGCCCAGATTTTCGCCAGCAAATGCTGCGCGAGAACATCAACAGCCTGGATGCCGTCATCCTTACCCACAGCCACAAAGACCACATTGCCGGCCTTGACGATGTGCGGGCCTTCAATTATTTGCAGAAACGAGAAATGCCTGTTTACGGAATGCCGCCTACTTTGCGCCAGGTAGAAACAGAGTTTTACTACGCGTTTGAAGAAAACAAATATCCTGGCGCACCACAAATCCAACTGCACGCAATTGACGAGGATCCATTTATGGCTGCCGGATTTCACATCACTCCGTTACCCGTCATGCATTTGAAAATGCCGGTAATGGGTTTTCGGATCGGCAACTTCAGCTACATTACCGATGCCAACCAGATACCTGAGAACACCTATAAAAAACTCGCTGGCACAGAAATACTCATTCTCAACGCATTACAAAAAGAAAGCCACCCGTCACATTTCACGCTGCAAGAAGCCATTGAAGTTGCGCAAAAGATTGGATCGCGGCAAACATACTTCACACACATCAGCCATAAGATGGGCCCCCACCGGTTCATTGAAAAAGAACTTCCGAAATCCATTGCTTTGGCCTATGATGGTTTGACTTTTCAAAGCTAGTGCACAACAGTTATTTTTTACTGGCACAACTGAGTAAGGCATTGCATCAACGCCTGCAGGGTTTTGTATTGGTATCTTGTTTCAGTCAAAACAAAGACGAACTTGTGATCGAATTCAACAATGCGCGGCAGTCCTTTTTTATCAAAGCCAGTTTGCAGCCCGCACTGTGTTGCCTCAGTTTTCCCGCACATTTCAATCGGGCCAAAAAAAACAGCATCGATTTATTC
>DHLV01000087.1 GCA_002405445.1 Flammeovirgaceae bacterium UBA4659 | reverse complement strand
GGTTATTGAAGGTGACACGGTATCTGAACAGACTACCTTGGTACTTCAAAAAGTGGAAACGGTACTGAAAGCCGCGGGGGCAAACCGAAACCACGTGTTAAAGACCAGCGTATTTCTGAAAAATTTTGCTGATTTCGAAAAAATGAACAAGGCCTACGAGCAATTCTTTGGTGAACACAAACCTGCCCGCACTACTGTGGAGGTAAGCCGTTTGCCCAAAGATGCTTTGGTGGAAATTGAATGTGTAGCGGAGTTGGCTTAGTAACTGGTAAACAGTATTCGGTAAGCGTTTTCAAGTAGATAACACCGATTACCGAATACCAATAACCACTAAGCCACCTCAGTAATAACGACCTTCTCCATCACATCGCCTTGGCGGATTTGATCAATCACGTCTAAGCCTTCTACCACCTTACCGAAAACGGTGTGGTTGCGATCTAGGTGTTTAGTGGTGGCGCGTGTGTGGCAAATAAAGAATTGCGAGCCTCCGGTATTTCTTCCGGCATGGGCCATCGAAAGCACGCCCCTGTCATGGTATTGGTTATCTCCGGTCAATTCGCAATCGATCATATATCCGGGGCCGCCATTGCCAATGCCGTTTGGGCATCCGCCTTGGATAACAAAATTGGGAAGTACGCGGTGGAATGTGAGGCCATCGTAAAACCCTTTCTCCGCGAGCGTGATAAAATTCTTCACGGTGTTGGGCGCATCTTGTTCAAAGAAATTGATTTTCATCACGCCCTTCTTGGTATGGATTTCTGCTACTTTCATTTCAACTAAATTTAGGGCGGCAAAGTTAATAGAGTTTTAGTATTTTGAGCTATGAAGCAAACATGCCCGAGTGGAAAAAGACTCTACCTCCATGAGGCATTAGCCATCGATGCGCTCATTGAAGCCAACGTGCAGTTGCCGGTTGGGCCGAACCGCGGCCCCGTTGCCATTTACCAATGCGATATTTGTGGGTGCTACCACCTCACCTCACAAGGGCAAATGCATCCTCAGTTAGCGCTGCTAATCAGTGAAGGTAAACTGGCAAAAATGAAACGTGCCGCAGAGTGGGAAAAGAGGCTTAAGAAGCGATAATCTCTTCGTCAACAGAATAAAACTAAATGAAAATAGGACTGATTTCGGATACGCATAGTTACCTTGATGCACAGGTGTTGGGGCATTTTAAGTCAGTTGATGAAATCTGGCATGCTGGCGACATTGGTGACATGTCCGTTATCCGTCAACTTGAGCAATTAAAGCCAGTGCGCGCGGTGTTTGGCAACATCGATGACAAGGGCATTCGGGCCCATTGCCCCGAAGACTTGTGGTTTGATTGTGAAGGCCTGCAAATATGGATCACACACATCGCTGGCTCGCCCCCGAATTACAATCCTAGAACCAAAAAAATGTTGAAAGAAAAATCAACTGATGTGATCATCTGCGGCCACTCCCACATCCTGCGGGTGATCAAAGACCGCAAACTGAACCTACTGTACATCAACCCGGGCGCAGCCGGTAACCAGGGCTTCCACCACATCAAGACGATACTGCGTTTTGACATCACGCTTGGCGCGGTTCAAAATATGGAAGTAATTGAACTGGGGAAACGTGGTAAGCCCTAGGGTGTTTCTTTCTTCTGCATTGCCATGGATGCCAGCACCGCCATTGACAAAGTGAGGATGATAAACGCCAGCGAAATTTCGATGGGCACCTTGTACCAGTCTGAAATGCACATTTTCGCACCCACAAAAATCAGGATTGCGGACAAGCCGTACTTGAGATAAACAAAAAACTTTTCGATACCCGCCAACGCAAAGTACAAGGATCGCAGACCGAGAATTGCAAACACGTTGGAAGTATAAACGATGAACGCATCATCGCTCACGGCCAACACAGCCGGTATACTATCTACCGCGAAGATCAGGTCGGTTGCCTCAATCATGATCACCACCAAAAACAACGGAGTTGCCCAAAGCTGCCCCTCCTTTCTAACAAAGAACCGGTCGGCTTCAAACTGTGGTGTAATCCGCATGATGGTGCGCGCCCATTTGATAACCGGGTTCTTGCCCGGGTCTACAGCCATTTCATTTTGTGTGATGAGCCGAACACCAGTAACCACGAGAAAGCCTCCAAAAATATATATAAGCCAGTGAAATCGATGGATGAGTTCCATCCCGGCCAGGATGAAACAGACCCGCATGACCAGCGCGCCCAGTATCCCCCAAAAGAGAACCTTGTGTTGGTATGCAGGCGGCACGTTGAAAAATGAAAAAATCATGATGATCACAAAGATGTTGTCCACGCTCAACGACTTTTCGATGACGTAGCCGGTAAAGAATTCAAAGGCTTGATCCTGCCCAAAATGATAGTAGACCCACACATTGAAAATAAAAGCCATAAACACCCAACCGCATGTCCACAACAGCGCCTCCTTCACTGATATTTCGGTTGACTTTCGATGGAAAACGCCCAAGTCGAGAGCGAGCATGGCCAAAACAAAACCGTTGAAGCCAATCCATAGGTACGACTCATTCATATACGTTGTTAGTTAAAAGGTGATGTCAAGTTTCTTGATGGAAGAGGCGTATGCTTCGCACGCGGTACAAATCGCGAAGCTCGCGTGCGCGAACCATTGCCATTTCAAGCGTGGGAAACACCGAGCACTTTTGGTTTTCGAGTTGTAATCTCTTCTGTTCGCTGGCAGCCAACACAGGTATATAGTCAGAAATGAGCTTAAGCTCTTCAATCACAATCCATCTCATCTTCAAGAAAGTTTTAAACCGGTAATAGAAATCAAATGCGCGCGGACTCCTTGATTCAGATAAGCAGCGACCGGTTGAGAATAAAAATAGGTGATTTCTGACTGGGTAATGATACAGAGGTGAACGTGACCACATTCTGCGGTAATCCTGAATTGGCCCAGTTACTTTGCTTGACCACACTTGGCCTCTTCACACTGCGGCAAACTTCATTTTTGCCCGGCTGCGCTATCACAACTTCGCATTCGAGCTCGCCATCAAGGAGTGTGCTCTCTTCGACAGGCACGATAGACGTGGCCAACACACTCGCACACGCGATCAAACCATACAAAAAATGACGAAGCGGTCTCACAAATTTTGATATCAGTTGTTGAACGAACCGTTACGCAAATTGTTTGCGCAATAAAAAAATATATCGGATGTCTAACTAACAGGGGGACAAGAATAAAAAAGCCTCGACAAAAAAATGATACAATCTCATTCTTAAAAGTTGGCCTGATGTAGAGCGCTCTCTGTGGCAAACAAACGCCCAATAACGATGACCGATTTATTCACCTGTTGTGCACATTCGATTGTTCGAAACTCGGGCAGATCAAAAATCTTCCACCTCGTCTTCTTTCTTCCTTGCAGCCGGATCGGAGGCCTCCGTTTCTTTCGGTTTCTTTTTGAACATGCCCATCAGGCCTTTCTTCTTTTTTGGCTTAGCGGTGGGAGCCTCTGCCCCGGCAGAGTCTGAAGGGGCGGCTGGATCATCAACGTCCTTTGCCGGCTCCACTGGCTCGGTTTTCGCATCTTTCTTTTTGCCAAACAAGTTACTGAAGAAACCGAAGAAACCCTTCTTCTTGGCATTCTTAGCGGCCTTGGCGTCCTCTTTAGCGCCCTCCATTGCGAGCCGAACATCGGGCAGCACCAACATATCACGGAATACCCACATGTAGTAATCTTGGTCGAAATTGTACTTTTCCTTCTCTTTTGTGATCACATAAGGCCCCTCTTCCTCACCCGACCCGCCTGTGCCCGTTTTTGCCGTGGAAGTGAGCGTATCGTTGATGCTGCGCGCAGCGCTATCCAATGCCTTTTTGACATCCACAGAGTCTGTTTTCTTTGGATACACCGGCCTCATCTCAACTGTTTGCAGCGCGCGCAATGCCTTGCGGTATGTCTTTTCCGGCAGCAGCAGGTACCGCGTGCGCTTGTTGCGCTTTTCCTTGGGCAGTGCAGGCCCGGGCAATACCACACTCTTACTCCACGAAGAATCACGGGCTGGCAAGGTCAGTGTTTTGCTGTTGGAGGCCAGCAACTCGCGCGGCTGGCTTTCACTCTCATTGTAGTGTACAAAGGCCTCGCGGGCTGACGGCTTGTCAAATAAAAATGCACTCTGGTAAGCAGGGCATATCATCTTCTGCGTTTTGCAGCCAAAGAGTGCCATGACCAGCACCGAGCAGAAGAGTAAAGCCCGTTTCATGAAAATACACTATTCACAACTTACAAAGCTAGAAAATAAACCGAAGTAATCCGAACTTTGCAAGAATTGATGATGTTTCGTAAACCCTTCACGCCCAGCCGGTTGGTGGTTTCCAACAGAAGCGGCAGCCCCGGTGGGCTGTCAGCGCTCAAGTTCTTGGTTTTCGGGGGCAAATCGGCCGATTTCACAATCCCTTCAATACTTGCTGGTCTTTTTTGGGCAGACTTGCTGCCACCAGGTCATACGACCCATCAATCCATTTGCGCAGCAACTTGTCGCTGATAGTACCGTCCATCACCACGGTGTTCCAGTGCTTCTTGTTCATGTGGTAGCCTGGCTGCACGGCCGCATGCTCTTCGCGCAGTTGTGCGGCCAACTCGGGCTCACACTTCAGGTTGATGCTTTCAAAGTTTTCTACGTTTGTCAGCGCAAACATTTTGCCCATCACTTTAAAGACCAAGGTGTTGTTGTCGAATGGAAACTCTTCGGTAACACCCCTCTTGCTGAGGCAGTACTTGCGGAAGCCTTCGATGTTCAAAGAAAACGCTTGACGATGAGGAAAATGACGCCAGCCAAAAAGATGATGATGGATATGCGGTTAACACCATGCATCATTTTAAGATTGATGTTGCTGGGCCGGTTGGGATCTTTGCCCCTGAAGAAATAGCCTCCTACCTCGCCCAGGCTGAAGAAGTCTTTGAACGAGAGCTTTTTCGGTTTGCTTTCTTTTGGTTCCATATCGCTTGGGTAAAGTTTGAAAGTTACGTTAATAACAGGTGAAGGGCAAGGGTTGTTTCAAACGGCAAGGATTTTGGCAAACCTGCTAGTTTGGCTGGACGGCCACGTGATGAATATCATTTCTTGACCCCGTTCCGTTGGCTAACTCGCGGCTGTCGTATGAAAAGAAATCACTTCGCTGCTCAACTGTTGTCACTCGCGGTGGTCGCGGTCGGCTGTAGCAAAACATTCTATCCGGTATCCCATCAAACATCGCCCGAGAGGTTACCAAATGGAGCGCCAACGGGTGCATACTTTGAACGGCATTGTTTAAGAGCAGGAAAGGTATATGCTTTGGAACTACCCGGGGCTGTCGCATTTGGCCGCGTGATCAACATCAAAAAACACGCACGGCTGCCGTCCATGCAGAAAAAGGCACTGGCTGCAGATGACACCGTCACTTTCCAAGTAGAACACCAAGTATCAGACTCCACCAACTACCTCCATGCAACACGCAATGCGCTCATGCAGGGCCACGGATATCACCTGCAAGACAGTTTGTACGTGGCAACCATTCGCCATGCGGATATCCGCGCCTTCAACTGCTTTGGCAGCGGCAAAAACGTACACGCGACCAGCGCACCGTGGCGCCACGAACCCTCGCCCCACACCGCAGTCAAAGACTGGCGTGGAATGCATCTTTGTCCGATTACCTTCAATCAACATCATTTATTGCACCTTGTGGCAAACCATGACAGTGCTCACTATCGGATTATTTTCGGAACCATCAATTCCCGCAGCGATGGCCGCCTGTGCGTAACAATCGAGAATGAAATCATCCCACAAACCAACCGCCATGCCCTTGCCGTAGCGGATATCATGACATTCGGGATTGGATTTCAAAAAGAATTTTTGCCCCGGCTGGATACAATCGACCACGATGAAGTCATCGCATTCAGGCCTCTTGAAAAGGTCAGTACGCGTGCCAAGCCACCAAACGCCAGAGCAGGGCAAACAGCTGCAGCTACCGTTTTCTTGCTGGCTGCAATGGTAGGCGCAATCGTCCTCTTGTTCTGAAATTTGTAAGCCCTGCCAATGACGGGGCGTTTCGGTTTTCATCCATACTCAACCCTTCGGCCAGCAAGAACTCGAATGGTAAGGCATGCCCAAAAAAAGATTAAACCCGGGGAGTGCACGTCACATCGCTGTGGGTTGCCGGCAATCTTGTGGAATGTTGTGGGTCACACCATATTCTGAACACGGAAGTGTCATGCGCCTCCTAAAAATTTGAAAATCAATGCATTGCTATCGCTCACGCTCGATATCGTGATTGTTTCCATACTGTGGAGTCATTTGCTTGAGCGTTAAGAATATTTAACCGAAGTGCAATTTTCTTCACATGATCTGGAGAAATACGGTATGAGCAGCCTTGAGACGTTAAACAAAACCCCCGAACAAATGTTAACTTGCGCGGTAGAACTGATACCTAAACCCATGATAGCCGAAAGCGCAAAAATCGAGCGGAACCTTCCGTGGTGGACTTGGATTGCGCCCTTCATTCTCTTCCCTATCGGAAACTACCTTTCGCTGTCTTTTAAACTTGAGACTAGTGTAGGATCATTATATTTACCCACCGCCATTTCCATTGTCCTCATCAATTGGTGGGGCCCAAAAAGGACATTACCCGCGCTCTATATTTGTGCAGCGGTGTTTGCTCCTTTTTGGGGCGTGGACGTTTGGTGGCAACGGCTGATCTTCCCGCTTTCTGAAACTCTTTTCGCAGCATGCTCTTGGCTTTTTTTTACGAAGTTGGCAAGGGGAAAGTATTGGCTTCCCAATACGCGGCATTTTTTTCTATTCCTTCTTGTAGGTCTGCTGATTCCCATCATCGTGAACATTTTTTTGCTGCAAGTGATGCTCACCTATTTTGACGGGCAGCCCATAGAATTATTCTGGGCACATTTCTTTGTGAACTGGCTGGGTGAGTTTACTGCTAACTTTGGTATCTGTGCTCCTGCTCTTTTCTACTTCACCGGAATTTTGCAAAAGAGGAATCTGCTGATCGATCCTCCCGATTATGCTCTTCCTAAGCCGAGTTATCCGTTAAAAAGTACGAAGTCAATCGTAATCTACTGCTGTCTTTTGGTCCTTTCGTTTTTTGTCCCTTTTCAAAAGTACTGGTATTTATACGGTCTAGGCGGGTTGCTCATCGCCATCCAATCCGGTTTTGGTGAAGCGTTGTTTTGCAATCTTCTCGTGTTCCTGATCACCTACATCATACCAAACTTCAACAAAACGACCGGATTTGTTACCCAATCCAACCTCGACCCACTCCTGAACATCTTTATCGGCAATATTCTCCTGTATGTCTTTGTGGCATTCACAGGACGAGTAATATCTGATCTGTGGTTAACAGAGCAGGAATTAAGCGATAAGCTGGCGGAACTTAAGCAAACAAACACAGAGCTAGATCGCTTCGTTTATAGTGTATCTCACGACCTGAGTGCCCCACTCCGTTCAATACAGGGGTTGGTCAACATCAGTAAATTGGATACTTCGCCCACCGCCAAAGAAGAATACCTCACGAGAATCGGAGCTTGTGTTGATAAACTCGACATATTCATCAAAGAGATATTAGACTATTCGCGCAATAAAAGGTTGGCCGTAAAAACGGAAAACATTGATCTGAAAGAGCTGTGCAATGAAATGATCGAAGGGTTGCAATACATCGATAATTTCAAGAAAATGGAATTTGATATTACCGGCCTAGCAGGAAAAACGATCTCCACTGACAGAATTCGGTTGGAGATCATCTTGAAAAATCTTTTGTCAAATGCTATCAAGTTTCAAAAGAAAGTGAGCAACGAAATTCCGCGGGTGCAGATTTCTTGCGCCAACGGAACCCATTCGTTGAAGATCATCATATCTGATAATGGAGAGGGCATCCACCCCGATGTATTTCCCAAAATATTTGAAATGTTTTTCAGAGGCCATACGAACTCCAACGGATCAGGACTGGGGTTGTACATCGCCCGTGAGGCTGCCGAAAAAATATCTGCCAACATCAACGTAAGTTCTGAGTACGGCAAAGGCAGCACGTTCACCGTGGAACTCCCCGTTCATTCTTAGCTATTAATGCTTGGCCACGAAATTTTCTGAGGGCCACTCCACCATTTCCCGGGTGACTCATCCATGCCTGGCTACTGGCCGCCACCGCGTGCACTCAACAACTTCACCGCTTTACCCGTGCGGGCCGAGCGCCTCGCGGCATCGAGTATCTCCATCACCACCAGATTATTTTCGAGCGAGCAGAGATCGTAGGGTGGCAGGGCAATTTCTTTTTTGATGACGGCTGCGAAAAAGGCAAACGGGTCGTGATAGGGAGTGGGGCGCTCCTGCAGCGTGTGGCTGGTTTCGGTGTAGCCATCATAGCCCTTGGCCATGCGTACGCGCAGGGTATGGCGGTTATCTGCGAAAATAACACCCCGCTTGCCGTACACCTCCATATCTTTTCTGCCGATGGGCCAGTTCCACGATGCCTGGATCGTTGCCTTACTATTTTTATAGGTGAGGATGATGGTGGATTCATCATCTACGTGGGGGTTGTTTACCTTCTGCAACTGTTGGGTGACGGCCACCACCGACAGCGGCCGATCACCATCCAGCAACCATGTGGCCAGGTTGGCACCATAACAGCCGAAGTCGGTAATGGCGCCACCGCCATTTCTGACGGGGTCCGTCAGCCACTCGA
>DHLV01000194.1:6727-7500 GCA_002405445.1 Flammeovirgaceae bacterium UBA4659 | reverse complement strand
ATCACCAATTTGGAGAACGCACTGGTGCGCATCAAAAACCGCACGTATGGTATCTGTTCTGTAACCGGAAAATTAATTTCAAAAGAGAGATTGATTGCTGTACCGCACACCACTCAGTCAATCGAGGCAAAAATGATGAAGCAAGATTAAAACAATTTCAGATTTAAGATTTTTGATTTCAGATTATTGCCGCTGCGACTGGCGCAGCCAATCAAAAATTCATCAATCATCAATCATAAATCGCAAATCAAAATTACAGAATGGATTTTTTACAGAACCACATCGAGGCACTCGTATTTTGTTCGCCCACGGCAACCAAAGTTGCCGATTTGAAAGCATGCCTTTCAGAGATGTTCAATGCTGATGTGCCCGAAACAGATATTGAAGCTACCCTGCAACGGATCGATCAAAAGTTTCAGTCAGATGATTTTTCTTTTCAACTTTATAAAAGTGCAGGTGGATACCAGTTCTTAACCAAGCCCTCTTACCAAACCAGCATTGGCATTATGCTGAAGCAGCAATCCAAAAAGCGATTGTCTACCTCAGCGATGGAAACGCTTTCCATCATTGCCTATAAGCAACCAATCTCCAAAACGGAAGTCGAGAACATACGCGGTGTAAACTGTGACTACGCGATGCAAAAGTTGCTCGACAAAGGCCTGATTGAAATACAAGGCAAGGCTGATACCATCGGACGACCGATTTTGTACGGCACCAGCCCCAAGTTTATGGAGTATTTTGGCATCAACGATATCAGCGAGTTACCCACACCC
>DHLV01000194.1:0-6530 GCA_002405445.1 Flammeovirgaceae bacterium UBA4659 | reverse complement strand
ATCATAGGGGAAACACCAGAGAATTGACGGTGTATTTTCTTTTGTAAAAAACCATTAAATGCCGGCCAATGGCTTCATTTTTTTAACCTGCCTTTGGGCCTTATTGCATTTTTTTCAACAATAAAAACGTACATTGGCTTTACAACGGCCTAATCAACACATTATGGGAAAAAGACCGCGCTCAAATAAATCATCTTTCGGCAAACGCTCAGATGCTGAAAAGGAATTTCGCAGCAACAGGCGCAACGCCAATCGCGAAAGAGATTTCGATAACGAAAAACCCCGTTCGTTTTCAAGGAGCAGCCGCTTTGAAAAGTCTGCGGGTGCGCGAAGAGATTGGAAGAGGGGTGACGATGAAAGACCAAGGAGGTACTCGCGAGGTGATGAGGCCGACAGGTCAAAGCGATTTTCCCGAGATGGTGAATCGGAAAGTCCAAGGCGATTTTCCCGTGAAGGTGACTCAGATAAACCCAAGCCGTCAGGCTACGGCTTCAACCGTAAAGATGAAGGTGAGCGCAAATCGTTTAGGCGCGAGTCATTTGGTGATGACCGCGAGCGGCCCAGGCGCTTTTCCAAAGAGGGCGATACCGACAGACCCGGGCGGTTTGGAACGGGATTCAACCGCAGAGAAGACGGTGAGCGCAAGTCATTCAGGCGCGATGCACTTGGTGACGATCGCGAAAAGCCCAGGCGGTTTTCAAGTTCACATGATGACCGTGGCGACAAACCCTTTGACAGAAAAAAATTCGATGACCGCGAGCAGCCCAGAAAGTTCTCGCGGGCTGATGTGGTGAAACGATCGGGTGATGAGCCGAGCGAACGAACGCCACGGAGGTCTTTTGTGGATGCCAAAAAAATGGACCGCAGAAAGCCGGTGGGCGAATATGTGGAAACACCCAAAAACCCTGATGGTCTGATACGCCTGAACAAGTTTATTGCCAACAGTGGTGTGGGCAGCAGACGCGATGCCGATGAATTGATCAAAATGGGAGTCATTACCGTAAATGGTGTGACTGTTACCGCAATGGGTCATAAAGTGAAACCCACTGATGAGGTGCGCCATGAAGGCAAAAAGCTGAGTGCCGAAAAACCTGTTTACATCTTGCTCAATAAACCAAAAGGTTTTATCACCACTACCGAAGATCCAGAAGAGCGAAAAACCGTTATGAGCCTGGTGGCCAGTGCAACCAAGTCGCGCATCTACCCGGTGGGTCGGTTAGACAGGAATACTACCGGCCTTTTGTTACTCACAAACGATGGCGATCTGGCAGACAAACTCACGCACCCTTCGTACAATGCCAAAAAAGTTTATAAGGTGGAGCTCGACAGGCCGCTATCAAAAGGTGACTTCGAAAAAATACAGGAAGGTGTACACTTGGAAGAAGGTAAAGCAATAGTCGATGACGTGGCAATTGTAAGTGATGATAAAAAGACCGTGGGCATTGAGTTGCACATAGGCTGGAATCGCATCGTGCGCAGAATATTTGAGGCCCTGGGGTATGAAGTTGTAAAACTAGACCGTGTGGTGTATGCTGGTTTAGACAAGAAAGATCTGCCTAGGGGCGGATGGCGTTTTTTAAAGCCCGAAGAGGTCATTAATCTGAAGCATTTGAGCAAATAACCTTCACTCAATCACTTTTTTGAAAGCAACACTTGGCGAGATCATATTAAAAATGATGTTGGTGCCGGTTTCGTCACTGCTACTTCAATAAAACCACTAACTGTGGGATGACAATCAAAACCATCAACAATGCTACGAATCTTTGGGCGCCATCGAATGAGGGAATGAAATATCATTTCACCCGTTAAGAGTAAACCGCAATACCACCAAAACATGAACGCGGGTCGGCATAACGATTCGCCTGCCTCAACCGTACAGTCGCTCGCTGTTAACGTGACCTTCAGAAGAATTGGTGTATTATATTCTAAACGCTTTCTTGATTGCCTCTACGTGATCTAGTTTCTCCCACGGGAACAACTCGACTTTTACACGCTTTTCGGTTTTCTTTCCTTTGTTGAATATCTTCTCCACTACTTTTGACTCGCGCCCCATGTGGCCATACGCAGCCGTCTCAGAATAAATAGGCGTGCGCAGCTTAAAGCGCTCTTCAATGAAGTAAGGGCGCATGTCAAACACTTTTTCAATTTTCTTGGCAATCTCACCATCAGTCAAGTTTACCTTGGCAGTGTCGTACGTGTTTACATACAAGCCTACGGGTTTAGCAACTCCAATGGCATAAGCCACTTGCACCAACACCTCATCGCACACACCTGCTGCCACCAGGTTTTTGGCAATGTGGCGCGTAGCGTAAGCAGCGGAACGGTCTACCTTCGATGGGTCTTTGCCTGAAAAGGCGCCACCACCGTGTGCTCCTTTTCCACCATAGGTATCTACAATGATCTTGCGTCCGGTCAAACCGGTGTCGCCATGCGGCCCTCCAATTACAAACTTGCCGGTGGGGTTTACAAAGTATTTGATGTCTGCATTGAATAGATTCTGCACGCGCTTCGGCAACTTCTTCATGATTCGCGGCACAAGAATGTTGATGACATCATCTTTGATCTTCTTCAACATCACGGTGTCTTTGTCGAAGTCGTCATGCTGGGTAGAGATCACAATGGCATCGATACGTTGCGGCTTGTTGTCGTCTGAATATTCAATCGTCACTTGCGACTTCGCATCGGGGCGCAAGTAAGTCATCACTTTTCCTTCTCTGCGGATCACGGAAAGCTCGCGCAACAGCAGATGGGCCAACTCCAACGGCAGCGGCATGTAGTTGTCCGTCTCGTTGGTGGCATAGCCAAACATCATACCTTGATCACCTGCGCCTTGATCTTCTTTCTTTTTGCGCTCTACGCCTTGGTTGATATCTGATGATTGCTCGTGGATCGCAGAAAAAATACCGCAACTGTTTGCCTCAAACATGTACTCGCTCTTGGTATAACCTATCTTCTTGATCACCTCGCGGGCAATGTCCTGCACATCCAAATAAGCTTCCGACTTTACTTCGCCCGCCAAAACTACCTGCCCGGTTGTTACCAGCGTTTCGCAGGCAACTTTTGAGTTAGCATCATAAGCCAAAAAATAGTCGATGAGTGCATCAGAAATTTGATCCGCCACTTTATCTGGGTGTCCTTCTGAAACTGATTCAGACGTGAATAGATATGCCATGTTTGATTTTTTGTTTGTATTCGGGGGGCAAAAATAGGCTAAAGTGGCTAAACCAAAAAGCGCCCTTTTTTAGAAAGAATCACGCCAAAAAACAAAAAACAACCGGCACCTTGCCCAAGGTAGGTTTGTTTGTGCGCCATTCACCGATGGGCTTGGTTTCGATGCGCTCGTTGTCGCCCGTGATGTCTATTGCAATCGATAACAGTGTTGATGGTTTAAGATGGTTCAACAGGTGGTCAACGATGTGGTGATTGCGGTAAGGCGTCTCAATAAAGATTTGCGTCTGGCCCTTTGCGAGCGATTCCCGCTCCAGATCTTTGATGGCTTTTGAAGCCTCTTTCGCATCTATTGGCAGGTAGCCATGAAAGGCAAATTGTTGCCCGTTGAGGCCACTGGCCATCAATGCCATCAAAACAGATGACGGCCCTACCAGGGGCACTACTTTTATTCCGTGTTCATGGGCATACTTCACTGCGAGCGCACCGGGGTCGGCCACACCCGGGCAGCCTGATTCAGATATCACTCCCATATTTTTGCCCTCGTGTAGCGGATTCATCAATTCGTGTAACTGCTCTTGCCCGGTGTTCTTGTTGAGCACTTCAAATTGAAGCACATCCAATGCAGGATATACTTTTAACGAACTCAGATACCTGCGGGCCGTGCGAATATCTTCGGCCAAAAAATTTTCGATAGATGGCAGCAACCTGATGACGTTTGCCGGGATAACGTCATTTTTACCCTCGGCAATTACATTGGGTACCAGATACAAGATTCCCTTTGCCATCGGGTTAATCCAAAAAATTGTTGACCGCCTCCAAAAAGGCCTCGGGGGCTTCGGCCTGCACCCAGTGCCCGGTATTTACTGTTACGATCTGGGCCTGTGGGAAGTATTTTCGGATATTTTCATCATCACCCGTTTCAAAATAACCGGACCGTGCACCCTTGATAAACAGTGCAGGTTTTGTGTATACACCCTCAAATTGCATCCCTGCTCCAATCTCTTCGATGTGGGCTTCAATGGCACGTAAATTGACTTTCCAAATGAACTTTCCCTCTGCATTACGCGCGAGGTTCTTCAGCAAAAACTGGCGAACATCCGGCTCATCTACGTACTCGGCCAGAATTGCCTCAGCCTCATTGCGCGATTGGATGCTTCCGATCGGGATTGCGGTAAGGCCGTCTAAAATGTGGTCGTGGTGAATAGGGTATGCTCTCGGAGCGATGTCCACAACTATGAGTTTCTTGATGATGGATGGATTTTTTATGGCCAGATTCATAGCTGTTTTTCCTCCCATAGAATGCCCGACCACAATGGGATCTGCCACGCCCTGTTGCCTCAGAAACTCTTCTAGATCATCTGCTAAAACGCGGTAGTTGAACTCATCGGTATGTGGAGATTGGCCATGGTTTCGCTGGTCTACGGTATAAACTTCATACTTTTCGGCAAACACCTTCGATAAAGAATACCAGTTATCTGATGACCCGAAAAGGCCATGTAAAATGACCATCGGTTGGCCATTGCCAAGCTTTCTAAAAAACAACATCATGGGGCGAAGATAGCGAAAGAAACACCACCGCTGGTGACAATCAAAATTGGCCTCGTATATTTGAAAGCAATTTTGTGAAGATGAATCTCGTCAACCACCACTATTAAATTCAAGGCGTTAACATCGCAGATATTTGCGCGGAATTCGGCACCCCGCTCTACGTTTATGATGGCGAACGCATCATCAAGCAATTGCAGAATTTAAAAAACGCTTTTTCGGAAAATACTGTCAAGGTGAAGTATGCAGCCAAAGCCCTCACCAATATTTCGATTTTGAAGCTATTGAAAAAACATGGAGCAGGTGTTGACGTGGTTTCCATACAAGAGGCGCAAATTGCGATAGGCGCTGGCTTTGCTCCTGATGAAATCATGTTTACCCCCAATTGCGTAGATTTTTCAGAAATCGTTCAGGGGGTTGACCTTGGTTTGAACATCAATTTAGATAACCTATCGGTACTCGAAAAGTTCGGAAAGAAATATGGAAGCAGCTACCCGGTTTGCATTCGACTGAACCCGCACATACTGGCAGGTGGAAACTACAAAATCTCCACAGGCCATGGCAATTCAAAATTTGGCATTTCGGTGTACCAGCTTCCTCAAATCATGCAGTTGGTCTCAAAGCACAAAATTCAGGTGAACGGCTTGCACATCCACACCGGCTCGGAGATTACTGAGACAGAGATATTTTTGAAAATGGCCGACATATTGTTTGGCGTGGCGCGCGATTTTCCAGCGTTGAAGTTCATTGATTTCGGAAGCGGCTTCAAGGTGGCATACAAAGAAGGCGATCACGTCACCAACATTTACGACCTGGGCCTGAAACTGGGCAAAGCGTTCAAGGAATTTTACCACAGCTACGGCAAACAATTGGAGTTGTGGATTGAACCGGGGAAATACCTGGTGAGCGAAGCTGGTTATCTGTTTGTTACTGCCACGGTTGTCAAAACTACACCCTCGGTCACCTTTGTGGGCGTAAACTCCGGTTTGAACCACCTGATCAGACCGATGATGTACGATGCGTATCACGAAATTGTGAATGTATCAAACCCTACTGGCGACCAAAAAATTTACACGATCGTAGGCAACATTTGTGAGACCGACACCTTTGGTGCTGATCGAAAGATAAATGAAGTGCGCGAGGGTGACCTGCTGGTGTTGAAGAACGCTGGCGCATACGGATATTCAATGGCATCTAACTACAACTCCCGTTTCAGACCGGCAGAGGTATTGATGTTGAACGGAAAAGTGCACCTTATCCGCAAGCGCGACACATTAGACGATATTTTGCGCAACCAAATATCCATTGATCTCTGACAAGGAAAGGATCAATCTCGCAGTAATTGGTGGTGGCGCTGCCGGCTTCTTTGGCGCCATCAACGCTGCGCTATTCAACCCGAAGCTGCGGATTGTTATTTTCGAGAAGTCACCTAAGTTGTTGTCGAAGGTAAAGATCTCGGGCGGAGGGCGGTGCAATGTAACGCATCATTGTTTTGAGGCCACGCCACTATCCGAACACTACCCCCGCGGCCGCAAGCAGCTCAAAAAACTGTTTAGAACGTTTCAAGCCACCGACACAGTTGCATGGTTTGAGCAACACGGTGTGATGTTGAAAACGGAGGAAGATGGACGCATGTTCCCTACTTCAGATGATTCACAATCCATCATCAATTGTTTTTTGAAGGAAGCACAAAAGCTCAACATAGAAATACTGATGAATGAGGGCGTGGAAAAAATCACAACCTCACATTTGGGTTTTGAGATTCAAACGCGAAGGAAGAACACCTCGGCTCACCAAGTACTGGTAGCAATCGG
>DHLV01000127.1:6401-6558 GCA_002405445.1 Flammeovirgaceae bacterium UBA4659 | reverse complement strand
CTCATGGGTTTTTCAAAGATCCCTGTAATTACCCACCAATGCTTTCTTCACTTGTTCAGCTTTATGTTTTCTGACCCTGCCATCGCAAAGGCCCAGTAACTTTTCCGCGTCCCGCTCTCCCTTCAGGATAGCCTCTATTATTTTTATCCCGCTTGCC
>DHLV01000127.1:0-6224 GCA_002405445.1 Flammeovirgaceae bacterium UBA4659 | reverse complement strand
TATTATTTTTATCCCGCTTGCCCCATGTAGCTGCGACAGGCCGTTGGTGAGTTTGAGGTTCATCAATGCCATCGCCTTTGCATTTTATTCACATACGTGTCCCCCCATCTCGATCACATCCTCTTGCTCACGCACCATCATGCGGAGTTCTTTCAACTTGCCTGCGGGGATGTAGCATTGCCGGAGCAGTCCCGCTCAAAAACGCTTTTGTATCCACTGGCAATCTTTTACATCCGTCTTACGCCCCTTCACTTGCTTTACTTCTTTGGGGTTCACTAGGCAGGCTTCGATGCATTCTTTTCCCAGTAGCCCATAGAGCGCCATCCAGTGGACACCTGTGGCCTCCATGGCCACTCGTTTTACCTTATGTTCTTTCAGATAGGCGGTACAGCGCAGATAGTCTTCCGTGCACGTCTCAAAAAACTGTACCACTTTGCCATCGACTTCGACAAAAATCCTCTCGGCCCCGATATCAATCTCTGCGGAATTGGGGTGGACTGTTTCAAAAATTGTTGTGCATTCCACAACTTTATAGGGCTAAATGAAAAGAGATTGTTTTGGGCGCAAAGAGTGCAAAAATGAACAGCAAGCTGCCAAACGGGAATATCTCAATCTTACGATTGAGAAATCACCAAAAACGGTAAAGCTACTCTTTGAAGCAAGGCTCAAACACAGGTAAATCACACTAAGGTCTAAAGTGCTATGCTGCCCAGAACTCTCTCCATTAAACTATGTTCGCATAACCTATTGTCATTTACAACGGGTATAGCCAACGGCTATGGTTTACTCAGGCTGACAATTAATAATTGATTTTTGAGATGTCTTCTAGGCACTAAAAATCAAAACCGCTCAAAATCCCCCCAAAAAAGGGTGCAATACTTAAGAGCTCAAAATCAATTCTTGCATTGCTGCAAGCATTGCTTTCATGTTGCAAGAATTAACAAAAAAACTGTGTCGATACTGATTTTTTGAAATACGATTTCGTAAATTTCATCAAGCAAAAAACAAAATCGTATGAAAAAAATTATCCCCCCCCCCGAGTACTACTATAAATTGTCGTTGCCTCAATCACGTTGTCGAGATGTAGCGATGTGACTCTTTTCAAAAAAAATTCTGACCAACCAGAGTTAACACAAGAAGAAATGAGGCGGCTCGTTCTCCTGGATGAAAGCTATGTTTATCCGTTAGATCAAACTAAAACCAATGCGCTGAATTTGTCAGCTCAATTTCTTGATAAAAAAGATGGCATCACGCGCAGGATTTCAAAAATAATCACCGTGCCTTCTCGTTACAGCATTGATAAAAAAACACTAATCAAGACAGACTTTTCCATTTCCAAACCCGAAACGCCTTCGTTGTATGTTGCTAATTTCAACAAGGACGATGGTTATGTAATCCTCTCCGCAGATAAACGCGTTCCTGAAATTGTAGCAATTGTTGGCAGCGGAACTATTGATTCGCTTGCGCACCCCGGTCTGCGAGTTTTTCTGTCAAATGCTATTATGAGAATGGATGAAAAAGTTGCCGAAATGGAATCGTACCGGGCTGACCAAGCATTCAAGAGTATGGTTGCTAAATTGAGCGAAGCCATCCACCAAGAAAAAAATAACAGCACCAAAAATGGTAGGACGGACATTGGTTGCAAATACTTGCGCGTGCCGGGTGCAAGGGTTGATGCTGCTTGCCCGGGTGGTTGTTCTTATACTACATCTACTGTGCCTATTCAATCGGTAAATGCCACAACCAACATAGCACCAATACTATTGTCAACCTTGTGGGAGCAAGGCCCACCCTTTAATAATGGACAACCAGAAGGTGGATGTTACTCTTCTAGTTACTATTGTGGTTCAAATTCAAAGTATTTGGCGGGCTGTGTACCGGTTTCTGAGAGCCAGGTAGTTGCGTATTTCGCTGCAAAACGAAATTCATTTTGGCAGGGAGTTACAGCAAAACGTTGTCAAAACTTTTCGTCACCAGAGGCTGATGCGGTAGCTAATCTGAATCATGCCATATACCTTGATTATGGAATTTACGTTAGTAGATCATGTGGTAGTACGGGCGCAGGATTTCAAATAGGAGATTTGCAATTCACAAATCCACGCGGCATTTCACCAGCTTATGGGTTGGTTCAGGGCGAATGGAGATCATGGAATACAGGTGACATTAGGAGCTCTCTCTCAAATGGAAGTCCGGTATTGATACAAGGCAAACTGCATTTGTGCTGCTTTATCTGGTGTTGGGGCTGTGGAGGTGGTCATCAATGGATCATAGACGGTATGAGAGATTTAAGCATTCAAACCACTTATCGATTTACTGGATATTATCAAGGCCCCGAGTGTCCTAATGGCAATCGGGTAACCACCTATACTTATACCTCAATTACCGGAACAAGTACCCAAATTCACCAAAATTGGGGGTGGGGGCCTAATTCAGGGAGCAATGCGAATGACTGGTATGCGCAAGATTCGTTTGAAACCAACCAGCCCCATACAGGTGACCTGAATTTCAATCATGCCAATTACATAGTTGCCTATATAACACCAAACTGACGAGCGTTATGAAAAGAAATCGTGCATTCTTTCTTCTGTGTTTGGCTTATTCAGGTATCAGTAATTTTTTTTCATGCTCAAACCCTCAGATAGGGCAACCACCGCCTCAAGCAATTTATATCAGAACATTTTATAAGTCCACAGACGGAAAGGACCTGCTAAATTCTTCCACTACAAATGGCTTTAAGAAAAGTGATTTGAAAGTAACGAGTAAGATAGAGATAAATGGTTCTATTAGAGAGGTAAATTATGATGATAGCGGTATTGACGTTTACTGGGATGATGCGCTTAGAATGAACTATTTCGGAATTAACATACCCACGAGTTACGCAAAAAAGCCAATTGAAACCTACGTTCGCCTGAGCCAAAGTTTGGTCGATACTGTGACCTACACGTTCAATAGTAAGCAAAGACAGTATATTCCAGATCAGATTTTTTATAATAAGAAACTGGTTTGGGATGTAGTCAATGCTCCAGACGATGGGCTGTGGCCACCGATTACTATCGTAAAATAATATGCAATTTATAGTTTCGAGTCAGTTGGGTCAAAGCAATAAATCTTTGACCCCACTTTTTCTTGTGTTAATGTTTCTTGTAGTGGTTTCAACGGAAAGCACAAATGCTCAAGACACAACAAAGCTATTTGACGTATATATAAAAAGTAAGGATAAACTAACAGGCAGAATAATTAATCGAGATAACACAACTCTCGTTTTAGTCACAACTGCGTTTGATACTGTGAATGTTAGCCAAACACAGTTGCTTGGTGTCGTAAGTCATGGTGAGAGCTTAACAATAAACTATCAAGGTCGGTTTGCCAACAAGTATTTTTTATCCAATTCATCATTGCCCATAGAAAAAGGCGCGTGGCACTACTCAAATCAAAACCTATTCTTCAATAGTGTTCATTATGGCGTAAGCGAAAAATTGACTGCTGGTGTATCTGTGTCCACCTTCATTGATTTCTACGTTGCTCCGAAATTAAGATTTTGTATTAACCCAAAAGCAAAATATAAGGTTGCCATCAACACCCAATACATGTACATCATTGATTGGACTGGCAATGAAAAGCGTAAGTACAACTTTACATTTGTGCAGGGTCTAATAACCAAAGGCAATGAGGAAAACAACATTACGCTGGGGGTTGGGCAGCCACTTGCAAACGATTGGCTTAACATCAACTACTTCATCACTCTGGCTTTTAAAAAGAAACTGTCAAATCGTGTAAGCTTTGTTTCTGACAATCTGCTGCTTACCAACAAAAATAACGATGCAGTTACTACATATATATTTTCAGGCGGTTTTAGAATCGATGGAAGAAATCATGCCTTTGATTTGGGGATAATTACGCCCCCTTTGAACATTGGTCTTCAAAACGTTTACATCCCAATTCCCTTTATTAGCTATAGCTTAAGAGTCAATAGATAAGCCATCAGAAAACTATTTTTTGGAATGTCGCAGCAATCCCTCCACAATCAAATACTGTGCTGCGCAGTAGGTAGTCATAATGGCGATTCCAGAAAACTCAAAAGGGCTCAAAAACTTATTGACGGCCAACAGTGAATCTGATGCCACAAACAGCAGCGCCCCGGCCATCACATAAGCAAAACTTTTGTAATTGGTTCTTCCAAATCTGAACAAGGCGGTCATGCTCATCACCGTGATAACGGTAGCATACACCATCACCGGAAATTTCATGCCGCCCAGCCTCGGATAAAGAATCGTTACCAAACCGGTGCCGAGCAATAACAGCGGAAAGGCAAGGCGCGCCTTTTGCGGCCCGAGTAATTCCTTTGAGCGATCAGCCACGCGGTGTTGTAAGTAGGTGACGATGTACAGCACGTGGCCTGTTAAAAATGCTGCCAACCCGAAGATAAAAAATGCTTCTGACCGGAACATCAAAAGCACGTCACCCACCCAACAGAAAAGCAGCGCTGCCGCAAACACGTGCGAGCGAACTTCGGCACCGGCAAGATAATAACCCAACAATGCCAACACGATGAATGGCTTTGTGATGACATGTGCCTCGGGCTTCGTCACTAAGAATACCAGTTCCAGCGCGCTGACGGCAAAAAACAAAATCAAAAATAACTTCTTCATCTACGAAAGGGGTTTGAATCTACGTCTTTCAATCTTCTCTTTGTAGCTCATCGTGAGAAAAACAAACGCCACTGCTGCTAAAATCATGCATGGGGCAAACGTTATAAAAAAATTGGCCGGGTCATTGCCGAAAATCAAGCCTGCACAAAAGGCGCCCAAACCGATGCCAAACTCCATGAAAATATAGAAACAGGCAATGGCGCGCCCCCGAAAATTCTCATCACTTAAATCAGTGGCCCAGGCCAACAGCGTGGGGGACGTGGAACCTTGTCCTAATCCATACATGCACACGCCCAACGCCAGCATCCACTCCGTTTCTGCCATTCCTATGACGGCCATCGCCAGTATGATTATTACCACGGAAAAGCGTAAAATAGTTACGCGGCCGTACACGTCTGATGCCTTTCCGGCAATCAACCTGATGAACAGCGATGCGAGCGTGAAATAGACAAACAGTAACCCTTTGTTTTTGATGCCCATGGTGAAGCCAAGATCGGGAAGGATGGTGTACACGGTGCCATACGCGTAAGCCGTGAGCATCATAACGAAACACGGTGCCAGCACCATCGGCTCATAAACATCCTTCCACGAAACCTGGAGCATGCGCCAGCTCACTGCATGCTTTTCTTTCAACGTTTCGCGCACGCGCATAAAAATGATGATTGAGGCCAGCGCAAGAATTGAAGAAACATAAAACATCACGTGCAAGCCCCATTGATTTGCCACCGCTCCGCCCAGTGCAGGCCCCCCGGCCATGCCCAGCGCACCAGAGGTGCCCACCATGCCCATGGCTTCTCCCCTTCGATCTGCCGGCACAATATCAGACACGTAGGCCGCTACACCCGTTGGAGAAAATCCGGTTGAAAAACCATGGATGAGGCGGAGCAACAAAAATCCGGCAACGGTAGACAACAACGGGTACAATGCGCTGCATAAAATACACACCGCGGCACCGAACATAATCACAGGCTTGCGGCCCATGCTATCGGCCAGCTTGCCGCTGAATGGCCGAGATAGCATGGCTGTAACAGTGAACAAAGAGATGATGAGCCCTTTGTACTCGCCCCCACCCAATTTGGTCAGGTAGTCTGGTAACTCCGGTATGATCATGTTGAAGCTTGCAAAAAACAACACAGAACTCAAGCAGAGCAACCAGAACTGGGGAGTATAAATCTTATTGCTGGCGGCTGTCATTCTGTTTTGGTGGCCGCTTCCTGGTCTTGCAATAAATAAGCCTTGATGAAATCATCCAGGTCGCCATCCAATACACCTTGCGCATCGTGGCTCTCCACACCCGTGCGGGCATCTTTTACCAATTTGTAAGGGTGCAAAACATAGTTTCTAATTTGTGATCCAAAATCGATCTTCATTTTGCCGGCCTCAACTTTGTCACGTTCCGCATTGCGCTTTTCCATTTCGCGCTGATACAACTTTGATTTCAGCATTTGCATGGCGCGCTCACGGTTCGCGTGCTGGCTACGCTCAACCTGGCACACAATCACAATACCCGTGGGTTTGTGGGTAAGCTGGACTTTCGTCTCCACTTTGTTCACGTTTTGGCCACCTGCTCCACCC
>DHLV01000017.1:3000-24853 GCA_002405445.1 Flammeovirgaceae bacterium UBA4659 | reverse complement strand
AATGTCCTCTGGGGCGGCAAAGTAGTACGAAACTCACCCGATAAAGACACGCGTGCCCTTCGGCAGTTCAATGAAAAAGTGCAAAGTGATCACCGGGTTGAGAACGTCTTACTTCCGTTGCGGGATGGGCTGATGATGGTGAGAAAGCGGTAAACTTTTACCCGCTGTCTGCATTCATCTTTTACCGATTTTTTTCTACCTTTGTCTCAATGAGATTTTTTGCAGTAGCACTCATTTTTTGCGGAGCAGCTGCCTCATACGCCCAGTCTCCGCAGGTGCCTCACAAAATGCATTTCGCAAACATGACGCTCGCCATACGCGATGACGCCAGACGCGAGATTCAGCATGACGTTGATGCCCTTACCCGCCATGCGCGGTATTTTCAGGTGAAAGTAGAGCGTGCCAAAACATACTTCCCCCTCATTTCAAAAATATTTGCAGACGAGGGGCTGCCCGATGATTTTAAATACTTGGTGCTGCAGGAAAGTGCACTGATACCCGATGCGGTATCTGTATCGAACGCGGTGGGGTATTGGCAGTTCAAAGATTTTACTGCGTTGAGCATGGGCTTGCGGGTGGATAATGAGGTAGACGAGCGGATGAACATCGCCTCGGCCACACGCGGTGCCGCAGCGTATCTCAAGCAAAATAATGCGCAATTCGATAATTGGCTGCTCGCGTTGCAGGCATATCAAATGGGTGCAGGCGGGCTCAAACGCAACATGGGCGATCGGTACATAGGCAGACGTCACATGGAAATCACTTCCGAAACATACTGGTACGTAAAGAAATTTATTGCGCACAAGGTTGCCTTTGAAGATGCCATCAAGGGTGAACCGCAGCAAAAGATTGATGTGTTTGAATCGACAAAAGCGAGGTCGCTGGCTGACCTGGCATCGGAACTGATGCTGGATGAGGCAGTATTGAAAGAGTACAACAAATGGGCCTTGCGAGGCAAAATTCCCGATGACAAACCCTACGTGGTGGTTGTGCCTACTTCGCAACCTTCGCGGGACATCAGCTCGTTAGCGCTTTCTTCTGAAAAGTCGGGCAAGGCGAAGCCGCTGGCCACTAAAGCCACCAATACACGCCCCGATGTTCGTTTCGTCAACGGGTTAAGGGCAGTAAAGGCAATGAAAGGAGAGTCGTTGGTAGCGTTTACAGACCGGGCTGGGATCACACTATCCCGGTTTTTGCGCTTCAATGAAATTTCCATCGACCAATCATTGGATGCAGAATCGTATTACTTCCTGGAGAAGAAAAAATCAAAAAGTGAGGCGCTGACGCACCAGGTGAAGCCCGGTGAGGATTTGTGGGAGATTTCTCAGTTATACGGCATCCGCGTAAGCAAACTCGAAAAGTGGAATCGCAGATCGCGGCACGATCAACTCGACATAAATGCGGTTGTAAAACTCAACCCAAAAGCAACGATTGACATCAACCCTGCATTACAAAAGCCAACACCGATTTCAGCAATTGAGCCCACAGTTGTTGCAGCGATCGATTTGTCGGCCCAACAAGCAGACGTTGTTACTGCTGATCAAGACACCTTCAACTGGGCAATCAAAGCAGGGGATGCCAATCCGGCTGCAGCAATTGTAACGCCATTGGCAATGCAGCACGACCCAACACCTCAACCGCCCATCACCATGCCATTTGATAGCGTGTACACGCATACCGTGCAAAAGGGCGAAACGCTGTATTCCATAGCCGGATTGTATCGCGTAGGCGTGGCAGATCTCCTAAAATGGAACGGTTTATCGGTCAACGCAGGATTAAATATCGGGCAGAAGCTGGCCGTAAATGTGCACACAAAACAGGAAAAGTTACATGGAAATCAAACGATTGAAATTTTTGCTTCGCAAACAAAAAAAATGACGTTGCATACCGTGAGCGAAGCTGATACTTTATATAGCATTGCCCGTCAATACGGGGTGACAATCAAGGAGTTATTGGATTGGAACCTCAGAAAGGACCTCACAATCAAACCGGGCGAGATCCTAACGGTTTTGAGAAAATAAGCCGTTATATTTTCACGTAATGCCCCCAATACTTACTTAGCTTTGGTAAGTGATTTTGTGAAAATTTTAACAATATTGCACCGAAATACCTTTGTAATGGGTTGCCGATAGCAGACGTCAATGCATCCGGCAACGCTTAAAAAATAGTTGGCAAATGACTGAAACGGCTACCAAAGTTCTTGATTTAGTGATGTTGGTGGATGACAACGACACTGACAACTTCATCAGCAAACGCATTATTGAAATTACCAAGTTTTCGCAACGGGTGGAAGTGAAGAGTTCGGGCAAGAGCGCTTTGGAATATTTGAAGTCACACGAAAATGATCCTGAGAACCTGCCCAGCATTATTTTTCTGGATATCAACATGCCGATTGTAGATGGGTTTGTTTTCTTATACGAGTTCGAAAAATTCGGGGAGCTGGTGCGCAATAAATGTAAAGTCATCATCCTTTCGAGTTCGGATAACAAACGCGATATCGATAAAATCGTTAACAATAACTTCGTGATCAAGTTCATTACTAAACCTCTTACAGAGGTAGCGTTATACGAAATCAAAATCAACAACATTTAGAGGATCACACTTTTTACGGGCTCGGGAAATTCACAAATTTTTATGAGAAAGTTCAGACTGGCATTTTCGTTTGCAGTTTTGGTTTGTTATTTTTTTAATTTTCGATCGCACGCGCAAATTGTCAAGATAGACACCCTCACGCCTTGGAAAAAGAATTTCAGAGCGGCCTTGAACCTGAATCAGGCAGCCTTCTCCAACAACTGGAAAGCGGGGGGAGTTAACTCGATCGGATTCAACGCTTTACTCAACTACAAAGTCAACTATAAAAAGGGTAACCATTCCTGGAACAACGAAATAGACTTCCTATATGGCATGGTCAACAACGCTGGTCAGGGTTACCGCAAAACACTTGACCGCATGTTTTTGGATACGAAATACGGCAGGGCGTTGAACAAGAACTGGGACTTCTCTGCTTCCGCGAATTTTCTTTCACAGTTTGCTGGCGGCTACACTTACAGCAAAGATGCAAACAACAACGATCTGGCAACGTTCATTTCTGATGTCTTTGCCCCCGCGTATCTTACCGCTGCCCTTGGTGTAGAATATCACCCGGTGCCCTACTTCAAATTGCGTTTGTCGCCCTTTTCGCCACGGGTAACCTATGTGAATGATGTCAACCGGTTTGTCACCATCGATAACCCCACACCGTATGGCGTGAAGCCGGGTGAATCAACCCGCATCCAATGGTTTGCATTTCAGGCACTGGCAGAGTTTGACAAAGATATTGCCAAAAATCTAAACCTGAAGTGGCGCTACATCATGTTTATGGATTACGAGAAGTTGCAGTTCGAGCGCATCGACCACCGGTTGGATTTAACCCTTACGGCCCGCGTGGGCAAGTTTGTAACCACCAGCCTGGGCTTCATCGGCATATATTTTTATGACCAGGATAAGTCCATACAAACCAGCCAAGCCCTCAACATTGGGTTGGCATATAGTTTCCAGAATTTCGAGGAAAAGAAATAGTTTTCGCTGCCTCGTTTTGCCGCAATTCCAGGGTTTCAGGTTGAGTCCCTTTTTTGTATTTTAGCGATGGTTGATGTGCGCCTTGCCAGGTTTGAAGATCTGCCCGCCATGCTGGAAGTAGCCTTCCTGTCATTCGAAAAAACTTTTGCTCCGCACAACACACGCGAAGACATGGATATCTTCTACCGTGATAACTACACGATCGAAAAAATGCAACATGAGTTTTACCAGCCGCAAACCGCCCTGTTTTTGGCGATCGAACACGGCAACGTGGTTGGCTTTGTGCGGCTGCGGAAAAATGATGAGGTAAAAGAAAAGTTGGGAGATGCAACCATCGAACTGCAGCGGTTGTATGTTCACCCGCAGCACCAGGGGAAGAGCATTGGCAGTTTGTTAATGGGAAATGCGATGTCATACGCGGCAGGGGAGCATGCCGAGTGGATTTGGCTGGGTGTGTGGGAGCGTAACTTTTTAGCACAGAAATTTTATGCCAAATGGGGCTTTGAGCGATTTGGCGAACATACCTTCTTGCATGGTACCGATCCGCAGATCGATTGGTTGTTGAAGCGTAGAGTTTGAAAGATAATTGTTTTACCTTGAGGCATTAATTCCAAACCAATGGCAGTGGAAAAATTCACGGATGCAATCAACGCATCCTACACCGTTGATGGCCCCAACATTTATTTAGGTGCCGGTGTGCTGGATGGCGAAATTATAGCACCCGCCAAGGTGAACTTATCGCTGAAAATGATGAACCGCCATGGGCTGGTAAGTGGCGCCACCGGCTCGGGTAAAACCCGCACGTTGCAATTGCTGGCAGAGCAACTCTCTGCAGCGGGGGTGGCGGTTTTTATGCCCGACATGAAAGGTGATGTGAGTGGCATGGCGAAGGAGGGCATTTTGAATGATCGGATCAACGAACGCGTTAAGTTGCTGGGTTTAGATGGCTACCGGCCCAATGGCTTTCCTGTTGAGCTGTACTCGCTAAGCGGAAAACTGGGGGCGCAGATGCGTGCAACGGTTACTGAGTTTGGGCCCGTCTTGTTAAGCAAGGTGTTGGAACTGAACGAAACGCAAAGCGGTGTGATGATGATACTGTTCAAGTATGCCGATGACAAACAACTTCCCATCGTAGACTTGAATGACCTGAAAAAGGTGTTGAATTACCTTTCTGAAGGGCCGGGCGCGGCCGAAATCCGCGAAAGTTATGGCAAGATTTCGTCATCCACCGCCAGCACCATCCTGCGGAAAATAGTGGCACTGGAGCAACAGGGCGTAAGCCAGTTGTTCGGTGAAAAATCGTTTGATATACAAGACTTACTGGAGAAAGTAGATGGCCGCGGGGTCATCAGCTTGCTCAATGTATCTGATGTGCAGAACCAACCCGCTATTTTTTCTACGTTCATGCTGTCGCTTCTGGCGGAGTTGTACCAAAAACTGCCCGAGGCAGGTGACTTAGATAAACCCAAGCTGGTTTTCTTCTTAGACGAAGCGCACTTGCTTTTCAAAGATGCACCCAAGGCATTTATGGATCAGATCGAGCAAGTAATCCGCCTCATCCGTTCGAAGGGCGTGGGAGTGTTCTTCTGTTCGCAAATGGTGCAGGATATTCCGCCCAGCGTGCTTTCGCAACTCGGCAATCGCGTAAGCCACGTCATCCGTGCCTTTACGCCCAATGATGTAAAGGCATTGAAAGAAACTGTGAAGACCTTTCCGACATCGGCCTACTATGATATGGAAAAGCAGTTTACGCAACTGGGCACTGGGCAGGCGTTTGTAACAGTGCTGAACGAAAAAGGCATACCGACCGAAACCGTGGCAGTGCACTTGGCGCCCCCGGCATCGCACATGGGGCCATTGACGGAGGTCGAATACAAGAGCGTGTTGCAGGCTTCGGAAATGTACAGGAAATACGGAGAAACAATTGACCCCGAGAGTGCATTTGAAATGCTCTCTGCCAGAGTAAACGCAAGCTATGAAGCGGAAGGGAATGTCACTTCAGAAACGCAGCGGCAAAAGCAGCATCGCTCCCCTTCAAAAGCGGGCAGGCCAGAGAAGAGCACACTCGAAAAGGTATTGACATCGCCCATCACCAACCAGATTGGAAAGTCGCTGGTGCGCGGGGTGTTTGGCGTGCTTTTTGGAACACCACCGCGCCAGAGCAGAAGAAAAGGTTGGTAAACGATTATACACAGTGTCTCTCCCTGAAAAAGTTGCGGCTGTAGAGCAGGTCTTCGAAAACCTGGATCAGCGAATTGCCCTGCTGCAATCCTGGTCTGGCTTGCATTGCAAGGCGGGCTGCGGCAAGTGCTGCTTCAAACCCGACATAGAGGCCACTGTTTTGGAGTTTCTTCCCTTCGCAATGTACTTGTATCGCACTCAGCAGGCCCAGCAGTGGCTTGATAAGATCACCAGCACAGCTGGTTCCATCTGTTTGATATTGAACCCCACCCGGGCGGGCGCGGGCCTTTGTTCACAGTATGCGCATCGCGGGTTAATTTGCCGGCTTTTCGGGTATTCTGCGCGCACCAACAAGTACCAACAAAAAGAGTTGATCACCTGCCAGATCATCAAAACGGAGCAACAAGAAAACTTCGAAAAAGCGCAGGTGGAAATCGCCAACGGTGCCGATGTGCCGGTGATGAGCCAGTATTACATGCAGCTGCATGGCATCGACCCTGAGCTGACCACGTATTTTTACCCCATCAACAAAGCTATTCAACGTGCCATTGAAGTGGTCTTGAGCTACTTCGCTTACCGCGAAGGTTAAGTCAAAGGGTTACTTCTTGGGCATCGCTGTTGATTGAAGCTTTGGCGGTAAATGATTACCTTTGTATGATCAATCATTTTATGAAAAAATCAATTGGGTTTTTATTGTTGCTGGTAGGCCCGGCAATTTTCGCACAAACAGATCAAGCAAAAACAGCCACAGTAAACTGGCTGACTTTTGAGCAGGCGGTAGAGAGGTCAAAAACTGAAAAACGCAAACTGTTTGTTGATGTGTACACCGACTGGTGCGGTTGGTGCAAAGTGATGGATAAGAACACCTTTGCTGACCCGACCATCGCAAAGATTCTGAATGAAAAATACTACCCCGTAAAATTTAATGCAGAGCAGCGCGAAGATGTTGTTTTTCAGGGTACTACGTTTAAGTTTATCGCGCAGGGCAATTCGGGCGCCCATCAACTGGCGGCTGCCCTGTTGAATAATCAACTCAGTTACCCTACCGTTACTTTTATGGAAGAAGACTACTCGGGCGTATATCCGATCCCGGGGTACCGCAAACCGGAGGAGTTCCACCCGTTACTCATTTTCTTTTTGGCGAATGAGCACAAGAAAGGCGGCAACGCTTATGCTGACTTTCTGAAAACCTATCAATCACCGTATGGTGCACAATCGGTAAAACAAGAGGGAGGAAGGTAGCTTCAGTTGCTGCGGCAAATACCCACTGCCAGGCGGCCTCCGGGGTTGGCAACGGCAATGCCGATGTTCCCTGCCGCTAAAATCACGTCTTTTGATGGGCCGGAGGCGGCAAGATGTACCTTGATGCAAGCCTTCATTTTGATGAATTCTTGGTATGAAATCTTCGTTTCATCCTCCAATTGAAAAATATCGGTCGTGCTTTTGCCCGTCCGCCCGGCCACCGGTGTAAGCATGGCTGCGATGGGGGCACCCACTTCCGCAAGGTCGCCTTTGTGCAGATGAACTGGGTGCTTGGTATCACCCGAGGTGCCCGTCAGTTCAATCACAACCTGCGTGCTGCCATCTTTCTTTTCTTTCAACAATGCCGTGCCTGATATGGAATATGTCGAGCCCGGTAGCAGTGCGTAAACAACCTGATTTCCGGTAAATTCAACCAAGGGATCGCTTTTCTGACACGAAAACAAGACCAGCCCAGCCAGTACCCAAAGGATTATTGTGCTCTTCATGCCGCCTTTTATTCGAATTCTAAAGTTACACAGAACTCATCTCAATTATTACTCAAAAATTATTTTTTGATGACTTCCCCTAAAAATTATCAGTTGCGGTATTAACCATTTAGCTTTGCCTGACGTTTTTTGGCACGGGAAATGGTTACTATTTCATCGAAAAAACGTTTGTTAACCCAATTTAGTTTGTGAAACACGCCCTGATTTTTGCTTTGATATTGGGTGCATGCAGCCCATCCGTTACCAATCCTTCGGTCAAAAATGATTTGCAGAACAAGAAGCCGGTGTGGCTTTCCGCAAAACCCGACCAGTCATTTTACTACATAGGCATCGGCCACAGTACCAAGGCTGGGGCCAGTAACTACGTGCAAGCGGCAAAAAAGAGTGCACTCGAAGACTTAGTATCTGAAATCAAGGTCAATGTTTCCAGTACTTCGGTACTCAGTCAAATCGATGCCAATAAAGAGTTTCAGGAGCGATACGAGCAAATCGTAAAAACCACGGCAGCAGATGAGATTGAGGAATTTGAGCAGGTGGACTCCTGGGAGGACGACCGCAACTATTGGGTGTATTATCGCTTGTCGAAGCAGCGGTATAAAGAAATCAAAGACGAGCAGAAGCGAAATGCCGTAAGTATTGGGCTGGATTTTTTCAGCAAAGCGAAACAGGCAGAGCGAAGCAACGATCTGGTGTTGGCGCTCGGGTTTTATTACCAAGGTTTCAGGGCCATTGAAAAGTACCTTGCAGAGCCCATACGCCTGGATTTCGAAGGCAGGGAGATATTGCTCACCAGCGAAGTGATTGCAAGCATGCAATTGCTCTTGGACAAGATTGAGATCGCAGCTACGCCCACCGAAGTCACCCTTAATCGCAGGGTGTCGATTGGCGACCAGGCTTTCACTGCATTCGCATACGACAAGGCCACCAAAAAAAGGATTGCCGATTTGCCCTTGCGTGCCGTATTTGAAAAAGGTGCGGGCAACGTATTTCCAGACTACAAAACTAATGCCGAGGGCGCTGCAAAGGTTTTATTGACAAAAATCAGCTCCCGCGATCTGGAACAAACAGTGGCAATCAAAGTGAACCCTCTCAGTTTTGCGGGGGGCTCAGCTACCAAAATTGACTCGCTGGTAGTACAAAAGTTTGTGGTGCCGCGCGCTGCCATTTTGTTGCGTGTGCAGCGGCCGCTGGTGTATGTCGCAGCGGTTGAAAAGAGTCTTGGAAATGTGAAATCGACCCAGCAGATCACCAATAAGATCAAAAACTACCTGACCAATGCCGGCTTTGAGTTCACCGAACAAAAGAGCAAAGCAGAGCTGGCGCTGGATGTGGACGCCTTCTCAGAAAAAGGGGCAGTTTCCGGAAGCATATTTATTACTTATGTGACAGCCGTGATCAGGGTTTCCTCCGTTAAAGACAACAGAGAGATATATGCTACCACCTTGGATCGGATCAAAGGCTTTAGCCTCGATTATGAAAGATCAAGCCAGGAAGCCTACAACAAGTCATTGGACGTGCTGGAGAAAGAAAAACTGCCGGAGTTGTTAAATTCAATTTTGCAGTAGAATAACTATAGTTGAAAGAATTGGAAGGAAGCTGAGTTGCCCAACTCACAACCAAAGTGATTGATGTTTGATATGCTTTTAATGATTAAATTTAAACCGGAGAACGATAATCAGTAGAAGAAAAAATGTGGCCTATAAATTGCATAAGCCTGAATAAATTGTAAACCAATAATCCAAAGTATATGAAAAGAATAGCGAATTTTTCTTTGTTGATAGTTGCCGTAGCAGCAATGTTGATTGCTGGATGCAAAACCAAACAAAAAGCACCGGATGGCGAAAAAGAAGTAGTCGTGCCTTGCTCGGGTGCTGATTTTTTCACCAACAACAAAGTATTTCGTGCCAACTCAATTGGCGAAAGTATGGATCAGGTAACGTCCAAGAAGAAGGCTTTGACCAATGCCCGCAACGAATTGGCGCAGTCGATACAAACAACCGTGAAGACAGTTACCGACAACTACACCAATTCGCGTGCAATGAACCGCAAAGAAGAATTGGAACAGAAGTTTGAGCAATTGAACCGCGAAGTTGTAGATCAGACATTACAGGGTATCCGCACCATTTGTGAAAAACTGGTACAAACCAAAGAAGGCAACTACAAGACTTATATCGCCATTGAGCTTTCTGCCGATGACTTGGTAAAGCAATACAATCAGCGCCTGTCTACGGACGATCGCTTGAAAATAGACTACGATTACGAGAAGTTCAAGGAAACTTTCAACCAGGAAATGGAAAAGCGTGCAAAAGGGAACTAACCAGTACACCGCTTGATAAAGAATCCCGGCCCGAAAGGTCGGGATTTTTGTTGTTAGTGTTGAGCATCACCGAAGCATCTCACCATTGTCTTTCATACCGAAGGTTTACTCGCCTGCCAAGGCATCTTGGTTGGGTACGCCCCCTTCAGAATTTAATCCTTGCTTGGGTTTTTAGCGATATACCTGCTAACTTTCGAAGATGGCCGGTTATTCAGAGACGCCTTTGTTAAAAAAATTAGGTTTAGCGGAGAACAATGCTGCCTACTTGATCAAAGCGCCACAAGAATATTTCGATTGGGTTTCACCTTTACCAACAGCAGTAACTTTCAAACTCCGGCCGGCAAAACAATCCATACACTTTGCTCATATTTTTGTCACCAGCCAAAAAGAATTTGAGACCGCGTTTCTCAAAGCAAAGCCATTGTTGGTAGACACCGGAATGTTGTGGGTGTCTTGGCCGAAAAAAGCATCGAAAATAAACACTGATTTGGACGAAAATATCATCCGCCACTTTGGGTTGAAAAATGGTTTGGTAGATGTAAAAGTCTGTGCCGTAAGCGAAGTGTGGTCGGGGCTGAAATTTGTGTACCGAACAAAAGACCGAAAATCGAAATAAAAATCGATCATTATGTTAGATAGAAGAACACTTCTTAAGAGCCTTGGCCTTTCGGCCGTGGCGCTCCCTTTTTTTAGTGATGACGCGCATGCAAATGAGTTATTGCAACCTGACGACCCAACGTTTTGGGCGAGCGTGCGCGATCAGTTTATGCTTTCAAAAGACAAAGTGTTTTTCAATTGCGGAACGGTGGGGGTAATGCCAAAAGTAGTGGTGGATAAAATGACGGAACACACCCGCTATCTGGCAACTGACGTTGCTGACTGGGCCTACAAAGACGATAACAAGGAGCAATTCATCAGCGGCTACAACAACCTGATGTCCATCCGCACCAAGGTGGCCCGTCTGTTCCATTGCGATGTGGGGGAAGTTGCCATGACAGATAACGTAACCCATGGCATGAGTTACATTGCCAACGGCATTACCCTGCAGCCGGGCGATGAGATTCTCACCACAGACCAGGAGCATGGCGGGGGGCAATCCAGTTGGAAGTTGAAGGAGAAGCGCTACGGTGCTGTTTTTAAAACAGTGGCGGTTGGAAAGCCGATTTCCGGTGCTTCAGACGTATATGATACGATTGTGAAGGCAATCACACCCAATACAAAAGTATTGATGTTATCGCACATGATTTCAGGTAGTGGTGCTATTTTGCCCGTGAAAGAAATTTGTGCAGAGGCCCGCAAACGCGGGATTTTTACCGTGCTGGACGGTGCGCAAACGGTAGGGCAGATCAAAATTGATCTGAGAGATATTGACTGTGACGCCTATGTGGGTTGCTTCCACAAATGGATGGGCGCACCGTGCGGCACCGGCTTCATGTTTGTGAAAGCAGAGCATTTAAAAACCCTGTGGGCAACGGTGGCCAGCTACCGATGGGATGATCACACCGATGAAGGCTTTCGGTTTACCCAGCGTGGCACCGGTAACTTTTCGGTGTTGCTCGGCCTGGAGGCAGCGCTCGACTTTCATTCTCAAATCGGGCCCGAACGCGTGTATGAACGAATCAAATTCTTGGGGCAACGCTTGCGCGAAGGTTTGACCAACAACAAGAAGGTGAAGATTTTCTCCCCCAAAGAAGAAGCAATGTGTGCAGGCATTACCCTTTACAACATTGAGGGGATGACGGGTGCACAACTGCAGGACGCCTACTGGGCGAAAGCCAACATGCGCCCGCGCTCGCAGGGCGATGTTTTTGGCGTGAGACATTCCACCCACATTTTTAATACCGAAAATGAAATTGACCGTGCCCTGGCAATCGTAAATGAGCTGGCACGCTGACCGATACCTCCAGCACAATGCTGCCGATTGTCACCGTTATTCCCGAGCTTCGCGCGAAGTTGCAGCAGTACAACATCGTTCTGCTGGAAGCACCGGCCGGAGCCGGAAAGTCGACCGCTTTGCCATTGGAGCTCCTTCACGAGCCGTGGCTCAAGGCAAGGAAGATTGTAATGTTGGAGCCAAGGCGGCTTGCAGCACGAATGGTGGCGATGCGCATGTCTCAGCAATTGAGCGAGCAAATCGGTAATCGCGTAGGATACCACGTACGCTTCGAAAACAATACGAGTCACCACACGCGTATCGATGTACTGACAGAAGGTATTTTGACAAGAAAGATCCAACAAGACAACTCGTTGGAAGGAGTTGGGTTGGTTATCTTTGACGAGTTTCATGAGCGTAATTTGAACGCTGACTTGGCGCTGGCCCTTTGCCTGCAGGTGCAGCAACTACTGAGGCCCGACCTGAGAATCCTCATCATGTCGGCAACACTGGATGGCGAGCGCCTTTCGGTTCTGTTAAACGCACCCATCGTTCGCTGCGAGGGCCGTATGTTTCCGGTGGTCATGCACTACCTGCCGCCTGATGCATCACTCAACCTTGCCGCCAACGTTGTGAAAGTTGTGAAGCAATCCCTTCGCCACACAAAAGGTGACGTGCTTGTATTTTTGCCCGGTACTGGCGAGATCAGGCAAGTGAGCGATTTATTCGTTGATGAAACGGCTTGTGTACTGCCACTCTATGGAGAGCTTTCTTTTCAAGATCAACAAAAAGCGATCATGCCCCATCCGCAGGGGTTGCGTAAGGTGGTATTGGCAACGTCAATTGCTGAGACATCACTTACTATCGAAGGCATTACCACTGTAGTAGATAGCGGCTACGCACGTGTGCCGCGGTTTGACCCACGCAGTGGTCTTACGCGGTTGGAGACAGTACGTGTAACCAAAGATGCTGCCGACCAGCGGGCAGGCCGTGCCGGCAGGGTAGGCCCGGGCACTTGCTACCGCCTTTGGGCCGAGGGCGCGCACCAGCACCTTCAACCAACCCGTACACCCGAAATGCAAGAAGCCGATTTGGCAACGTTGGTATTGGAATTGGCAAACTGGGGCGTGAGCGATTTGGATGAACTCACCTGGGTAAACCCACCACCCAAAGGTGCTGTAGCGCAGGCGCAACAATTGTTGGAAAGCCTGGAAGCATTGGACGGGAGTAAGATCACCTCGCGTGGAAAGCAAATGCTGAAGTTACCTACTCACCCGCGCATAGCCCACATGCTGTTAGCTGCAACGCAACGTGCCCTTGCAGCAGATGTGGCAGCACTTATTGAAGAGCGCGATCCACTGCCAAAGGAAAAAGGAGCTGACTTGACGCTGCGTGTGGAACTATTGCGAAAATGGCGAAAAGGCGACAAAGTTCTTGGCGAAAAAAATGTTTTGCAGCGGATCGAAAAATTGGCAACCGTGTGGCGCAGGCTGCTGAATGCAGCAGCGGAAGATGCACCCGTTGTGGCCACTGACGTAGGCCGCCTGTTAATGGATGCGTACCCTGAAAGAATTGCCCAGCAACTGGAAAAGCATGGTAATCGGTATAAGTTGGCAAATGGCCGTGTGGCTCGACTGACCGATCACGACTTGCTGCACAAAGAAGAGTGGCTCTGCATTGCCCAACTTGATGCAGGCCAGCATGAAGGCAAAATATTTTCTGCAGCCCCTGTGCATGTGGACGACCTCTTGTACAAATCAAAGACGACTGACGTAGTGAGGTGGGATGACGACCGCGGCATGGTGGTGGCTACCCGCGAAGAACGTATTGGTGCCTTAGTGATCGCTCGTAAGCCGCTTGCAACCATTTCAGAGGAACAGAAAGTCAAAGTGTTGCTTGGTGTATTGCAACAGGAGGGACTTCGGTTGCTGGGCTGGGGTGATGCGGAGCGCGCATGGCAGGCGCGTGTGATCAGCCTCGCCAAGTGGCGCCCAAATGAAAGTTGGCCACCGGTTGAAGACTCCCACCTGATTGCAGCAGCAGGCGAGTGGCTGGCCCCGTTCTTACGAGGGTTAACGAGGCGGGCTGAGTTACAACGGTTGGATTTACACGCAATGTTGCAGACGATCTTACCCTGGGACTTGAATCAAAAGTTAAATGAATGGGCACCCACGCAATTGAAGGTGCCTAGCGGCTCATTGATCAAAATTCAATATGATGCCCATGGCGGCACACCGTTCATCGAAGTGCGCTTGCAGGAAATGTTTGGCATGCTCGAAACGCCAACTGTCAACGAGGGGCACAACCCGGTGATGTTGCATTTGCTTTCACCCGGCTATAAACCCGTGCAAGTTACACAAGATCTGAAAAGTTTTTGGAATACTACTTACCACGAGGTTCGCAAAGAACTGCGGATGCGTTACCCGAGGCACCACTGGCCCGAAGACCCGTGGAACGCACAGGCGGTGAGGGGTCCTCTCAGGAAAAGCCGAAGTTGAAAAACGTTGACACTTTCTGGTGAAGTCGGTGTTGGTGACGTACATTTTTTTGAGTTGTTATCATTTTCTTTGCACGATGATAAAAACAAGAGTACTCAAACCCAATAGATACGGGTAGTACAAGTGAGACATGATATCCAACGGCCCTATTGATTGCTTTGCCACTGCGAGGGCAGCAAGCATCTGCGCCCCATACGGAAGCAGACCTTGCACAAAACAAGAAATGGTGTCCAAAATGCTTGCGCTCCTGCGCGGGTCAATCTGATTTTTGTCGGCAATATTTTTTGCGAGCGGTCCAACAATCAAAATGGTGATGGTGTTGTTTGCCAGCGTAGCATTCACCAATGCAGTCAGTGATGCAATGCCGATCTCACCACCTATTTTCGTTTTGACATGCCTCGATATGTGGTGCAAGATGTAATCGATTCCGCCATAGTATTGGATCAGTCCGACAATTCCGCCAATCACAATACACGTGAGGCTTAGTTCAAACATTGAGGCCATACCAGAGTTCAATGCACCAATCATCGGCCACAGCGACAAATCGCTAACCGTAAAACCGATGAGCATGGCGAGGGCGATGCCTGAGATCAAAACCCAAATAACATTCATGCCCAACAACGCTGCGACAAAAATGAACAGATAAGGCACAATTTTTATTGATGAATAATCGTAAGTGGCGGAAACTTGCACAGGTAAATCGATGGTAAAGGCGTAGAGCAAGAATGTAACAATCGCTGGCGGCAGGGCTATCCAAAAGTTGACTTTGAACTTGGCACGCATCTCCACTCCCTGCGTTCGGGTAGCGGCAATGGTGGTATCTGAAATCATGCTCAAATTATCGCCAAACATGGCACCGCCCACAACTGCGGCTAAACTGACCGCGAGCGTGCCGGGTACAGAATCGTTAATGCCGGAAGCAATGGGCGCCAGTGCTACTACAGTGCCCACAGAAGTACCCAGCGACAACGAAATGAAACATGCTGTTAAGAATAAGCCACCGATCAGTAAACGCGGGGACACATAGCTCAACGCAAAGTTGATGGTGGAATGCACCGCACCAATGCTTTTACTGATTTCCGCAAAAGCCCCCGCCAGCAAGAAGATAAGGATCATGAGCATGATGCCCGAGTCACCTGCGCCTTTGCTGAATTCCTCAATCTTTTGATGGAAGGTGAACTTCGGATAGAGTACAAACCCGACAATCGCTGAGAACACGAACGCCACCAGAACCGGCATTTTGTAAAAATCATGCAGTGCCAATGATGTGCCCAGGTAAACGAGGATGAATGTCAATAATGGTGTGAGTGCCCAAAACCTGCCAGAATTTTTTTCCATACTTCAAAAAGTGGGCAAAATTAATCTATTATTTTGATGGGGTAATCATCTCATGCCTGAACAGCGAACAAACGATGCCATACCGATTGGAGGTCTACCTCCCACAAATATCCTTAAAAGAACAATCCCGGCACTTCTTGGTGTCGTCTGTTTGAACAAATGGCAATTGCTTGTCATAGATCTCTTGTAGCAGTCTGGCTAAACCTTCTTCAAACGCGGGCAGCAACCCGGTCACATCGGCCAACAAATGCTTATCCAGTTTCAGGCCATACTCAAAACTTGAATTGAACAAATCTTTACGGTTGAGTAACCCCGGCTGCAACTGATAAGTACCTTTGTTCTTTCGCGCAAAAATCCATGCGTACATCATGGCTTGAAATGCTGACTTGTTTCGCTTACTTGAATGGCGGTCAAAAAGTGACTCGATGGAATCGAACGTATTGGTATCACCACCCGTTTTGTAGTCGATAATGCGTACGTGGCTTCCCTTTTTATCTACACGGTCGATTTTACCTCCCAATGTCACTTGTAAATCGGACGTCACTTGAAACTTGAAGTTGTATCCATCAGCCTCCAGCACAACAATCAAAAAGGGGGCATGTGCTTTGTCGCGGGCCAGTACGTTTAAAGCCATACGCTTTACCACCTCATTGACCACCAGTTGCTGCCCCTCGTAAACAACCTCCCGGTTGTCGGTAATGCTAAATTGTTTTCGATAGGCGCGTTCAATCAGCGCGTCAATTTTGGCCGAAAGGTTATCAAAATCTTTTTCTTCTATATGCCACTCGCCTCTTTTCGGCTTCAGATCTACATAAAAGAATTCCATCACCGTGTGGAAAAAGTTCCCGACCACACGGGCATTGGCTGTTTCCTCCACTTCATTGGGCTCCCGCAGTCCTACCAAATTTTTGAAATAGAACATCAACGAACAATCCAAATAGTTTTTCAAGGCCGAAGGTGTAAGCACTTTGCTTTCAAACAGGGCCAAGCGCTCCATTACCGATGCATCTTTGGGGATCACGATGGGTTGTGGAGGCTTGATGGAAACCGAACTGTACAAGATATCTTTCTCGTAAGGCCAGTCCGTGTCATAAATGATTTGGTTGAGGTAGCGACTCATTTCGCCTGCACTCAAGATACCCGGCTCGGTATTATAGAATAAGTGTGCCGACTGCGCGCGTTGCAGTAACCGATAAAACAGATACGCATACAACGCATCTTGCTGCTGGAACGCAGGCAAGCCGTAAGCCCTGCGCACCGAATAGGTAATGTATGAACCTTGCCTGGCCGCAGCGGGCCATTGTCCTTCGTTCAACGACAGCACAAAAACATTTTCAAAATCCAGGTTGCGCGTTTCTAACACTCCCATGATTTGGATACCCTTCATGGGTTCACCCAGGAATGAAACTTTTTCCGTACGCATCATTTGGCGATACAATCGCTGCAACATATCCAAGCCTAACGATTCAGTTGCTGTAAGATCCTTCAGCTTGGTGATGAGTCTGTGGAACTGAAAAGCAAACTCCGTTTCAAATAAATTGACATGGGGTAAGTGGACGATGGCGATAATCAAATCCAGCAGATAATCTATGAAGCCGTCAGCAGTGACATTGCGAAATATTGTCGAAACCAATTTAGTGCGGCCTGCAAAATATGCTTCGGTTAACAAGATACGATTCCCTTCTTTGATTTCGCATTGGATGGCATTCACTGTTTCGGCTTCTGCACTTTTTAAATAAGGGTGGTTGAGCAACGCCAGCACCGGACGGTAAAAGAATTCATCTTTGCGTTTGGTCAGATGCAATTCAAAGACAAAATCCAGCAAAGAGTACAGCGGTGTGTTAATCAATGGGTAGCCCATTGTTACGTTGACAGCTTTCAAGTGGGGCGGCAACGAGTAGAGTACCGGCAGCAACATGCTTTCGTCTGGTAAAACGATCACGGTTTTTTCTTCCTGTTCAGGAGAGATGTCGTTTAGTATTTGGGCGAGCAGCTTGGGTTGTCCGTTTTTTTGCGGCACTCCGTGAATGTTAATTTTTTTTGAACGATCGAAATGTGTCGGAAAAGAAGCTGGAAATGTTTTACCCAAAACGGGATGATTCTTGTACAGTCTGAAAAAATCCCCTGCCTCACGGTATTCCTTTTCTACATAAAATGCATCCGCATCCCACATCACTTTTGCTGCACAGTTTTGTACAAACCAGCTTACTATTTGCTCCTCTGCCTTCGTCAACGCGTAAAATCCGGCAAACACAAATAGCCCGGGCTGGTACGGTGGCTCTTCGCGGGTCAGCCGCTGTGCAGCCAATCGCTGCAACAAGCCCTCGTAGGCTAGGCCATCGCGCATTAGGGCATTGGTAAAATGCTCATAAACAGGCAACAATCCTTTCCACAGTTTCAGAAAATTCTCTTTCGTTTGATTGGATGAAGATTCAACTGTCTGCCAAAAATCCTGTAGGAATTTTTTTTGCTCGTCTGTGAGGTAGTCAAATTGTTGTTCCAGTTCTTTCAGGCTGGTCACATCGCGGAACAATTGTTTGGCATCAATCAGGTATTTATCGAGTTCGTCAAAATCTCTCAACAGCATTTCGCCCCAAAAGTAAAACCTATCGATCCCCTCGCAATTTGGATGTACGGCCTTGTAGCTTTGGTACAGCCGCATGATCAGGTTAAACTTATCCGGCACCTGCAGGTCTGAAAAACCAAAAATGAATGATTCTATTGTGATAATTTGTGGTGCCCAACGGGGCGAGGAGAGATTTTTTTTCAGTTCTTCTTTGAAGTACAACGCAGCCCTGCGGTTTGGGAAAACAACCGTGAGATCATTCCAATTCGGATAATCTTGTTGAATAGATGCTGCAAGCTCTTGCAGAAAAGTTTTCATACCTGCACCACCCGTTTTTCGTTCAAATATACCAGCAGACCTGTGGTTGTTGTGTATCCCATTTTCACCATCAGATTGCAGTATTCTTTTACCTGTTCCTCATCGTCACTTTTGTGCTGCCCAGTTTTGTAGTCGAGTACGCAGGCTGTTTGCCCTTGCACTGACACACGGTCTATCCGCTTTTCGGTGCCTGTGCCGGTAAAGATGGAGGTTTCTGTTTTATGGATTGCATCTCGGCCAAAGGAGAACTGCAGCAGGGGCTCACGCATCAGCCAATCAAGCATGTCATCCAATTCGGCTGCTTCATCATCTGCCAACGTGCCTGCCAGCTTGTGCCGTTGCAGCAACTGCTTCCACCCATCGTCATACTGCACGTTCGCTAACATACTGTGGAGCATGATGCCGTAGTTGATTTTTTTTCGCTTGTCAGTAACCTGAAAATACTCAGCACCTGTTTGGCGCAGGGCAAGTCGCTGTCGCCACTGTGTTACGGTATAGTGTTGAAGCGAGACGGTTCTTTCCGTTCGTTTGATTGAAGGCGCAGCGGCCACGTTTCCGAGTACAAGCCTTTTTGAGTTTGCATTCCACATCGCCAGCAAGTCATGATCGGCATGAATTGCATTCCACACCAGATCGCCAACGGTGTTATTCTGCTTTTTTTTAGGATCCGATGCATACGCGATCAAACCGGCTTCGGCACGCGTAAAAGCGACATACAATAAATTCAGGTTATCCAGAAAGTTCCGCTCACGTTCGTCATGGTAGTATGGTTCAAAAAAGGAATCGCACAGGTCGCGCGTGTATTTCACGGGTATGTTTCCGGCATTTTTGAACGGTGGTTGATTTGATCGCACCCACAATGTAGGTGCCACGGTGCCTTTCTGTTCAAGTTCCCAGCTCAAAAATGGCAGCACAACATATTGAAACTGCAGCCCTTTCGATTTGTGGATGGTGATGATTTGTGCAGCATCGACACCACTTGGCACCTGTATCGACTTCTTTTCACGGTTTTCCTCCCACCATTCTAAAAACGCCCCCAGGTCGCGTTGCTCTCGGTTGCTGAATTCCTGAATGTAATCCTGAAATGTCTGTATATAAATAATTTCATCTTTCAATTGACCAAGATGAAAGATGTGAATGATGTTTTCCACCATTTCGAACAGTGAAAGTGAAGCCAGGTAAGATTGCTGCTGAACAAAATCGGCTGGCACCCATTGTGCAAACCCTGCGTGTTTGATGGAGGTAAACAGGTTGTTCCAATCTGTGAAAGATGGTGTGTGCCAAAGCTTTTGGTATTCATAGGCAAGTTGTGCCCTTGCGATGTTGTCTGTGGGGCTGTGCAGAACGGTAAGGGCGTTGATAATCACCACCACACTTGATGCCCTGAAGAGCAACAACGATTCATTGGAAACTACCTCGTAGTTAAATCCGTCTTTCGCTTCGTTTGATCGGTACTCTATAAAACGTGTGGCGATCCTTTTACCGTCTTTGTGGTCGCGCACCAAAAAAGCAATGTCGCGCATGGCCACGCCAGCGCGTTGCAATTCTTCTACCAGCGTGGGTAACTTCCTGAGTGATATTTCCTTAAACTTTTCCTCTGTGTCATCAGGTAAAAACTCAATGTTTACATATCCACCGGCATTGGTGCGGTGAGTCTTTTGGGCCAATTGGTTGTACGCCTCAGTAGGAAAGTCGGTGTCCGCCTGCATGGACACCAACTTTGCAGCAGTTTGAAAAAGCAGGTTATTAAACAGAACGATGTTTCCCTCACTCCGGTAGTTCGTGTTCAAGTGGTGAGCCTGCGTGAGTAGAGGCGATACATCGTTATTGATTTGGTTTTGCAGAATGGAGAGGTCACCACCGCGCCAACGGTAGATAGACTGCTTGATATCGCCCACAATCAAGCTTTTGTAATTCTGTGCGATCCCGTTTTGCACCAAGGGCAGTAAGTTCTTCCACTGCATTCCACTTGTATCTTGAAATTCATCGATCAGGTAATGGCGATAGAAGGAGCCGACCTTTTCGTATAAAAAGGAAGTGTCCTGGTTGTTGATGAGTTTGTTTAAAAACTTAGAAGAGTCAGAAAGCAGCATCAGGTTTTGGTCAACGAGGTACTTTTGTTGCTCTTGAACCAAATCCGCCAGCAGCCCAAATGAGTAGAGATTTTTGGAAACGACAATCACCGACTGATACAACTGCCAATGATCATTGATGTAGTTGACCAAAGAAGATAACTTTGGTTGCCAGCGCTGGCGCGCAAGAGATGCAATCAGTGCTTTTGAGTTAGATTTTTTTTGAGCCCATTTTTCCGGATCGCCAATGATTTCGAGCACTGTTTTGCTTGGCTTCTTTACTTCTGCTGTGAGCGCACGAATGTAAACCGAAACCCCTTTCGATTTCTCGGCAAAATCTTCATCCGACAGGTTGTGGTCGGCAATTTCCCGGCTAAGGTCTTTTGCTCGTTCAAAAACAATGTTCTCGAACGAATACCGTGTTTTATTCAATTCTTGCTTGAAATGCCGGAAAAACGTTTTGTCCTTTGTCACTTCCAATACCTCGTCTTCAATAGACTTGAACGACTCGAACTTCAGCAAGCCAGCGAAGGAAATTAAAGACTTGCGAATGTCCCACGGTTGACTTTGCTCCAGCTTTTCGATACAATAATCAAGAATCCAGCCGCGCAATTCATCGTCTGCCGATAGTTTGTTCATCAGTAAATCGACTACTTCCTCCATCACCAAATCGTCATCTACTTCCAGGCGGAAATTGCCCATTAATCTCGTATCGCGGGTAAACGCCCGAATGATGCGTTGGAAAAAAGCATCGATGGTGCTGACAGAAAATTCTGCATAACGGTGCAGCAACGTTCTTAATACGGCTTGGCTTCGCTCGCGGATTTGCTCCTGTGTAACCGTCAAACCTTCTTCGTGCAGGTTACCAATGATTTCGTTTGCCAGATCGGTGCTTTCGCCTTTGGTAAAGTCATGCAGGTACTTCAGAATGCGGTCCTTCATCTCCTGCGTGCTTTTGTTGGTGAAGGTCATGGCCAGTATGTGTTTGAAGTAATCCGGCCGCCTGAGTGCCAGTTGAATGTACTCGCGGGCAAGCACGCGCGTTTTGCCAGACCCGGCAGAAGAGCGATAGATATGAAAGGGTTTTTCAGACACGGGAGAAAGGAGTTTTTTACAAACGGAGTCAAGATAGAGGGTGGCAAGTTGAAAACCAATAGCGACCGCCACGTATTCGTTGCCGATGACATCATGCCGATATAACAATTCAATTTGAACGACAGCATGAATAACACCATTTGACGGCAACCAGTGCCTGTTTAAGGATGCTGGAACACCGACAATTCAATTGGTATCAACATGGTACGGCCGAAGAGTTGAATTTGCAGCGAGAAACAAAACTTTTAGAAGCCATCTCAAAAATCAATTTTTAATTGTCAGCCTGAGC
>DHLV01000017.1:0-2831 GCA_002405445.1 Flammeovirgaceae bacterium UBA4659 | reverse complement strand
CTGAAACCCGGTTTCGACAGGCTGAACCTGACATGGTGATGTGCTTTTGAGATGGCTTCTAGAGAAATTATTGAAAAAACATTATTTTCGGGAAATGACTCGCAAACTCTATCTCTGGTGGCCACGCTTTTTTTACTCGTTCCCTGTTCAGTTACTGCTGAATAACATCCGGCACAACCATATTTTAGTGTTGTGCTGGATCATTCTCTTTGCCATGATCACGGGTAGTTTTGGCAAGTTGCTGGGCATTCCCTACCTGTTCCTCGACCCGGAGTATCTCAACAAAGTCAACTTTACCAGTTTCTTCTTCCTAGGTCTTATGACGGCCGGGTTCAGCATGGCCTTTCACATCACCAGCTATATTTCTGACGGACACCGTTTTTCGTTTGTCGGCACATTGCCCAAACCTTTCAAGAAATTTGTCATTAACAACAGCATTATTCCAATGCTGTTTTTAGCCACATTTATTTATCAGATCATTGGCTTCCAAATCAACAATGAGCACTGCACCACCGCGCAGCTAATTGAGCGTATAGGGGGCTTGCTCGTTGGCTACGGGGCTATGACTGTCTTCTTCGCGGTTTATTTTCGTTTGACGAACAAAGACATTTTCAGGTATGTTGTTTGCCGCATCGATGAGAAAATTAAACAGAACGTAGCAGTGACCCGAGCCAGCGCCATGAAGAAGCTTGACATTGCGCGGAAGAAGCAAGTGCGGGTGGACAACTACTTGGACAGCAAGCTGCGGGTAAACGAGGTGGGTGACGTTGGCTTTTATGACAAAGCCACCATTTTGCAGGTGTTTGATCAAAACCATTTCAATTTGGTGGTGATCGAAGCATTCATTTTTATTGCTGTGCTCGTGCTCGGAGTGTTTAAAGATTATCCGGTGTTTCAACTGCCTGCCGCTGCCAGCTTTATGATTTTCCTGACTATATCGGTAATGGCCTTCGGTGCGTTTGCCTATTGGTTTGGCGAGTGGTCAGCCACCGCAGGATTGGTGGTGTTCTTATTGATCAACTACCTGGTGGGCGAGGATTTCTTCACCAAGAAATATGAGGCTTTTGGACTGGATTATGACAGCGCGCCAGCCATATACGATGCGGATACGCTGATTTTACAAAGCGACAGCGCTGCTATCCGGCAAGATAAACAGGCGATGGTCATGCAACTGAACAACTGGCGGGCAAAGTTTGATCAACATGCCAGGCCCAAGATGGTTTTCTTTTGTGTAAGCGGTGGGGGCAAGCGCGCGGCCCTGTGGACGCTTAATGCGTTACAAACCGCAGATTCATTCACCAACGGAAAAAGTACCGAGCATGCGATTTTGATCACGGGTGCCTCTGGGGGGTTGATCGGTGCCAGCTATTACCGCGAACTGAAACTGAGGCAAAAACTGGGCGAGCCCGTGGCACCAAATGATAAGTTACACCGACAGATGCTGAGCAGCGACAACCTGAACCCGTTGATTTTCAGTCTGCTCGCCAACGATTTATTTGTAGGGTTTACCGAATTTGAATATGGAGATAAGCAATACCGAAGAGACCGCGCTTACACATTTGAAGATCAGTTGAACAAGATTACCGAGCAATTGATGGATCATACGATATCGTACTACAATCAATATGAGGCGCAGGGACTTGTGCCAATGGTGATACTGACGCCCACTGTGGTGAACGATGGCAGAAAGATCTACATCGCCTCGCGCCCAGTGAGCTTTATGAATGCGGAACTGGAGAATTTTAATGACTACGCACTCGAAAAATACAGTGGTGTTGACTTTCAGCGCTTTTTCAAGGAGCAGGGTGCGCCCAACCTCAGATTTTTGTCAGCCCTACGGATGAGTGCCACGTTCCCCTACATCACACCCAATACAACATTGCCAACCGATCCTCCGATTGAAATGATGGACGCAGGTATATCCGATAACTTTGGAATCATTGACGCGGTGCGTTTCATGTATGCTTTCAAAGAATGGATCAGCACACACACGGGCGGAGTGGTGGTGGTATCCATTCGGGATTCGCCCAAGGTGCCTGATGTGCAACCCAAAATGGGGCAGACTATTTTAGACGCCCTCACGCAGCCCATCAGTTCTGTATATAATAACTTCGAAAACTTCCAAGACATCAACGGGGATTTGTTGCTGGGACATGCTCACGATTGGCTTGGTGCACCCATCGACCGTGTGGATATCCAATACCAGGCCGAAAAATATATAGACTTGTTGCAGGGCATGGACAGCATCAGGCAGAACAATGCCAGGGCTTCACTGAGTTGGCGACTGACAACACGGGAAAAAGAGGGGATTGTCAATAACATTCAATCCGACAAGAACAAAACGGAACTTGCAAAACTTAAATCGCTGCTGCAATGAATTTCATATTTACAATCAAGTTTATCAAGATTGCGCTGGTGTCAGCCGTGTTGTTTGTGCTGCTCGATTTCTTGTGGCTGGGGGTGGTCGCCTCTCCGTGGTATCGAAAAGCATTGGGCTACCTGTCAAATCTGGATGCAGACGGAAAAATCACTTTCAATATTCCGCACGGGCTGATGGCACAACTGGTCATCTCATTGACCCTTACGCTGGTGATCATGTTGGGGCTTCAACTTGAAAACAGGTTCCTCACATCATTGCGTTTGGGCGCATTTGTAGGATTTGCTTTTTATGTGTGTTACGATTTTACCAATCTGTCGTTCGTGAAAGGGTGGCCGCTGTGGATATCCCTCGTTGACGTTGCCTGGGGAACCGTTCAAGGCGTGTGTGCAGGGTGTTACGTGTATATCTTGAGCCGCTATCTATGACCGCTAAAAAGGCAGCCCTTTTTTTC
>DHLV01000089.1:3103-5106 GCA_002405445.1 Flammeovirgaceae bacterium UBA4659 | reverse complement strand
AAAAGGTGTATCAAATCATCAGTGGCAGCGGCAACCACACTCCGAAATTTTATGAGCAATTGCGGCTGATTCTTGCGGATGAATATGCTTGGGCGCGTGAGAAGGCGAGTATTGTGGGGCGGTTGCTGGAGCAACACCTACAAAACACCAAAAACGAAAAAGTAATTTGGAGATTTGTGGAGGTGACGGAATTAATTCAGCTTCCTTCATTGGAAGATGGCGGTGAAATTTATTCTACCACTCAAGAACCTAATGATGTGAAGGAGTATCTTGCGTCAATTTCTGCGAAAGCAGCTATGTGTGTTGCCCAAACCAAAGTTTGACTATGCCATTGAAATCCCGAATAGAAAAATCAATGCCAATTGTACTTGTGGTTTTGGCAACAGTGTTTTTTCAAATATGGTTGTTGGCAACGTGGTTTGGTTTTGATTTAAAATTGGCTGTATTGGATTCATTGGCAACGGTGTCAGCCATTGTGATAAGTGTAGCTGTGCTCGGAGCCGTGTTGAGTCGATACACGCCAACACGCGACAAATTTCTTTTCGCTGGTTTGGTGGCCATCGCGTTAAGCATGGTGTTGTTTCAACTCACTTATCCGGCTTTTGAATACTATGGAAAGGGGAACGAAGTGTACTTAGAGTTTTTGAGACGATCCGCCCCCATCCGAATTTTTATCGGAATTGCCATAACTGTAATTGCGAGCGCAGCATTCATTTTTTATAGTCGCATCAAAGAATTAGAGGATGCCCAGCGGCAGTCTGCTGTCACGAGCAGCATGGCGCGCGAGGCAGAACTGCAAAAACTACAATTACAATTGCAACCTCATTTTTTGTTCAACAGTTTGAATTCCATCAATGCGTTGATTTTGGTACAACCGCCCAAAGCTCGTGAGATGGTGCAACAACTGTCTGATTTTCTGCGCGCCACATTAAGGCGTGCTGATGAGCAGTGGATTACACTGGCGCAGGAAGCGGACTATCTGCGTTTGTATTTGTCAATTGAGAAGGTGCGTTTTGGGCATCGCTTGGAAGTGCAAATGGATTTCGATCAGCAAATACAGATGTGGCTCATCCCACCTTTGTTGCTGCAACCGTTGGTAGAAAACGCCATCAAGTTCGGATTGTATGGCACTACCGACAAAGTGGTTATTAACTTGCACACCCAGCGCGAAGGAGATTCGTTGTTGGTTGAGATTTCGAACCCTTTTGATGCTGACATGCAGCCCTCTGAGGGAAGCGGTTTTGGTTTGAGCGGATTGAAACGCAGGTTGTATCTGCTCTATTCCCGCAACGATTTGTTAACTACACGCATCGAAGAAAATATATTTATTGTAAGATTGATTTTGCCGGAAATGCTCGCAACTTGATCCTAGATGCTGGTCACTAGGCACAAAAAATCTAGCATCCGGAATCCAGTATCAATTTAAAAAAATGTTTTCGAATTAGCAGCAACTTTTCACCCATGACCAAAGTAATCCTCATCGATGACGAACCGCTTGCCCGCGAAATCATCAAGGCGTATCTGAAGTATTTTGAAGAAATCGAAGTAGTGCAAGAATGTGGCGATGGCTTTGAAGGTGTCAAGGCGATTCAAGAACATAAGCCCGACTTGATTTTTTTGGATATTCAAATGCCCAAAATCAATGGCTTTGAGATGTTGGAGTTGGTCGATGCGAAACCTTCTGTCATTTTTATTACAGCTTATGATTCATATGCCATCAAAGCTTTTGAAGCCAATGCAGTTGATTATTTGTTAAAGCCAGTTCCTGAGGAACGCTTTCGCGAAGCAGTGTTGAAATGGAAAAGCAAGGTAGCGCCCACGGCCCCACAGCAAGTGGAGAGTGTACTCAATACCATGTCGGCTACTACCGCACAACAAAACCGTGTGGTGGTGAAAACAGGCAGCAAAGTAAAAATCATTCCCGTGCACGACATTCAATATTTAGAAGCCGATGATGATTATGTGAAGGTAGTTACGGCCGAAGGTTCATTCTTGAAAAACAA
>DHLV01000089.1:2585-2887 GCA_002405445.1 Flammeovirgaceae bacterium UBA4659 | reverse complement strand
CAAATCAATCAAATCACCAAAATTGAACCGTATCAAAAAGAAACTCACCTAGCAATTTTGCGCACGGGCGTGCAAATACCTGTAAGCAAAACTGGATATGTGAAATTGAAATCGATGCTGGGGATTTGATATGACCCCAACCCAACTAAAGTCTTTGGTCTATCGCGCTTGCAAGAAGGTGATTGAAGAGAGATTGCTATCTGCACAAGCTGCCATGAACGAAGCACAGGCATCGGCCAACCAAGAAGACAAGAGCAGCGCAGGCGATAAGTATGAAACGGGTCGGGCGATGGCACAACTAG
>DHLV01000089.1:0-2427 GCA_002405445.1 Flammeovirgaceae bacterium UBA4659 | reverse complement strand
GCGCGACAGAGCCGCAACACAAGTGGCTGAGGCATTGAAATTGCGCGAAGCTTTCGACCGAATTAGCCCCGACAAGATTTGCAAGACAGTAGAAATAGGAAGCTTGGTTCAAACCGATCAAGCTCATTATTTCGTTAGTGTGGCGGCAGGCAAACTTGCATTTAATGGCATTGAGTGTTTAGCAATTTCTACCGCTTCGCCCATCGGTCAAATGATGATGGGCAAGAAACGGGGCGATTGCATTACGTTTAATAAACAAACTTTTGTCATTCGAGAGGTCTGTTGATTCCGTTAGTATATTTGTGCTACTGAAATCAATGAATACAAAAGCCTGGCTCTCTGCTTTCCGATTACGCACTTTACCGCTGTCGCTTTCCTGTATTGGCATGGCTGGTTTTTTAGCTGCGTATGCGAATAAGTTTGATGGAAGCATTTTCGCATTGTGTTGCATTACGACCATTTTTTTACAAATACTCTCAAACTTAGCCAACGATTATGGCGATTCGATAAACGGGGCTGATCATGCGGGTCGCCAAGGACCCAAGCGTGCCGTGCAGTCTGGCGCCATCTCTTTAGTGAGCATGCGCAATGCCGTGATTGTTTTTGTGCTTCTTAGTTTAACAAGCGGCCTTCTTTTACTTTGGGTCTCCTTCGGCACCAACTGGAGGGGTTTCATCACTTTTTTTGGTTTGGGTTTGTTGAGCATTTTGGCCGCCATTGGTTATACGGTGGGCAAAAAACCGTATGGCTATATCGGTTTGGGCGATGTCTCTGTTTTGATTTTTTTTGGATTGGTGGGCGTAATGGGCTCCTACTTTTTGTTTACGCAGTCGTTTACATGGCGTGAAGTATTGCCCGCGATGAGCTGTGGCCTGTTTTCGATTGCCGTGCTCAACATCAACAATATCCGCGATATTGAATCGGATAAAGCAGCGGGTAAGTTTTCAATTCCCGTGAGGATCGGAAAGGGGCAAGCCATTGTATATCATTGGCTGCTGCTCGCTGGGGGGTTGGCATCCGCAGTGGTTTACACGGTGTTGAACTATCAATCTCCCTGGCAGTTTTTATTTCTGCTGTCAGCACCGCTGATGGTAAATAATGGTTTGTCCATTTCGCGAAAGCCATCACACGAGTTGGATCCATTTTTGAAACAAATGGCGATTTCCACACTTCTATTTGTTTTGCTGTTTGGCGTGGGTTTGTTGCTGGCCATTTAGCCCAGCACCTTTTTGATCACCCGTTGGGCATTCAATCCCATGATTTTTTCAGATTCAGACTTAGAAAAGCCTTTTTCCAAAAGCCGTTCTTGTAGCGCAGGCAGTTGTTCATAGGTATCGATAACAGGTTTGAAGTTTGCATCCATGTCAGTGCCGATACCAACATGCTCGATACCCACAACATCAACCAACCTCTTTACATTGTCTACATATTCGTCAAAGCTCTTATTGAAGCCACTGGGCCATGCCCCAATCACACCACCTACTGAGGCCACCGCCTTGGCATGATCTATTGAAATCGCGCGCTTCGCAATCGGGCGGTTGTCTTCCATCTTTAAAATTGAGTGTGATAGTATGATCGGTGAATCGGTCAGCGCAACAACATCTTTCACCGTGTCGTATGAGGCGTGGGCAACATCGATCAACATCTTTAGTGCATTCATGCTTTTTACCAGTTGCTTACCTGCCAATGACAGCCCGTTGTGCTGCGCACTTTCAGTTTGCAGGTCACCCAACGTGTTGGGTACATAATGCACAATTTGGATTGATCGCACGCCATCTTCATACATGGTATGGAGCAACTGCATGTTGCCTTCAAATAAGTCACCTCCTTCAATCGATAGAAAGGCAGCCAGATTGTGGGCAGAAAAATCATCTACGTGCTTTGCAACAGTCACATTGTTTTTCAACAAAAGTTGCTTGATGATTGCAATTTGCCGCGCATATTCGTTCAACCCCAGGTCTTTTTGATATCTACCTTTTGGCTTGATGCCGGCAGGTGTTATCTCAATCAGTGGGGCATCACCTACCAAGCTGAAAAATGCCCCGCACAGGCCGGCACTTTTCATTTGCTCAATACTTTTTGTAAAATGCTCATCCCCTTTATATAGCGTTGTGCCTGACGCAAAAAACATGGAGGGGTGGCAATGCAAGTCAAATGCCACCGGCTGATTTTCAAGCGCAAACAACTCGGTGTGATCCAACATCATGGATCCGATTGCCGCTAGTGAGGTTGTGCGTAAAAAAGTCCTGCGATTACCCATTTCCGTTTTGGTTATGCTTTCGAAAGATGCAAAAAATCTTTCTTGTTTCTCAGCTACGGCCTTGGGCAATGCACCACAATTTTGCTATTGGCTAACAAACCGTCACACCAAAGAATTGCTTGCTTTCAGAGGTCACTAACCAACGCAGGAGAGGCAGAGGTGGATTA
>DHLV01000193.1:1665-8911 GCA_002405445.1 Flammeovirgaceae bacterium UBA4659 | reverse complement strand
CACAAAAAACCGAGGAACTCAGGACAACCCAAAGTCAAATCGTAATCAAACACTAGGTCTTTTACGGTTTTAATTACGAAGCCTTGGCCGTGCAGCCAAGGCTTTTTTATTCGCTCGATTAAATTTTATAGCTTCGCGCATGACAAAAAGTTTCGTTTTTTGCCTTTTGATGGCCGTTTGTTTTTCATCCCCTTCATTTGCGCAACCCCCCGATAGCCTGGATATCAAAATCGGGCAAATGATTTTGATTGGCATACCCCGTGCCAGCACCGATACGCTGGTGATGGACGAGGTGCGCAGCGGCCGCGTGGGCACCATCATTTTGTTTGAAAAGAACGTACCCAAAAAGCCCAACGCTTTCGCGGATTTGAAAAAAATCATCTGGAGCTATAAAAAGGTGGCACCCATTCCGTTGTTTGTGGCGATTGATCAGGAGGGGGGCCAGGTGAATCGGTTGAAAGAAAAATATGGCTTTACGCGATCTATTACTGCTGCCGCCACGGGCAGTTCAAAGTCATTGGACTCTGTTCGCTTTTATGCCGATGCCACAGCAGCCACGCTGGCAGGATTGGGGATCAATGTTAATTTTGGGCCGGTGGTAGACGTGGCGATAGAGCCCACCAACCCCGTGATAGTAAAGAGGGAGCGCGCTTACTCTGCCAATGAAGACAGCGTGGCCCTGTTCGCCAAAGAATTTGTGAAAGCGCACCGCAGGTATGGCGTCATCACCGTTTTGAAACATTTTCCCGGCCACGGCAGTTCTACCACCGACACACATTTTGGCGTTGCCGATGTTACCAATTCGTGGAGCGAGCGTGAGTTAAAGCCCTACAAGGTACTGATTGATTCTGGTTATGCTGATGGCGTAATGACCGCCCACATTGTGAATAAAAAATTAGACAAGAACGGCAACCCCGGCACGCTTTCGCAAGATATTTTGCAGGGCATTTTACGAAACCGCTTGGGCTACAAAGGCGTGGTATTTTCTGATGACATGCAGATGGAAGCCATCAGCAAACAGTATGGGTTTGAGCAATCCATCATCATGGCTATTCAGGCAGGTGTTGACATTATGTGTTTTGCCAACAATGTGCCCGGTAGTCAGAAGCGGAAGGTAGAGTTGATTTTTGCTACCGTCAAAGATGCGGTGGCGAAGGGTGTGATTACGCCCCAGCGCATTGATGAATCGTACCGGAGGGTGATGATGGCTAAAAGGGAAATGATGATCGATTACAAAGCAGAGTACAAGCGATTTGTGGAGAAAGACCAACTGCGCACCCGCCTCACCGTGCAACAATTAAAAGCAGCACAGCAGGAAATTAAATTACTGAACGAGCAGCTCAGCGCTCTCGACAAAAAGAAAAAGAAGAGAAAGAAAAAATCAGACACTATCAATTGATATGAGCAAGAATATTGCAATTGCAGCGTTAATAGTAATTTGTTCCGTCTTATCGGTGTTTGTGTACATACAGGTGCAAATTGCCCAAAACTATGTTAAGATGGCTGGCGAAAATATGGAAAGAGCAGTCAAATGTCGGGAAGAATATAACAACGCAAGAAAACAATTTGAAGCAAGAGACCATACACTGGTGGAGCTCAATCAACAGTTACAAATGGCTCTCGAAGACGCACGCGCTGCCAGAATGGAAGCAATGAAAATGAGAAAATAAACTTCGCAAATATGAAAAAGAATATCATTATTGCTGTGCTCTCTTTTTTGTGCGTTACGTTTTTCCTATATGGTTTAATTCAAAACCTAGAAGCGAAAAAGCAAGCGGAAATTGCGATCGAACAAACGAAAGCAGCAGCGGAATGTCGGAATCAGGCCGAGATTGAAATGAAGAGAGCGCAAGAAGCCCATAAACTTGCACAAATGATGGCCAAAGAAGCAACCCTTCGAGCGGAGAAACTCGAAAACGAAAAAAGAAGAAAATAAATGGTGGGCTATCAAATCATTGAACCCACAGCTCCTCAAGTACCCATTGTAATTAGCGTTCCACACTGCGGCACCTTGTTTCCTTCTGAATTGATTGAACAATACGTGCCTGAATTGGCTCTTGCCCCAGACGATACGGATTGGTTTGTAGATAAACTCTACGATTTTGCGCCTTCGATGGGTATCACCATGATTACTGCTCAATACAGTCGTTGGGTGATTGACCTCAACCGCGACCCACAAAGCAAACCCTTATATTCGGACGGCCGCATCATTACCGCCCTTTGCCCCACTACCGATTTTTTGGGCAACCCGATTTATGTAGATAACCGAACAGAAGTAGCAACGGAAGAAGTCGCACGCAGGGTTGAAAAATACTACTGGCCCTATCATCAGAAATTGCAAGAGCTACTGAAAAAAATCCATGCGCAATTTGGTTGTGTTTTATTGTGGGATTGCCACTCCATTCGGCAGTACGTGCCTACCATTCGCAAAGAAAAATTTCCGGATTTGATTTTAGGTGATGCAGATGAAACTTCATGTTCAAAGGCATTGATCGAAACATCACTTAAAAATCTGTCGGCTGCAAATTACAAGTTGCAACATAACGACCCCTTTAAGGGCGGTTACATCACACGAGCTTATGGAAAACCCATTAATCATTTCCATGCGCTCCAGTTAGAAATGAGCAAGGTGAATTACATGGATGATGCGGAAAAGAAGTATGAGTCAATAAGAGCTGAAAAAGTGAGGCATTTGCTCAGGAAGAATTTTGAGGAGTTGATTGTTGCACTGACGCCCTCACCCCTGCCATGACCAATGAGGGAAATAACTCAAAAATCTATGCATTACTACCGCTTCGATTCACTATTGCAAAAGGAGGGATGGCTGTCGCCAGCCTACGTAGGCGTAGACGAGCGTGGCACCATTCAATACATATCTGCACAAGCGCCCAATCAATCACTTGCTTTTGAGGCAGTTCAGGGCTTTGCGGTGCCCGGGTTTCAAAACGGTCACTCGCATGCTTTTCAATATGCCATGGCGGGCCTAGCCGAGAGCCACCCCACCGGCACGCACGATGACTTTTGGACTTGGCGCGAAGAGATGTACAAATGTGCATTGTCTTTAAATCCCGATCAGGCAGAACACGTGGCGGCCATCTTGTATGCAGAAATGGTAAGGCTTGGCTACACGCATGTGGCAGAGTTCCACTACCTGCATCACGATAAAGAGGGCAAGCCCTACGCACATTTAGCTGAAATGGGCGAGCGCATGGTGAGCGCAGCCCAACGTGCAGGTATTAAGATCACACTCATCCCTGTGTTTTATCAAAAAGGTGGATTTGGTCTCCCTCCGCAAGAGCGGCAAAAACGATTTATCTCAAAAACAGTTGACGACTACTTGAAATTAGTGGATGCCAGTGCTGATGTAGTAAAGAAGAATTCGCACGCATGGTTAGGTATCAGTGTGCATTCTTTGCGTGCGGTAGATTTTGAAGATATCACAAGAACATATCAGCAGGCGCCCAAAACACTTCCGTTTCACCTCCACGTGGCAGAACAAAAACAAGAAGTGGACGATTGCCTCGCATTTTGCGGCCAGCGGCCTATGCAATGGTTACTGGAAAATTTACCCGTAGATGCGCGTTTCAATTTGATTCATTCCACGCATCTTGATGACTCGGAACTAAATGCCTTGGCAAAGTCGCAGGCCACGGTGGTACTGTGCCCGTCTACCGAGGGCAACTTGGGCGATGGCATTTTCCGGATGAAAGAGTATGTGAAGCTGGGAGGACATTGGTGCATTGGCACAGACAGCCATATTGGCATCAACCCGTTGGAAGAATTTCGCATGATTGACTACCGACAAAGATTAGTAACGCACCAACGCAATACTTTTGAAGGTGATGCAGCCGCTTACATGGTAAACGAAGAAATTGTGCGCGGCCGTATGGCGATGGGAGTGAACGCTTCAAATCATTTTGAGATTGGACAGCCATTGGATGCAATCGTGTACAGTTCTCTATCTCATTTGCCTGCTGCTACTTCAGAAAAAAACAGATTGGCTACGATTGTTTTTACTGGCGATTCAAATCGCAACATTGGTACACTGGTCAATGGTAAGTGGGTGGTGAAAGACGGGCATCACCGCGAAGGGAAAATCATAAAGGAAAATTTTGCGAAGGCGATGATGGCGTTGGGAAATCGGTGACAGTGCATTGCTGTTATGAACCTTCAACGATAATTTTCGGATCAGTCAGGGTGTCAACTCAGCAAAAATGCAATATCATCGCGCGTCAGTTTTTTAACGAAGCCGGCATCTTCACTTACCAATTCGTCTGTCAATGACTTTTTCTTCTCTTGAAGTTTTAATATTTTTTCTTCCACCGAGTCTTTGCAGATCATTTTATAGGCGAATATTTTTCGCGTTTGCCCAATGCGATGGGTGCGGTCGATGGCTTGCTGCTCTGCGGCTGGGTTCCACCAAGGATCAACGATATAAACATAATCGGCAGCGGTAAGGTTAAGGCCTACGCCTCCTGCCTTGAGCGAGATCAAAAAAACCTTTACAGATTCATCACGCTGAAAACGTTCCACTTCCTTTTGTCGATCGGTAGTAGAAGTAGCACCGTCTAAGTAGGAATACTTTATAGCCTTTTTCGCAAGTTCCATTTTTATGATCTGCAGCATTTCCACAAACTGCGAGAAAATAAGAATTTTATGCTGCCCGGTGCCTTCTTCCACTTCGCGCACTAGTTCTTCGGTTTTTACAGATTCTTCAATATTAGTCTCTTGGTCTTTCACCAATTTCGGATGGTCACAAATTTGGCGTAGGCGCAGCAACCCCTCCAGCACGTACATGCCCGCTTTGTTCATACCGACATCATCAATTTTTTTTAGTATCACATCGCGGTAGTACTTACGGTAGCTTTCATAAATACTGCGTTGCTCACGGCCCATTTCGCACCACAAAATAATTTCCGTCTTATCGGGCAGGTCGGGTGCTACTTGGTCTTTGGTGCGCCTGAGTAGAAAAGGGTAAATTATTTTGCGCAACTGGTGCGTCTTCACTTTGTCGCCCTGTTTGTCGATAGGGTTGGCAAATTCGTTGCGGAAAAAATCGCGGGTACCCAACAGGCCGGGATTAATAAAATTGAATTGGGCATAGAGGTCGTAAGTATTATTTTGTACGGGTGTGCCGCTGAGTGCTAACTTGTTTTTAGAGGGAAGTAAGCTAACTGCTCTGGTCGTAATGGCATCTGGGTTTTTAATGGATTGGCTTTCGTCCAAAATCACGTAGTGCCAACTAAATTTCGCCATGGTTTCAATATCATTGCGCACCACACCATAGCTGGAAATAACTACGTCATACAATTCAAAATGCTCGTCACCCAGCTCGCGCAATTGCCCGTAATAAATGTGATATTTAAGAGTGGGGCAAAACTTGTCAATTTCATTTTTCCAATTGTAGATTAACGATGTGGGGCAAATTACTAAGTGTGTACTGCCCGCATATTTTTCCTTTAAGAATTGTAGAAAGGAAATGGTTTGAAGTGTTTTGCCCAAGCCCATATCATCGGCAAGGCAGCCGCCCCAGCCTAATTCATCTAGTGTTTGCAGCCAATTGAAGCCGCTCAACTGATAGGGTCGCAAATTGGCTTTTATTTCGTGCGAGAGTGCCGTGGCCTGATGTTTGTCTAAAAGAGTTAGCTTTTCTTTTCTCGCTTTAATTTCATTTACTACTTCGTGGTTGTTTAGCTGTGCCGCTAAGTCATCCAGTAAACCGAACTGCCGCTTATTGATGCGCAAACTACCGTTTTTCTCTTCACCCATTTTGAGTATGAGGCCATACTGCTTAATCCATTCCTCGGGCAATAACCCAAGTGTTCCATCGTCTAACAGCACCGTGGTTTGTTGCGTTGCAATCGCTTTACGTATGTCTTTCAGCGGAACGGAAAGGTTGCCCCATACAATTTCGATGGACAGATCAAACCAATCGTTGCCACTGCCAGCTTTCATCTGCCAAATGGGCTTATTTGTATTGTAGCGAAAGTGCTTAAGTTCTTGCAAGCCGTACACACCATAACCTGCATCTTGCACTGCTTGAATTGCTTTTAAAAACCAATTGCCGCGCATTACCTCGGCAAACGGAAGGTAGAAGTAGGGATTGTTGCGTTGTTGTGCAAACTTAGGATGTAGCTGTCGAACGAAATCAAAAAAAACCTTTTCTTGGTCGGGCTTGCGTTCAATCAATTTAAAACCTGTTTCATCTTCAGTTATTTCCGTCTTGGATGGACTTGCGTCCAATAGCGTAGTGTCATACAAAAATTTTGGATAAAGCATTAGGCTTTGCTCATTCAGTTCGCCCAAGTTGAGTTGGGGCAATGGGTTTGTGCTCACGTGCCGAATGTTGAAATCAGCGGGCAGGCTAACTTCGTAGCGTTCCATGAGCGAGGCAATGACGGTGGTAAAAACTGCACGCCTGTCGTCTTTTGAGAATTTCAAGAATCCATTTTCGAATAGTTGCATCACCACCAGATCTTCTGCTTTGGCAGGAAGATAAAGCGTGTCGTCAACTAAATATATCAGTAGGCGCAACAATAAGGTCTCTCTGCCTGTCCCATTTCCGCTTTCAACCTGCGGAGCGAAGTGAACAGTGATAAAGCGGTCATCGGTGGTAACATTAAATGACAAACGGACAAACTTCTCGCTTAACACAACAGGCTTTATACTTTTGTTGCTGAATTTTTTGTCGAGCAATAAATACACGTTTGGCCATTTGGCAATGGCAGCCCAGTGCTTTTTCAGTTGTTCATAATATCTTTCGCGGAGGAACTTTATGTCCTCCGATCCCGCCCTGATCCATGGGTTGGCGCTGTGGTGTGAAAAAAATTTCCGGCCTTGCCCAGCCATCCAGTCGATTAAACATTTGTCAGACAAGTTGGTTGTCAGTTCGTAAAGTTCATCATCCAGCGGTTTGAGTAATGCCCAATTTGCTTCGTGGTTGGCATTCAATTTTTTATAATGTAGCATGCCTTTTTTATCGCGTATCTCTATGGGTTCTAATTCAAACCCGATGTGGCGAGTACTGGCAAAATTGAAAAGTAAGCCGACTTCAAAATCAATTTGTTTAGAACGGGGCAGCAATGGCCGCAAACTGCCTTTTGAAGAAAAAACAGCCGAACGAATGGTTTTATTAAACTGATCGAAAAAACCGGTATCGCCTTTGGATACAATAAAAGACGGCTTTTCACTCAAAATTAAATCTCCTGAAAAGTTTATCCCCCATTTGAATGCCGCTGCTTCCGGG
>DHLV01000193.1:0-1454 GCA_002405445.1 Flammeovirgaceae bacterium UBA4659 | reverse complement strand
AAATCTTTATAGCTGAGAAAGAAAGTATCTCCAATATGGTAGGAAACATATTGAAAGGCGGCATGGATATGTTCACAAAAGTGCTGTGGTCTATTGTTATGCCCACAAGAACAGCCCGTTCGGAAACTATCTTTCAAATTGTATTCTATCGAGATGTCAAAAAACTCTTTGGCCGACTTTTTGAATTTGAACTGCAGCGAAGGCGCTAATTCGGAAACCAAAATCGTTCTTGGATCAAATGGGTTGCCGTTGCGTTTAGTTGCCAGCGAATCAAATGTCCAAGAACTTAGGTTACCCCTCATTTCCACCTCGGTGTATAGCATTGCCCCGGGCTCGGCCGGTACCATTTTTCCGGCCGACTTAGAGGGCAATTGCCGCTTGTGCGCACGCCTTAAAACCGGAAGGCTATCCGGATTATCCAAGCACCAAAAAACTGCGGCCAAGCAATGCTTACATTCGTCCTGGTTTTCCCACGCGGGGCATTCACAGAAAATGCTGGGATATTCGTCAATCACATCAATAGTAACTTCGTAATATCCATGAAAGCTTTCGCTGTGCACATTCAGGCAAAATAGCCCATTATTGTTTGTAGGATTCCAAGACTCACGCCAAAACTTCTGGTATAGTGCTTTTCCCTTTTTGATGTTGCTGTTACTGGCACCATCCAAATAGTCGGTGAGGTATTCTGCGAATGATTTCAAAATTTAGTTTTTTAGTTCACAATGTCTAAAAGGCGAGGATCAGCGCTAAAAGGTTCACTTCAATACCAAGATTGGTTTTCGGGCAGCACTTTCTCAGCTACGGGTTAGAATTTAATGATGCCATTTCTACATCAATTACCGGGTTTGTTTTCGTATCTATAAAACGTGTATCCAATACGCTTGAGTATTCCTTGAGACTACAATATTTCGGCCACAGCCACACTTATCCCATAGTTCTTCTCGGTTTCAGTTACTTCCAGCCCTGCTATTATTACCATGTGATTTTTAAATAACTGTTCTTTTCTATTGATCAAATCCTCCAGACTAGAGTACAAATAATCATCACCATTTATTATCTTCTTTAAGTCGTCAACTACTCGAGCAACCTCTTCCTGCACAACAGACTCTCTGATAACAGACATATTCCAAGCCAATGCTCCTGCATGAAGTAAATTTTTGACTTCTTTGTAATCTCTGCACCCATTCAGGTATGGAGCTACTAACTCCTGAAGTAGTTCAGAGTACTTAACCTTGCCTTTATTTCTGACGATTGGGTTATTGTTTTCTTTGCTTAATTGCACTAAAAGTTTTTCCGTGGCCTTATTGGCAATGGAGTCCAATTCAGCTTGGCGTTCTCTTTGTTTTTTTAATTCCTTTAAACGCTTCATGCGTTTGATGTTCTCTTGCCTGCCCATGTTTTTTGAAGTGCGCAAATTTCGTAAGAAAGCTGGCTAAAATCAAGTCTAAATTCAG
>DHLV01000291.1:539-5812 GCA_002405445.1 Flammeovirgaceae bacterium UBA4659 | reverse complement strand
GGTATGTGTGCGCACAACTCAGACAGTCGTACGGAACGATTTAATTCCAATGTGTAATCAGCCTCCTCCAGCATCCGTGCCTGAACCTCCTGAATGAAATCATCATACTCGGATGCGTTCAGGTTGAACATGCGCAATGCAATGGGTTTTACCATTGCCAGGTCGCTTTTGATGCTGTCTCCCACTCCGGGGTATTGAATTTTGACTGCGAGTTTTTTACCTTCTAACACCGCTTCGTGCACCTGCCCGATGGAGGCTGCATTGCGGGCCGTTTTTTCAAAAGAGTCGAACAAGTTGCCCGGACGCTTCTGAAAATATTTTTCGAAGGTGCGCACTACCAGGGGGAATGACAGTGGCGGAGCGGAGTATTGTGCCAAGGCAAACTGGTTTTGGTAAGCCGTTGGCAACAGGTTTTTATCCATGCTCAGCATCTGAGCCACCTTTAACGCACTACCTTTGAGTTGGCTCAATGATTTGTATATATCCGCAGCGTTGTCAGCATGCAGCGCATCTTTCGACAAATCGGGATTGATGAGTTTCTTACTGTAATGTTTGAGGTAATTGCCACCGATCTTTGCCCCGGTGGCGATAAACTTAGACGCCCGTTGCACTTTGCCAACAGGTATACTGCTTTGCTCGAATACTGCTGCCATGCTTAGTTTTTGCTGTGCTGGTACAAGAACTTGCCAAAGTCCAACGCGTTGTCCAGCACGCCTTTGCCGATAAGGTCAAATGCCAACGTCACCGATTTTTCAATGGCGATATCTGTCTTCTCAAAATCTGCGCTATCATCATGCGCCCAAAATTGTAAGATAAACATCATGTGTAACCAAAACACGTTGGCGTATTGATTTTCCAAAAATGGCCTCTTGGCAATCTCACCCGTAGCCTTGCCTTCTGCCAGCACGGCATCAACCCACTCCTCAAAACCTTTCTTAAAGCCCTTGAGAAACGGTGGCGTAATAGCCGGTGTTTTGATGCCGCCCAACTGGTGGAGTACAAAACTCCGGTCGGATTTCAACGATTCGGCCAACATGAAGTAGAAAGTCAGAATCTTTTCACGCGCGCTAAACTTCACGTACGCACTATCTGCCTCCATTTTTTGCCGCGTGTCCGTTACATAACCAGCCCAAATGGCTTTTTCGAGCGCCTCAAAAGATGCATATTGCCGGTAAAAAATTGATTCTTCGATGCCCAGTTCTTTACAAAACTTGAAAACAGTGGCAGGGCGCTTGCCTTCCATCAATACATGCTCGCGATAAGCCTGCGGCAAATTGGTGTCGGTTTTTTTAGATTTTGTTTTTTTTGCAGATTCCATAAACGTAGTAACAATGCAATCAGGCAAATGGTTGTAACTTTCACACAAAGAATTTACAAATTGATCGTTGCCGGGCATCTACCCCCGATAACTGTTCTACTTTGGATCATTGGTGCATTGCTTTTTTCGCCAACAAGGTCATTTGCGCAGGCAAAACCGGGCACTGCCGCCCAATACTACGAATCGGGTGAAGAAGCATACAGCAAAAACAACCTTCGGATGGCGTTGGCTCATTTCAACGAGGCAATTCGTTTGGAGCCTTTTTTGCGGGCAGCATATTTCTCGCGGGGCCAAACGCGTGAGCGGTTGGGTGATGCGAAAGGTGCGATAACGGACTTCAACATCTTTCTGGAATCAAATCCGCAACATGCCGAGGCACTGTTCCATCGTGGCACACTGCGGTATGAAAATGGGCAATGGGCCATTGCCCGTGAGGACTTTCTGAAACTACTGGGTGCCCCTGCGGGCGCCACGTCCACCGTGTATTTTCAAACAGACAAAGCAAGCAGGGTCAACAACATTTTTACTGTCCAAAATGATATCAGACCAACATGCCTCAATTACCTGGGTTTGATTGACATCAAACTGGCAAAATATCATCGGGCGATCTTCTATTTTGATTCGGCACTCGCTTTAGCACCAAAGTTTACCGATGGGTTGGTGCACCGAGGCCTTAGCCACCTTCACCTACGCGACACTTCCAAAGCGCTGAACGACTTTAAGCGGGCACTGGAAATCGCTCCCGATCATGCTACCGCCCAACACAATATAGCGGTGCTCACCGGTTTCACCGGAAATTTGCGCGAAACGGAGCGTCTGCTGACCAAAGCAATTGAGGAAAAACCAGATCTGCCCTACTCCTACACTGAACGCGGGCACGTTCGTTTTCGTCAGCAAAATTACAGGGGTGCCCTGGCCGACTTTGACAGGGCGCTGACGCTTGACCCCCATGATGCAGACGATTGGCTTAGCCGCGGACTCGCAAAACAAAAACTTAACGACTTGCCCGGAGCCGTGAACGATTTCACACAGGCTATCAAAATCAAGAGTGATTTTGAAAAGGCATGGCTCTGCCGGGGCAATTTGCTCTTGAAAATGAATCGTGTTAACGAGGCCATTGAAGACTACGGCCTGGCCATTTTTCACTACCCCGAATATGGCACTGCCTATTATAACCGTGCCTTGGCTTTTCACAAAATCGGAAACTTAAAAGAAGCTTGTCGCGATATGATGGAGGCACAACGCCTGTCGGTAAAAATCCAGCGCAAAGTTTTGGAAGCAGTATGCAAATAACCCAGAGCACTCGTTTACTTTTGTGAAATGAAAATAGCCATCAATGGAATGGGTCGCATCGGCCGGCTGCTATGCAAGTTGCTGGCGGACACCCCACACGAGGTGGTGGCCGTCAATGACGTGATGACAAAAGAAAACCTGGCCTATTTGCTCCGGTTCGATTCCATTTATGGCCAGTTCTTTTTAGGCAAGCATCAGGTTGCCGTGTCAGAAAATGGTCTCCTCATCAACGGCAAGGCGGTTAAGGTTTTTACGGAAGCATCGCCCGAAAACCTGCCGTGGAAGGAATTGGGGGTTGAAGCAGTGGTTGAATGTAGCGGCAAATTTTTGACGCATGAATTGCTCTCCATGCACTTACAAGCCGGAGCAAAACGGGTGCTTTTATCTACAACAGGTGCAACAGGGGTGCCGATGATCATACGCGGGTTCAACGACTCAATGCAACCGGCAGGGCAGCCGATCATCGCCTCGGGCGGGTGCATGACAAACTGTACCGTGTTATTACTGCATCATTTGATTGGCAACTTTGGCGTGGAGTCCGTGCACATCAACGTAACGCACTCGTATACTTCGCGGCAGTCGTTGGTAGATGCCCCCAACATCGATTTCAGGCGCGGACGCGCGGCCACCAGTTCTATCATCCCGGTAAAGGTAGATTTGCATGAAACACTTGAAAGCGTTTTTCCTACGCTTGCGGGCAGAGTCATCTCCTCTTCCACCCGCGTGCCGGTTATTTGTGGTGCCTTGTGCGACTTAAATTTTATCGCAACAAAACCGGTGGAAGCAAATACGATTAATCAACTTTTTCGAAAGCTATCTGAAAACCAACTGGTTGGTTTGATCGGGTACACCGAGGAAGCAGTTACGTCAACGGACATCTTATGCAACCCCAATTCGGCCGTGGTAGATGGCACTTTGACACACGCCATCGGAAGGCATGTAAAACTTTCAGCCTGGTTTGACGATCAGTTCGCGTTCACCAACCGGTTGGTCGAATTAATCGATCAGGTGCAATCCAATTAACGGCTGCTTACCCCCCAGACTATCGGATAAGGGTTGCATTCGATTGAAAGTAAAATAAAACCCACAAAAATCAACAGACTTCTTTACACTCCGTGCTGACGATTGAAAACGAAAGGATTGAATGTTGTTGTCGAAAAATTTCTTTCATATTCAATGGCAGGGTTTCGATTGAAAATCCTGACGGTACCATCAAAACCCGTCACACTTCGGGCGGAATTGTCATTACAAATAACTTCAAATGATGATTCAATGATCAATCATCATGAGCTTACGCCTGTCGAGCCCTTGATCGATTGTTGCATAACAAACATATCACGAGTCAGGCTTGTATGACAATGCATTTTAAAAATTGCTAGAGACACGCCCAGCAATAGTCGTGATGAGATGTTGAATCAACGAGTGTGCAATCACGGCACAGGGATGGGTGCATTTGCAACTACTGTACCTCGTGTACTTTGATCATATTTGAGCGGCCACGTTCTTGTATCGGCATGCTTGCCAAAATGATGAATATGTCACCCTTTTGAACATGACCATCACGCTTTAAGATTGCCTCCACATCAGCGATAGTGTCATCGGTGGATGACGCTTTATCGTAATGATACGCACGTGTAGCCCAAACCAAGTTCATGGTGTTGATGATGTTTTCATTGCTGGTGAACGCAAAGATATTTGCATTTGGGCGGTGTGAAGACGCTTTATAGGCACTATATCCCAACTGCGTCATACCCACGATGGCTTTGGCATTTACATCTTTTGCCAGTTTGCACGCAGTGAGGATCAAATTATCGGTTAAGTATGTGGGTGATTTCGGATCTACATCCCTAAAACGATAGAAAATATTTGCTTGCTTTTCCACTGATGTGATCGTGCGCACCATGCTGCGGATGACTTCAATCGGGTATTTGCCTGCGGCTGTTTCTGCTGACAGCATCAGCGCATCCGCACCGTCCATCACAGCGTTGGCAACATCATTTGTTTCTGCCCGCGTGGGACGTGGATTTTCAATCATGCTCTCCATCATTTGCGTAGCCACGATGACCGGTTTGGATAGCTGATTGCACTTCTGCACCAACATCTTTTGCACCATGGGCACTTCTTCCATCCATATCTCTACGCCGAGGTCGCCGCGCGCCACCATCACNNTTCAATCATGCTCTCCATCATTTGAGTGGCTACAATCACAGGCTTGGCGGCCTTATTGCATTTCTCCACCAACATCTTCTGCACCATCGGCACTTCCTCCATCCAAATCTCCACCCCTAAATCTCCTCGGGCAACCATCACCGCATCAGTAGCGGCAATCACGGCATCGATATTTTCGAGGGCTTCGGGTTTTTCAATTTTTGCAACAATACGTGTGTTTGACTTGTTTCGGTTGATGATGTCTCTGAGAATTTCGATGTCGGTTGGCTTGCGCACAAACGACAAAGCCACCCAGTCAACTTGGTGCTTGAGGCCAAACTCGAGGTCTGCTAAATCCTTTTCAGTGAGCGATGGCGCAGAGACTTTTGAAAACGGAAGGTTGATGCCTTTGCGTGATTTCAACGGACCCCCGTAAATCACTTTACACACCACATCAATATCACGCACCTCTGTCACTTTCAATTCGATCTTGCCATCGTCAATCAAAATCATG
>DHLV01000291.1:0-428 GCA_002405445.1 Flammeovirgaceae bacterium UBA4659 | reverse complement strand
ATCGTCAATCAAAATCATGTCACCCCTTTTTACATCTCGGGGGAGCCCTTCGTAGGAGGTGCTCACGATCTCGTGATTGCCTACCAGTTCGCGCGTGGTAATGATGATTTCTTGCGCAGGCTTCAACTCCACGTTTGCCTGCACGTCATTCACGCGTATTTTCGGGCCCTGCAAATCTTGCAGCAATGCCACGTTGGTTCCCATTTCTTTGTTGAGCTCGCGCACGTAATTGATCACTTTGAGATGATCTTCGTGCTTTCCGTGCGAAAAGTTAAGACGAAAAACATCCACTCCCTCTTTGATGAGGGCGTGCAGCATTTCTTTGTTGTTAGAGGCAGGGCCTACCGTGGCCACTATTTTGGTGCGATTGTAAGAAACTCGTTCCATGAAAAAATTTAAAAAATAAAATTGTCTTTCGATTTCAAAGC
>DHLV01000069.1:837-4297 GCA_002405445.1 Flammeovirgaceae bacterium UBA4659 | reverse complement strand
TGCCTGCGCGGGCGGCCAGGTTCTTTAACTGCTGGTAATAAGCCAAAATCAGCTCTTCGTTATAACGCCCGCTCACATCGGCTTTGCCTGTGTTCTGAAGGTCGATGGCATATGAGTCTTTGCCGCGTTCTAATTTTTCTGACAACAGATTGCGCACCTCCAGTTCCTTTTCAGAATACTTTTTTGGCAAGCGCAGGTTTAGGTCAAAGAATTTAGAATTCAAAGATTTCACTTCAACGGATACGGAGAGCAACCCAATTGATAGTGTGGTTTGGCCGAAGCCAGTCATGGATTTAAGCATGGCGTAAAAGTAGCAAACGAATACCGAAATACGCCTTTTTGACACTTTTTGGCCAATTGGCAAAATTGTTGTCATTTTGCAGCCCATTTAAAGCTTTGTAATGGAAAATACTGTGCATACCGAACCCGAATTGAGTAAACATGATGAATCTGCGCCTGAAGCGAACATTCCAGGTCAAACACCAGAAGCCGAAGCTGCGAAAGCGGAAAACGTGGTTGATCCGGTCAAAAAACTGCAAGACGAATTGGCAGAAGCAAAGGACAAGTATGTGCGTTTGTATGCCGAGTTTGACAACTTTAGGAGGCGCTCAGCAAAAGAAAAATTAGATATGATTCAATCGGCCAACGAGCAGTTGCTCAAGTCCCTGTTGGGAGTTGCCGATGATTTTGAGCGTGCTGAGAAATCCTTCCAAGACAAAAACGACAAGGAGGCCGAAGGTTTCTTTTTGATTCATAACAAATTCAAAAAAGTATTAGAGCAATACAGCGTAAAAGCCATGGAAGTGGGCAAGGAAAGTGCCTTCGATCCTGACTTGCATGAGGCCATCACGCAAATCCCCGCGCCCGAAGAAAAACTGAAGGGCAAAGTGGTGGATGTGGTGGAGAAGGGCTACTTGCTCAACGAAAAAGTAATCCGCTTTGCAAAAGTGGTTGTTGGAAGTTAGAAGCTAGAAGTTCGATGCTCGAAGGTTAACGATGATAAAGTCTTTTAGAGATTTGGAGGTTTACAAAGTATCGTATCAGGTCGCAATGGATTTGTTCAAAGTTGCACGGAAGTTCCCCAAAGAGGAGCTGTATTCATTGACTTCGCAACTGATACGGTCCTCTCGTTCTGTTAGTGCGAACATTGCCGAAGGTTGGTCAAAAAGGCACTACGAGAATAAATTTAAGAACCACCTTATTGATGCCTTGGGCTCGAACGGGGAATGCCAAAATTGGATATCTTTTGCGCTAGACTGCGGATACATTTCAATTGATGAATTTAAATACTTCGAAGAAAAGTTTGACCACATCGGCAGGATGCGTACAAAGCTTCATCAAAATTGGGAAACGAAAAAAACCTCATATCAAAGATGACTAAAGGCTCGAACTTCTAACTTCGAACCACTAACCTCAAACTTCTAATCTCGGACTTCCAACTTCGATAAAATGGCCAAACGCGACTACTACGAAATACTCGGTGTAAACAAAACCGCCACTGCCGAGGAAATTAAGAAAGCCTACCGCAAGGTGGCAATCCAATTTCACCCTGATAAAAACCCCGGCAACAAAGAGGCTGAGGAAAAGTTCAAAGAAGCTGCTGAGGCGTATGAAGTATTAAGTGACGAAACCAAGCGCGCGCAATACGATCGATTCGGACATAGCCGTCCGGGTGGAGGAGGTTACCAACACCACGAAATGAACATGGAAGATATCTTTAGCCAGTTTGGAGACATCTTCGGTGGAGGCAGCCCATTCGATGGTTTTTTTGGTGGGGGCGGAGGTGGCGGCCGCACGCGCCAGCGCAAAGGATCTAACCTGCGCATCAAACTCAAACTTACTTTGGATGAAATTGCCAATGGAGTTGAGAAAAAGATCAAAGTAAATCGCCTGACAGTGGCTGAGGGTGTCACGTTCAAAACTTGCCCAAGTTGCCAGGGGTCTGGCCAAGTGCGCAAGGTAGTAAACACCATGTTGGGCCAAATGGTATCAGCCAGCACGTGCCCTGCCTGCAATGGTGCGGGCCAAAGTATTGACAAGAGGCCTGCGGGCGTAGACAGTTCTGGCCTGGTGTCAAAAGAGGACCTGATTACTGTGAAGATACCAGCAGGCGTGGCAGACGGCATGCAATTATCCATGGCAGGCAAAGGCAACGAGGCACCAGGTGGCGGCATACCGGGCGACCTGCTGATATTGATTGAGGAAAGTGAAGACAAACAGCTAAAGCGTGATGGCAGCAACCTGATTTATGACCTACACATCAGCTTTGTGGATGCAGCGCTGGGCACTTCCGTGGAAGTCCCTTCGATCGGTGGCAAAGTGCGCATCAAAATAGACCCGGGCACGCAAAGCGGCCGCATCTTGCGCTTGCGCGGAAAAGGGCTTAAAGATCTAAATGGCTATGGAACCGGTGATCAACTCATTTACATTAACGTGTGGGTTCCTAAAAAACTGACGGCCGATGAAAAAGCTAAGCTGGAGGCTCTGCGCTCGGCTCCCAATTTCCAACCGCATCCTGATGTTAACGAAAAAGGCTTCTTCGAGCGGATGAAGGAGTATTTTGGGTAAATTTTTTGTTGCTCAGAACGGTAACCTTTTACCAACCTTCGCGTACAACCGTTTTACGTGTTTTCAATACTTTACCGCGGTTTGCCGTGATCGCAGCGTATAACCCGGGGTTGAAATCGAACGTACAATACACACATGATCAAGCACGGAATATTTGTATTTCTAACCCTGGTGGCCGCTTATTGTCCCGCCCAGGTGAAAAAGCAATTTTCTGTTGAGGCAAATGAGGGGTGCAAAAGCGTAAAACTTCAACTTAAATCGAAGACTGGCAATTGCTTTATCCGTTCAACCCAAAGCAACGAATTGTTGGCAGTGTACAGTAATCAAAGCCTGGAGGAGTATAATCATCATTTCAGTAATGAAATCAAGGATCAAGTATGTGTGGTGAGGCTGGCGTTGGAGCAGGAAGTGCCCCAAGGCGTTGGCACGAGTATTTCCTACCAAGTGTTCGGCAGGAGCGAGCGACCCTTAGACAAACTATGGAAAGTACATCTTACTGAGTCTATTCCTTATATCTTGGATTTCGATTACGGTTTAGGCAATGCCAACATTGACCTATCAGGGCTTAGCATCCAAAAATTAAAGATCAAAACCGCAAGCGCTGATGTTAACATCGACTATGCGTCAGGATTTGAGAATAAGGTGTTGATGGACACTTTTTATGTGAAGGCGGATATGGGCAGCGTGAAGGCAAAAAACCTTCACCTTTCGCGCGCCAAAGTAGTGCTGGCAGATATTGGATTCGGAAACATGTTTTTGGATTTTGGTTCGCAGGCGGGCGTTACCCAAAGAGTGGTGGGCAGCGTGGGAGCGGGTAGCCTCATCATACAACTACCCAAGGAAGACACACCCATCGTGGTTTCCATCAATGATTCGTGGTTGTGCAGCATCC
>DHLV01000069.1:445-687 GCA_002405445.1 Flammeovirgaceae bacterium UBA4659 | reverse complement strand
GTTGAAAAAGATTGGAAACAACAGATTCGCCAATGCAGCCTATACCAAAAATCCAAAAGAGGCTCTCGTCTTCGATCTGGATGTATCCATGGGCAAGATTGTGTTGAAGGAAGCGCAATAGGGTGAGGCGGCAACCGGCTTTTTTTTAAAGCAAAATATTTCCTTCTATGTGTAATTCCTTATATACTTTTGTGACCTATTAACACTAAATATCTGCCCGTGGAAGCACTGTTAGTAAAAGA
>DHLV01000069.1:0-203 GCA_002405445.1 Flammeovirgaceae bacterium UBA4659 | reverse complement strand
TGCCGGCAAAACAACCCTCATCCGGATCATCAACCAAATCATCAATGCCGATGGGGGCGAAATTTTGGTTTTTGGGGAAAAGCTAAAGCCGCAGCACATTGAAGTAATTGGCTACCTGCCTGAGGAGCGGGGTTTGTACAAGAAGATGAAAGTGGGCGAACAGCTTTTATACCTGGCGCAGCTCAAAGGGCTCAGTCGCCATG
>DHLV01000234.1 GCA_002405445.1 Flammeovirgaceae bacterium UBA4659 | reverse complement strand
CTACAAGAAAATTGTTGCCAAGTTTTTGATTGCCTACCGCCCAATTTGGGTTGTTGTTAGTGTGATTGGTCTGTTTATTTTTTCAATAGCATTATTTCGCTGGATTCAGCCACCAGTAGTTTTTTTCCCACAAGGTGACCCGAACTTTATTTTTGCCTACGTTACTATGCCCATTGGAACAGATCAAAAAGTAACGGATTCGGTCACTAGTATTGTAGAAAAGAAAGTGGAGGAAGTGGTTGGTAAAGACAACCCACTGGTGGAATCAATCATCTCAAATGTGGCCATCAGTGCTTCTGAAGATCCTTTCTCAGGAAGTCAAGCGCAGCCTCATTTGGGTAAGGTGAGTGTTGCCTTTGTAAAGTTTGCGCAGCGTAACAGCCAGTCTACCAAAGAGTATTTGGCTAAGATCCGGGAAGTCGTAAAAGGCATTAAAGGCTGCGAAATTTCTGTGAACCAAGAGGCAAATGGCCCGCCCACGGGCAAGCCTGTAAACATTGAGATTGCGGCCGAAGACTTTGGCGTGCTGGTTGCAACGGCTGACAAAGTGAAGCGATATCTTGATTCGTTGCAAGTGCCGGGTGTAGAAGAATTGAAATCAGATTTCCAGGCCAGCAAACCGGAGATTCTGGTTGCCATCGATCGCGAGAAGGCCAACAGGGAAGGGATCTCCACAGGTCAAATCGGACAAGCGCTGAACATTTCAATCAACGGCAGAGCGATTTCAAAGTTCCGCGATGCCAATGATGATTATGACATTACCCTGCGTGTAGATGAAAGATACCGCAACGACATCAACACGCTGATGAATTTACCGCTGACCTACCGTGACATGAGCATGGGCGGTGCGGTGCGCCAAGTGCCAATGTCGGCTGTGGCCAAAACAGAATACAGCAATAGCTATGCGGGCATCAGGCGCATCAACCAAAAGCGTGTGATCACGTTATCGTCAAATGTTTTAGGCGATTACAATGCCAACAACGTGGTGGCCGATATTCAGGAAAAGTTGTCGAACTTCTCCACGCCAGAGGGTGTAACAGTGAAAATGACAGGCGAGCAGGAAGACCAAGCAGAGACGTCAGCGTTTTTAGGCGTTGCATTTTTGGTTGCCTTCGGTTTGATCTTTATGATTCTGGTCACACAGTTCAACTCCACCAGCCGGCCCATCATCATCTTGGCAGAAATCGTGTTTAGCATCATTGGTGTGCTAATTGGTTTCTCTTTGTTTAAAATGGAAATATCTATTGTGATGTCCGGTGTGGGTATTATGGCACTGGCGGGAATTGTGGTGCGCAACGGAATATTGTTGGTAGAGTTTACAGATCTGCTGCGCTCGCAAGGCATGGAATTGCGCGAAGCAATCGCAGAGGCAGCACGAACCCGTATGACGCCAGTATTGCTGACAGCCATGGCGGCTACACTTGGTCTTGTTCCGCTGGCCGTAGGTTTGAACATTGATTTCGTGAAGTTGTTTACCGAGTTAAACCCTCACATTTTCTTTGGTGGCGACAACGTAGCTTTCTGGGGGCCGTTGTCATGGACGATGATTTTCGGATTGATTTTTGGAACGTTCCTCACGTTGTTTCTCGTGCCGGTGATGTATTTGTTGGTGACAAAGTTGAAGGAGCGGGTTTTTGGGAAAAACGTCACCGCCACGGTCAATTGAGTCAGCGTTGCCAACGATACGATCATAAGATATTTTGTTAATGCTTCACCGGGGTTAAAATAATTTTTTTGCCCACTCGTCTGTACCCAAAACAGGCGACCCATTTTCATTATGCGCAACCGAATGATGACACTCTTGTTCTTTGCCGGCATATTTTTGATCATCGACTACTACTTCTTTCACGGGGTGTTGACGGTGAGTAAAAGTTTACCAGAAAATTGGAAAACGGCTGTGCGCTGGGCTTTTTGGCTCCCCACAGTTTTTACTTTCGCTGCTTTGTTATGGTGGGCGTTTGGCGATCCGTATCGCTACAGCGCGAACGTCAGAAACTGGATGCTAACCGGTATTGTGGCGGCATACTTTCCAAAGCTGGTAGGTATTTTGTTTTTACTGGTTGACGATGCCCAGCGCGGGGTAAGATGGATCATTTCGCTTTTTCAAAATAAAGCTGAGTCGCTTCCGGGTGAGGCCATTAGTCGTTCTGAATTTCTTTCACGCACTGCTATGGTGGCTGCCGCGGTTCCATTCACCGCTTTTACCTGGGGCATTGTATCGGGCGCCCATGACTACCGCGTACGCAAAGTGCCGATCGTGCTACCTCATCTGCCCAAGGCGTTTGATGGCGTTACCATCGGCCAGATTTCCGACATCCATTCAGGAAGTTTTTGGAACAAGACTGCCGTTAAGGGTGGTGTTGAGATGTTGCTCAAAGAAAAGCCTGATTTGATTTTTTTCACCGGTGACCTGGTGAACAACGAGTCAAAAGAGGTAAACGACTTCTTTGATGTGTTCGAAAAGCTGCGTGCGCCACTGGGTGTTTTCTCCATTACTGGTAACCATGATTATGGCGACTACAAGCCTTGGCGAACAAAGGAGGAAAAGCAACAAAACTTCAAAGACTTGATCGAAGCACACCGCTTAATGGGTTACCGGCTGTTGCTGAATGAGAACCAAATCCTCACCCAAGGGGGTGACCAGCTCGCGATCATAGGTGTTGAGAATTGGGGTACGCGGTTCTCCAAGCACGGAGACATCGAAAAAGCATATCACGGAAGTGAAGAAGCAGAAGTGAAGTTGCTGCTCTCGCACGACCCCACACACTGGGATGCACAGGTGCGCCCTCACTATCCAGCCATAGACATGATGTTTGCCGGCCACACCCACGGTGCACAGTTTGGTGTGAACATTGGGGAGTTTCAATGGACACCCGTACAGCACGTGTACAAGCAATGGGGTGGGCTGTACCAAGAGGGGCACCAGTATCTGTATGTCAACCGAGGCTTTGGTTACATTGGCTACCCCGGCCGCTTTGGTATGCCACCCGAAATCACCCTTTTTACCCTGAAAAGGGCTTAAAAGAACTGATTTTACTCATAACCTTTTGAAGGATTTGATGTTCTTAACACAATGTCTGAGCCATCGCTCATCCCAATGTTTCCGCTATCCATTTTTCCCTTGCCGGGAGAACTGGTTCCGCTTCACATCTTTGAGCCGCGCTACCGGCAGTTGCTCAACGATGCTGAATCGAGAGACATGGCGTTTGGCATCTACGTTAACCATGTTGCCAACGTCAACAAACTTGGGTCTCTGGTGAAGTTGGAGAGCGTTATCAAACGGTATGCCGGGGGTGATTCAGACATCATCGTCAAGTGCCACGACTTGCTTCAACTAAAAACATTATACCGAACGTTCCGCGATAAACTCTATCCCGGTGCAGAGGTGCAAATGATGGATGCGGATGTGCTTACGCATGTGATGCCGTCATTGATGGAGCGTTTCCAGCAATACATGCAATTAATGAACGTATCTTCTTTCCATAAGAAAGTTTCAGCGTATCACATTGCGAATGAATTGAACATGGATTTGGAAACGAAGCTGAAGTTTGCGAATCTGCCCGCACCGCGTCAGGAACAATTTTTGATGAACCAACTCTATTACCACGTTCAGATTTTGGAGAAGACCGAAAAATCACGGAACGTATTTCACCTGAACTAAAGTGTTCACTTCTGCCCGAACAGTGTTCGCTTTCGCGAAAAACCTTTTTTTTACAATTTTTTAACCTGCACACTGCAACTTAATTCAGTTGTGTGTCGTCTGTACTTCAAAAATTAACAATGGTGAAGAGAATGATTGTGGCAGCGGTGTTGTTGGGAGTGGCAACATCTGCCTTTGCGAAGCGAACCACTGGGTCCGACATGGCGGTGGTAAAGACGAATGAATCTGTATTCAAGGTATTGTATCAGGCTGCGGAGAAGTCAACGGTGCAGGTGCGTATCGCCAACGCAGAAGGTGAAATCATTTTCAAAGAGTCATTTAAAAATACAGACGGTTTTGTGCGCCCATACAATTTGTCACAGTTGCCTAAAGGAAGTTACTCACTCACCGTTGATAATGGAAAGAATATTCGCACTGAGTTAATTGAAAACCATCAACCTGTTACTCAAAAGGCGATTCACTTTGAGCTGCTGGACAACCGCCAGAAAGTTGCTATTACAGCATATGCTTCCCGCGAGGTTGATTGGGTCATTAAAGTTCTCGATGACCAACACAGGGAGATTTATAAGGCTGTTCACAAAGTGAATGGTCAGTTCGGGAAAATATTCCGCATCAAAAATGCGACTTCGTATACCATTGAAGTGCATGATGAAGATGGACTTCTGAAGTCATTCACAAGCTGATCACCCATCGTTGTTGCAGGAATTTTAAATGGGATATTCCATGCTTCGAAGTTGAAGAAAATGGAAGAGTGACACGGTTTGCTTCGACAACGCCACACGTGAGGAAAAAGGGTGTGTCACAAAAGTCAAATGGAGTATTTGCAGGTTACTTCACAAAACCGTTCAACGCTTCGTAAAAAAAAAGAAGCTGCCTTTCGGAGACAGCTTCTTTTTTTGTGGATGGTTCACCGTTACTTCTTGGCAGCTTTCGCAAAATCCCCTGCCTTGATGATAGTCATCAATTCCGGCTTGAGATATTTTTTCATGGCGGCATTGATTTGTTCTACCGTCAGTGCGTTCACCTGCTTTTCGTAATTTTCCACCCATTTCATATCGCGGTTGATAAACTGGTAGTTGTTGAGCGTGCTGGCCAGGGCGTTGTCTTGAGCGCGCGTAACACTTTGGCCTTGCGTCCAACCGGATTTGGCTGCGGCCACCTCTTCGCCACTGAATCCATCTGTAATCACCTTCTGGATTTCTTCTTTGAAGGCTGCCTCGAGCTTGGTCACATTTTCGGGAGCATAAATCGCAAAGGCATTAAATGTGCCCACATTATCCAGCGATCCTGCAAAAAACTGCGAACCCACTCCATAGCTCAAGCCATCTTTTTGGCGGATGCGTGTTGCCAGACGTGAGTTTAAGAAACCACCACCCAGCATATAGTTGCCTAACACCAATGCGGGGTAATCAGGGTTATCATCACGCATTTCCATACCCAAGCCAGCAACAAAAAATGCATTCGCCTTGTCAGGGGTTTCAATACTTTCATTAATTGCTGGAACAGGATTGTATTTTGAAACCAAGCGCTGGTAAGGTGTGGCACTCTTCCAGTTACCAAACAACTCGGTTACCAATGCCTTCACTGCGGGCTCATCGAAATCGCCCACGAACGACATGGTTGCATTGTTGGCTCCATAGAAGTCTGCGTGGAATTTTTTCAACTCTTCTAGCTTGGTGGCCTTAATGCTCGCAACGCTCTCGTCAAAACTTTCTACATAACGAGGATCACTCTTTGGATAAGGATTCATGTGCTGCTGCATGCGGATGCTCGCTTTGGCCGTAGGTTCGCTACGCTGCGATTCGATGCCGGCAATTTCTTCTTCCTTCAACTTTTCATATTCGTCTGCAGGAAAGCTCGCTTCTTTTACCACTTCTGCCGCGAGTTTCAATACTTCAATTAAGTTCGGGCGCGTGGTTTCAATGTTTACCGATGCTTGTTGTGCATTTCCAAAAATCTGTACGTTCGCCTTCAACTTATCAAATTCATCTTTGATCTGTTGACGTGTACGTTTGGCGGTGCCTTTGTTGAGCATGCTCGCTGTCAATTCGCCAATGGTGCCTTTATTGGCCAATGTTTGCTCATTTCCGAAGCGGAATGTCATGCGCGCCTGCACAGACTCACCACGCGTCTTTTTGCTCAAGAAAGCAACCTTCGATCCATTGGGCAATGTTGTTTTGGTGGTACGCGATTCGATATTGGCAGGAGCGGGGTCAAATGCCTCTCCTTCAGCAATCGTCTGCGTGCCTTTGTAATCCTTCACCAACTCTTGCACATTTGGTGCATCGGGTATTTCTGCACGGTCCGGCTTTTCTGTGGGGATGAAAGTTCCCACAGTTCGATTGTCAGCCTTGAAGTATTTTCCGGCCACGCGCTTGATGTCAAGCAAACTCACTGCTTTGATTTTGTCGCGTGTGATGAACAACATGCGCCAGTCGCCCATACCGATATACTCGCTCAGTTCGAGGCCGATGCGCTCGGATGAGTTGAATGACAAGTCGATGTTTTTGAGCAGTTCTGTTTTAGCTCGTTCCAACTCCTCCTTACCGGGCAGGTTTTGACTGAACTCGTCAAATACTTTCAACAACGTGTTCTTAGCATCATCCAGTGACTTCTCTTTTAACACCTCTGCGAAAGCCAGAAAAATCCCCGGATCCTGCAATTGGAAGTTGATGGAGCCGATGCTGCTCGCTTTTTTTGTATCGACCAGCGCCTTATATAAACGACCACCGGGTTCGGTAGATAAGATTTGATTCATCACTTCAATCGGGGCGAAGTCGGCATGGGTGCCGGGCGGAATATGATAACCCACCATGGCGAGTTGTACATCGCCCACTCTTTTGACCGAAACGGTGCGCTCACCATCTTGCGTAGGGTCTTTGGTGTAAGTGGTTTGCAAGAGGCGTTCCGGTTTGGCAAGAGGCCCAAATTTTTCGTTGACCATGGCCAGCGTTTTTGCCTCGTCTATTTTGCCGGCAATCAATAGCACAGCGTTATCAGGTTGATAGTGTTTACGGTAAAATGCCTGAAGCCTTTCAATCGGCACATTCTCAATATCTGCACGTGCACCGATGGTAGATTTGCCGTAGTTGTGCCACTCGAAAGCCGTGGCCATTACACGCTGCCACAATACCCTCCAGGGGTTGTTTTCGCCACTCTCAAATTCATTGCGCACTACGGTCATTTCACTGTCCAAGTCTTTCTTGGCGATAAAAGAGTTGACCATACGATCGGACTCTAAATCCAATGCCCACTTGAGGTTTTCTTCTGTGGCGGCAAAGGTTTCATAATAATTGGTGCGATCTAAGAATGTTGTTCCGTTTGGTCTACATCCATGTTCGGTCAATTCTTGCGGGATGTTGGGGTGCTTGGGCGTGCCTTTAAAAACCAAGTGCTCCAAAAGGTGTGCCATGCCTGTTTCACCGTAGTTTTCGTGCTTGGAGCCAACCAAGTAGGTGATGTTTACCGTAATGGTTTGCTTGGATTGATCGGGGAACATTAATACCCGCAAGCCGTTGGCCAGACGGTATTCCGTGATTCCCTCCACGGTGGTCACCTTTACCGGGGGCGCCAAGGCTGGTTTGTCCTGTATTTTTGGTTTTTCGGGCGAGCCCGAGGGCTTTTGTTTACCCTTATTCTGCGCAAATGCGGGAGAAAATGCCACCAGCATCAACAAAATAATAAGTGATTTTAAACGCATCTTGTTTGGATTTAATTTGAGGCAATGTAATCGATTGCGGCAATTAGCGCAATGGGTATTTTCTGCGGGTGACTTCTAGTTGGCAAGGTTGATTGTGCATCACCTAAAGAGCAATATCATAAAAAGCCATCTCGAATAAATGATTGTCAGGTGGAGGGTGGCGAAACCTTGGTTGTGTTAAAATTGCCTTCGACTGGCTCAGGCTGACATCATAAAAGTATTGAGATGGGGCCTACATATTCCTCCTATACTGCCCACCTACTTCAAACAATGCCTTGGTAATCTGCCCCAGCGAACACACTTTGCATGCTTCCATCAGCTCTTCAAAAATATTCTTGTTTTGAATGGCTGCCTGCTGCACTTTCTCCAATGCAGCAGTGGCCTTGGCATTTTGATACTGGTGCAACTGACGCAGCATTTTGATTTGGTACTCTTTTTCTTCGGTAGTGGCTCTAATTACTTCTTGCGGAATAATAGTAGGGGAGCCCTTTGAACTTAAGAATGTGTTTACCCCAATGATGGGGTACTCGCCCGTGTGCTTCAACGTTTCATAATACAAACTCTCTTCTTGAATTTTTCCGCGCTGGTACATAGTTTCCATTGCGCCCAGCACACCACCCCGCTCGGTGATCCGATCAAATTCCAGCAGCACCGCTTCTTCTACTAAATCGGTCAATTCTTCGATGATGAAGGAACCTTGTAATGGATTTTCGTTTTTGGCAAGTCCTAACTCTTTGTTAATGATCAATTGAATCGCCATGGCCCTGCGCACACTTTCTTCCGTGGGCGTGGTGATGGCTTCATCGTATGCATTGGTGTGAAGCGAGTTGCAGTTATCGTAAATCGCGTACAGTGCTTGCAGTGTGGTGCGGATGTCATTAAAATCAATCTCTTGTGCGTGCAACGAGCGGCCGGAAGTTTGGATGTGGTACTTCAACATTTGGCTGCGCGCATTGGCACCATATTTTTCGCGCATGGCTTTTGCCCAAATTCTTCTGGCCACACGGCCGATTACCGCATATTCCGGATCCACTCCGTTGCTAAAGAAAAACGAAAGGTTAGGAGCAAAATCATCGATGTGCATGCCTCGGCTCAAGTAATATTCCACGTACGTAAATCCGTTCGCGAGCGTAAATGCCAATTGCGAAATAGGATTGGCGCCTGCTTCTGCAATGTGGTAGCCAGAGATGGAAACCGAATAAAAGTTTCGCACTTTTTGATCAATGAAGTACTGTTGCACATCACCCATCAGGCGCAGGGCAAATTCAGTAGAGAAAATGCATGTGTTCTGTGCCTGATCTTCTTTCAGAATATCGGCTTGCACGGTGCCCCGCACCTGGTTCAGCGTATCGGCTTTGATTTTTTCATACACGTCTTTGGGCAGCACTTGGTCGCCAGTTACGCCCAACAACATCAAGCCCAATCCGTCATTTCCTTTTGGTAACGCACCTTGATAAGAAGGTCGTCTATTGTCCCCAGTCGACAGTCCCCGGCCGTTAACCGTTGATTGTTGACCATCACCCTTTTCATAAAGTGAATCAATTTTCGCTCTTACTTCATCTTCCAACCCATTCTTCTTGATGTAGAGTTCGCATTGCTGATCGATGGCGGCATTCATGAAGTAGCCGAGCAGCATGGGTGCAGGTCCGTTGATGGTCATGGAAACCGATGTCTTTGGGTCGCACAGGTTGAAACCGCTGTATAACTTTTTGGCATCGTCCAAGCAGCAGATGCTCACGCCAGAGTTGCCGATCTTTCCATAAATATCTGGGCGATAATCAGGATCGTTGCCGTACAACGTTACCGAATCAAAAGCGGTGGACAATCGCTTCGCGGGCATCGCCAAACTCACATAATGGAATCTTCTATTTGTTCTTTCGGGCCCTCCTTCGCCTGCAAACATCCGGGTAGGATCTTCGCCTTCGCGCTTGAATGGGTAAATACCGGATGTATAGGGAAATTCGCCCGGTACATTTTCTTGCAACTGCCATTTCAGTAGGTCGCCCCAAGCTTCGTAGCGAGGCAATGAGACTTTAGGAATCTGTAAATGCGAAAGCGATTCGCTGTGCGTTTTGATGCCAATTTCTTTGTCGCGCACCTTAAATTTGAAAAGCTCGTCTTTGTATTGCTTTACCTTGGCAGGAAAATCTGCAATGAGTTTCCAATTCTTTGGATCTAAATTCAATTTCAATTTATCAAACTCGGCTTGAAGCACTTTTGCCAAATCTTTGTTCTCACGCGAAACCGTATCAATTGTTTTTTGAACCGCATACAGTTTTTGCGCCACTTCTTTTTGATTCGTTACCCAAGAATCAAAACTGCGATTGTTTTCGGAAATTTCACTTAGGTAACGGGTGCGATGGGGTGGGATCACAAAAATCTTTTCTGACATTTCGCGCGTAATGGCAAAAGTCGATTTCAAATTGGCTTGCGTTTTCACTACAATTTTATCCATCAAATGTTTGTAGAGCTGGTTAGTGCCAGGGTCGTTAAATTGCGAAGCGATGGTGCCGTACACGGGCATGTCTTCGGGTTTTTGATCCCACAGGTTGTGATTGCGCTGGTATTGCTTTTTTACATCGCGCAACGCATCCAGCGCCCCGCGCTTGTCAAACTTGTTCAAGGCAATTACATCGGCAAAATCGAGCATATCGATTTTCTCGAGTTGGGTGGCAGCACCGTATTCGGGGGTCATCACGTAAAGCGAAACATCGCTGTGGTCTAATATCTCTGTATCGCTCTGGCCAATGCCCGATGTTTCTAAAATAATCAAATCATACTGTGCAGCTTTTAAGACTTGGATCGCTTCTTTCACGTAAGCCGACAAGGCAAGATTCGATTGACGTGTTGCGAGCGAACGCATAAATACCCGCGAACTGTTGATGGCATTCATGCGAATGCGATCTCCCAACAATGCACCACCGGTTTTCCGTTTGGATGGATCGACAGAAATCAATCCGATTGTTTTGCCTGCCCCGTCTTTTGCGGGGTCCTTGAAGTCAAGCAAAAATCTACGCACAATTTCATCCACCAGCGATGATTTACCCGCTCCACCGGTGCCCGTGATGCCCAGCACAGGCGCATGAGATTTTTCAGCTAGGCTATTGATATGGTCAAATATTTTTGAGTGCTTGTCGCGGTAGTTTTCAGCTGCCGTAATCAATCGGGCGATGGCTACCGGGTTTTTATTTTCCAACTGTTCCAATTCATTGGACAGTGTTTCGCCCAAGGGGTAATCACTTTGTTGCACCAAGTCATTGATCATGCCTTGCAAGCCCATTGCGCGGCCATCATCAGGCGAATAAATTTTAGTGATCCCGTAGTCCATCAGCTCTTTGATTTCATCGGGCAAGATCACACCACCGCCACCGCCAAATATTTTGATGTGACTCGCGCCCTTCTCTTGCAGCAAGTCGTACATGTATTTAAAGTATTCTGTGTGGCCGCCCTGGTAGCTCGTCATCGCAATGGCCTGCGCATCTTCTTGAATGGCG
>DHLV01000236.1:15435-22305 GCA_002405445.1 Flammeovirgaceae bacterium UBA4659 | reverse complement strand
CTTCAAAATGAAGCAAGAGTTTGAGGAAGAGGCCAACCGCAAGAAAAACCAAATCATCGCCAACGAGCAGAAGATTAAGCAGCGCGAGGCACAACTTTCTAAAGAATTAGAACAGTTGAAGCGCAAAGAATCTGAACTGGATGAGGAGCGCCAAAGTCTGGCGCACCAGCATGAACTGGTAAAAAAGCGGAAAGAAGAACTTGATAAGTTCAACGCCCAAAAGGTGGCGATTTTGGAAGGAATCAGTAAACTGACGGCTGAGCAGGCCCGCGAGCAGTTGATCGAATCGCTGAAAGAGGAAGCACAAACCAAGGCAAGTTCATTCGTCAAAGAGATCATGGAACAGGCCAAACTAAGCGCCACCAAAGAAGCCAAAAAGATTGTGGTGGAAACCATCCAGCGCACCGCTACCGAGCACGCAGTGGAAAACTGTGTTTCAATTTTCAATATTGAAAGTGACGACATCAAAGGAAAAATCATTGGCCGTGAAGGGCGCAACATCAGAACCCTGGAGGCTGCCACCGGTGTGGAGTTTATTGTGGATGATACTCCGGAAGCGATCATCATTTCAGGTTTTGACCCCGTGCGGAGGGAGATTGCCCGCTTGTCGTTGCATCGCCTGGTGCAAGACGGCCGCATTCATCCGGCCCGCATCGAGGAAATTGTAGCGAAGACCACAAAAAATATTGAAGATGAGATTGTGGAGATCGGTGCGCGCACCGTCATCGACTTGGGCATCCATGGGTTGGCCCCTGAGCTGATCAAGATGGTTGGCCGCATGCGTTACCGCTCTTCTTATGGACAAAACTTGCTACAACACTCACGTGAAGTGGCCAACCTGTGCGCCATCATGGCATCTGAGTTGGGCTTGAATGTGAAACAGGCAAAGCGCGCAGGCCTGCTGCACGACATTGGTAAAGTGTGGCCTGAAGAATTGGAGAAACCGCACGCTATTGTGGGTATGGAATTGGCGCAGAAGTACAAAGAACATTCGGTTGTTTGCAATGCTATTGGTGCCCACCACGATGAGATTGAGATGACCAGCATCATTTCGCCCATAGTGCAAGCATGCGATGCGATATCAGGCGCGCGCCCAGGCGCGAGACGCGAAGTGATGGAGCAGTACATCAAACGCTTGAAGGAGTTGGAACAAGTGGGCTTGAGTTTTGAGGGTGTGGAAAAATGCTACGCCATACAAGCCGGCCGCGAGTTACGTGTGATGGTAGATGCCGAAAAAGCAACTGACGAACGAGCCGCGGAACTGAGTTTTGCCATTTCGCAAAAAATTGAAAAAGAAATGCAATATCCCGGACAAGTAAAGGTGACTGTGATACGCGAGATGAGAAGTGTGGCGTATGCGAAGTAGTTTTTTTTATTTTTATTGACATGAAGAAGTTAGGTTTTTTTAATATATGTTTTTTTTGTAGCTAAGTCATTAACGGCACAAACAGTAACTAATTTGCGCGCATTTGAGGAAGATGGCGTTATTTTGCTGGTATATGATTTGTTTACCGCTGGAGCCGAAAAGCAGTTTATGTTACTGTTAAGTTTTCAACTGATTAAGGGAATACTTTCAACTCAATATCTAACGCGCAATTCGTTGGAGATGTAAACCAATTAGTGAAATTGGGCGCTGATAGAATGATTAAGATTTCTTTTCCCGCAAGTGCAAAACCTAACTTGTCAGAAGTGATTTTTCAAGTAGAGGCAGAACAAGTACTTTCTTCAGATGGCGGTGTTACCAAAAAAGAGTATTATGGAGATGAGATTACGGTAACCTTGCTTACTGCTAATGTCTTAAATTCAGTAAGCCGATTCACGTTTTTAGTGAAGAATAAGACCGAAAAAACTAAGACTATCATCATTGCGAATTTTGTTGGCGTGGATAATAACAACAAAGAGTATCGTGACTATAAGATACCTAGTGGTACTGCATTTGAAGTAAAACCATCTGCCTCCTCAGCTTTTTCTTTGGAACTTATTGGAGCACCCGGTATACTTTCTTTCTCTAAAATTCAATTTAATGTCTCGTCAAGCTTAGTGACCTTTAGAGATATTATAGTTAAACCTAAATAGATTTTTTAAAATATTGTCGAAATTATGTTTCGGTATACAATATGGATGTTGACGTGTCTTTTTTATGCGGAACTTTCGGCACAAAGCACCGCTACGGTAAAAGGTGAGTCAAGTAGAAATTGGGATACCTGCCGATTAGTGCGGTCCAAGCCATTCGCAATAGTTTCTTTAAAACACAACCCTTCCTCTTTGTTTTCTCCGTCATCGCCCATTGTTGCCAATAAAGATATTGATGACAAAAAGGGTGTGGATTCTAAGCCTACCGTGCCCCAAGACTTGGCATCAAAAAATCAAGTAACAGTTAGCAGCCAACGGCAAGAGCCTAACCAAAACCCAATTAACGCAGCCCAGCCAAAACTTACGGAGAATAAGCCAACGAATCAACCAGTTCAAGATGAGAGGAAAGAGGAACGCGTAGTGACTAATCTTGCGACCGACAGCAAGACACCAACACCCGCGGCTGAACATAAAATAGAAGCCACCCCTAAAAAAGAAGAGAAAACCAGTGAACTCGGGGAAGAATACACGGGCGCAGTGCCAAAGTATTATGCGTTGATTATTGGCGTAGACAAGTACAAAAATGATGAAATCGGTCTGCCTTCCCTCGATTATCCGGTTAAAGATGCCAAGCGTTTCAAACAAGTTCTTACAGAAAAATATGCTTTTGATGAGGCTTCCATTAAGCTTTTAGAAAATCCGGTGCGTTCATCTATTATCGATTCATTTGAAGAATTGTCTTCAAAGGTTACAGAAAAGGACAACTTGCTGATTTTTTATGCTGGCCATGGATTTTATGACAAAGACAAAGGTTTTGGATATTGGTTACCAGCCGATGCTAAAACGCAATCTAAAAGCGATTGGATTTCATATACGATTGTGCGTGATTACTTGGGAGCTGTTAAAGCTAAACACACATTGCTGATAAGCGATGCGTGCTTTAGTGGCAGTATTTTTAAATCTCGCAACGTGATGGCAAATATGATGGCCAAAATCAGTGAGATGTATAAATATCCAAGCCGCAAAGCCATGACAAGCGGTAACTTGAGCCAGGTGCCCGACAAAAGTTATTTTGCCGATTATTTGGTGAAGCGCCTGTTGGATAACACAGATGCTTTTTTGCCGGCCCAAACTCTTTTTTATCGAATTTTTGAACCCGTTAACAACAATTCACCTGCTACACCTCAATTTGGAGTCGTGCAAGGTACGGGTGATGAAGGGGGTGATTTCATTTTTATCAAAAGGACAAAGAAGTAAGTCTGGATTTGGAGCTCCTTTTGTTTTTTTGCCGATAAATACTAGATTTATACCAATAATTGGTATTTAAAAATATGGCTAAAAACACATCCATTCTTCTTGGCGAGTATTTTGAGGCTTTCATTAGCAAAGAAGTTGCTTCTGGTAAGTATGGTTCTGCCAGCGAGGTTGTCCGAACGGCATTGAGGTTGTTGGAATCGGAGGAAAGAAAAACCAAAGAATTGAGAAAAGCGTTGATTGTGGGTGAAAAAAGTGGATTTGTTGAAGGCTTTGATTCTAAAAGTAACCTAGCGAGCATTCGAAAAAAATACCTATGAGCCAAAAAGCTTATAGGATTAGTGGTCAGGCATTACAAGACTTAGAGGAAATCTGGCTTTATACTTACCAAAATTGGTCGGCCGAACAGGCAGATAGATACTATCACCTTCTCATCAATGAAATAGAGTACCTAAGTTCCCATCCAAAAAGTGGAAAGGACATGAGCCACATTAGAAAAGGTTATCGAGTCTCTAAAGTTAAGTCTCACCTCGTTTTTTATCGAACGTCCATTGAGTATCGTATTGAGATTATCAGAATTTTGCATGAGAGGATGGATATTGAAAATCGACTAAAGGATTAATGAATTTTCTGCTTCGAACACAAGAAACCATTCGTCTCCTCTTCAACGAAATTTCCATCAACGAGTTTAACTCTTGGCTTCCCTTCTTTGAAGACCCCGAATCATTCAAGCATTGGAAAGGAGAAAAACTGCCGCCACGCATCGCATGCGAAAAATGGTATGCACGTCAGTTTGAGCGCTACGAAAAAGGGTTGGGCGGCATGAATGCGCTCATCGAGAAATCCAGCGGCAAATTGGTGGGGCATGCAGGGTTGTTAGTACAAAACGTGGATGGCCTTGTGGAGTTGGAAATTGCTTACTCCTTGCTGCCGGAGTTTTGGGGAAAGGGCTATGCCATTGAAGCTGCTCAAAAATGCAAGAAAATAGCCTTTCATGATTACCAAGTGCCTTCGCTCATTTCCATCATCAGCCTAACCAATTTGCCCTCTCAAAAAGTAGCGACTAAAAATGGTATGCGCATCGATAAAAGAACGATCTACAAGCAAAATGAGATATTGATATATCGCATCACCCGCGCAGAATACGATTTGCAAACGTTGGCATAGGGTATTAATGTCTGTATCTGGGGGAAAATCCCTCGCCTTTTAGGCGAAGACTTTAGTATAATATTTATTGACTGAGTATACTTTTTTCTCTTCCTTTTGCTCCCGTTTGAAAGCCGAGTCTTTTGCACTTCTTTAGTCGGCCTTTAGCCGAATTACAACCCCTCGCCTTTTAGGCGAGGGTAGTTTAGTTTTCTGGCATTCACTTGCTGCCTTTGAGCGAGGCAAATCACATATCTTCGCACAGCCGAAATTAGAAACTATGCACCCGTCTCGCATTGCAGTCAAAACTGTGTTTTTGATCAATGGTTTTGTTCACGCCAGTATAGCCGCGCGCTTTGTGCGCATGCAAGAAATTTATTCCATCGACAAAGGTACTTTGGGTTTCGTATTGCTTTCTCAATCCATTGGTGCTTTTTTCGCCATGCCATTTACCGGATGGTTGATCATGCGAAATGGAAGCAGACGCATCACCGTATTTTCTGTTTTTTTGTACTGCATATTTGTGCCACTGGTGCCTTTGGTGCCCGATGTGGCTGCGCTGGCGACCCTTTTTTTTATCATGGGCCTTACGGCTGGCATGCTTGATGTTTCGATGAACTCGCAAGCGGTAATGGTAGAGCAGATTCACGGCAAGCCAATAATGACTTCGTTCCACGCTGTTTTCAGCATAGGCATGGTGGCGGGGGCATTATTTGGGACGCTTTTCATCAATTTCGGTGTTACGCTATTTATTCACCTGTTGGTGGTAACGCTGCTGGCATTGACTGGCGCAGCATGGGCGCGCTACAATCTTATTCACGATAAGCCACAAGAAAAAGTACGTGGTGAGCCAGCTTTTCGCTTGCCGAATGCTGCCATGGTGAGCATTGGCGTGATTGCTTTTTGCAGTATGCTTGGCGAGGGAGCGATGGCCGATTGGAGCAGCGTGTATATGAAATCGATCACAACGAACGAAGCACTTACAACCATGGGCTTGTTTGGGTTCGCGTTCGCGATGACGCTCGGTCGTTTTTTTGGCGATGCCGCGAGGCTGAAATTTGGAGACCGAAAGCTCATGATTTGGTGTGGCTTGATTGCCTTGGCCGGTATGGCGGTGATGCTTTCGCAGGACAATGCCTACGTGGCTATTGCAGGATTTTTTTTGGTGGGCCTTGGGTTGTCCTCTATCGTGCCCATTGCCTACAGTATTGCCGGTAATACCAAAGACTTACCAACTGGCGTTGGTTTGGCAATGGTCACCACCGTGGGCTATTCGGGTTTTCTTTTTGGGCCACCGATTATTGGCTTGTTGGCCGATTGGCAAACGCTGCGCATGGCGCTGACGTTTGTTGCATTTCTTTTTTTGGTGATGACGGTGTTGAGTGCGCGGTATCAAGCGAAGTAAAATGCCGGAACACATGTTTCCACACAAAGTCGTAAGAAATGCAAATAAAATTTACGTGAAACAAGTTTGTGCCTTTGTGTTGAATTGTAATTTTACAGCGCGTTAGAATACTTGTTGTTAAATTGAATGTGTTTGAGCATGAACATCAACCAAATTGAGCATGCCTCCGAAGGCGCTTTCGTGATAGAAGATATCGAAGGCCCCGAGGAGATGATGGCTTTATAAGCAGGCGATAAACGCATCATCAACTAAATGCACGTATCAGATAATTTGAAGGGTACACATACTGGTAAAAAATCGATGATGAATACAGGCGAGTGTGTGTGCATGCAAAACAAGGTGTTGCAACCTGCACCCGTTTGTTTGTTTGGTATTTGAAGTAACCCTCAACTAGCTGATGTCTTAAAATACAGTCTCGGTGCCCATCATTAACAAATCCTCATACAGCCATCCCGCCTATTTATTGAATGGTGATGTACAAACCATTGTCCCCAGCATCTTTCGCAATATACAGGGTGTGCATTATCAGCGAGAACGTTTGGAATTGGCCGATGGGGATTTTTTGGATGTTGATTGGCTTGCTCAAAGCAGAAACTCACTGGTGATTGTTTCGCACGGACTTGAGGGAAGCAGTGACCGTCACTATGTAAAAGGCATGGCGAAGTACTTTTTTGATCGCGGTTGGGATGCACTGGCCTGGAACTGCCGAGGGTGCAGTGGAGAAATGAACCGCCTCCCAAAATTTTACCACCATGGGGCGACAGAGGATTTGAAGGCGGTGGTCGATCATTCCGTAAAGAAGGGGTATTTGCAAATTGCGTTGGTGGGAATGAGTATGGGAGGCAGTTTGACGCTGAAGTATTTTGGCGAACAGGGTGCGGGGCTGCCTGCGGTGGTAAAATCAGCAGCGGTGTTTTCGGTGCCCTGTAATCTGGGCGATAGTGCAAAGGAATTGGATAAGCCCAATAAAAAGTTTTACTTGAACCGTTTCC
>DHLV01000236.1:0-15286 GCA_002405445.1 Flammeovirgaceae bacterium UBA4659 | reverse complement strand
GAAGAAGTTGAGCAAGAAAATTCAGGCGAAGGCGCAGTTGTTCCCCAAAGAAGTCAGCCATCTGAATTTTAACCAAATTAAAACCTTTCGTGATTTTGATAATCGATATACTGCACCACTGCACGGGTTTGCCGGTGCAGAGGATTTTTATTTGCGCGCTTCCTGTGGCCCCTTCATCAAAAAAATTCAACGGCCCTCCCTGATTGTGAATGCACTCAACGATCCATTTTTGCCGATGTCGTGCTTTCCATTTGAAGTAGCGAGTGCGCATGACCATGTTTGGTTGGAGACACCAAGCTCAGGCGGGCACGTGGGTTTTTCGCTGTTCGGAAAAAGCGAGAATTGGATGGAGGCGCGTGCCTTTGAATTTATTCAAACACACGCGAGATGAAAACATTGGCATTCATGTCGATCGGCCTTACACTTTGGGCGAGTTGCTCCGTGCCGACCAAGGAAAGAGATGTTGCCATTGATTCCCTTTGGCACGCTCCCGATACATCGATGATGCCAAGCGCCCAAGTGCGCTATGGCCGAAATCTGGTTGCAAACACCAGTCATTATTTAGGCCCACTGGGAACGGTGTCAAAATTCACCAATGGCATGAATTGCCAAAACTGTCATTTAGATGCGGGCACAAAACCTTTTGGAAATAACTTTGGGTCAGTTGCTTCGCTGTATCCGAAGTTTCGCGCACGATCAGGCGGTAAGGAAAGCATCGAAAAGCGCATCAACGATTGCCTTCAACGCAGCCTCAACGGCCAGCCGCTGGATTCGCTTTCGCTAGAGATGCGTGCGATGGTTGACTACCTGCTTTGGTTGGGAAAGGATATGGCAAAAGGCACGGCCGCACGCGGCTCAGGTCTGAAAGACATATCAATGTTGCAGCGTGCTGCTGACAGTGCTCGCGGCAAGGTCATTTATGAAATGCAATGCAGCGTGTGCCATCAAACCAACGGACAAGGCATGATGTTGGGCAGCAAAAAGGGTTTTGTATTTCCGCCTTTATGGGGAGAAAACAGTTTCAACACCGCAGCGGGCTTATTCCGTATTTCGAACATGGCGAAGTATGTTCGGTACAACATGCCGCAGGGCGTACGTTACGAACAGCCGATTCTTTCCGATGAGGAAGCCTGGGATGTGGCCGCATACATTGTTTCCAAACCAAGGCCCGTGAAATTCTTTCAAGGTGATTGGCCAAAATTAGACACCAAACCTTTTGATTACCCGTTTGGGCCTTATGTGGATTCGCTCACGGAAGTGCAGCATAAGTATGGGCCGTGGAAATAAGCTACCTCGTCATCACAATCTCTACCCTTCTATTTTTTCTGCGGCCTTGTTCGGTCGCGTTGCTTACCAACGGTCTTGTACTGCCCAAACCCTCAAATGTAATTCGACTTTCCTCTACTGTATGATCAATCAGATAAACGGCCACGGCCTCTGCGCGGTCGCGCGAGAGTTTTGCATTGTAGCGCTCATTTCCACTGTTGTCGGTATGGCCGCTGATTTGGATTTGGATGGACTTGTTTTGGGTCAGGATCTCAATGAGCGAATCTAAACCTGCCGTGTGCTGCTCATTCAGCCGGTAGCTGTTTACTTCAAACAATACGTCATCTAAAATATAGGTTTGTTGTGTTCGTATGGGTGTAGGCGGTGCCGTTGGTGCGGTGATGGGTTGTGCAGGGGCAGCCGCTGTTTTGGCGAATGGATTATTTTGAGCAATGGGTGCAGGCACAAACAGGGAGTCGATTGATGCCCTTGGCTGTTTATTCTTGCGTTTCTGCTCGGGTGTACGTTTGTCTTCCCACCCCCTGAACCTGCGGTTTTGTTGGTGCGTTCGCCAGCCGATAAACGCCCGGCATTTTTTCTTAAAGCAAATTACTTTTGAAACGATATTGTGTTTGGGTGCGCCTTTTCGGTAGAGCAAGATTCTGTTTTCTTCTGAAAGGTGAGACACTAATATAGGTATAGAATTTTTACGTTTTTCTTGCGCGCTTACACCTGCTGCCACAAAAAGCAATATGAAGCCGAACAACTTCATATATCAAAAACGAACTGACTTGGATTTTTGTGCTTTCATTGTCTAACTTTTATAGAATCGATTTCAATTCTGCCAGGCTTGTAATTTCGTAGGTCACTTTTTGTTGATGTGCGATGCGGTCCGGATTAAAATACACGGTGTCGAGCAGTGCCGCGTGTGCGCCTCCAATATCTGTAACCAGGTTGTCGCCTATCATCACCACTTCGCTGGCATTCAGACCATTCTCGCGAAGTGCAAATTCAAATATCTCTTTGGAGGGTTTCTTGTGCCCCGCTTTTTCTGAGGTGACCACACTGGAGAAGAAATGCACGATGCCTGAGCTCGTCATTTTGATGGCTTGAATCTCGCTGAACCCATTGGTGATAATATGTAGCGGGTATTTTGGGTGCAGGTACTGCAGAACCGAATGGGCGTGGGGAATCAAGTTTTTCTTTTGGGGCGATTGGCTCACGTAATCTTGTGAGAACTGCAAAGACATTTCATATTCGTCTATGTTGTGTTCGAGTAATACCCGGTGGAAGCGCTGTTCACGAATGGTTTCTTGAGGTATTTGCCCGGTATCATATAGTTGCCATAACTGGGTGTTGATTCGCTTGAACGTTTTCAGAAACGCGTCTACGGCCACACCTCTCTGATGCAAACCGTATGTGTGATGCAATTCGCGTAATGCCTCAGCAGAGTTGGTGTCAAAATCCCACAAAGTGTGGTCCAGATCAAAAAAAATGGCTCTGTATTGCTTGCGGCTCATGGTACAGTCAACGGTTTCATCTTGAGTTTGTTTAGCGAAAGCTCGCGATTGATATACATGTTGATGAATACCTGCTGGTCTTGTTGCATAACAGCGTCTCGGCTTACCCATTGCAGCAGTTGTTTCACCAGGTCAAACACCTCATCCTTAATTTGGTAGAAAGCCCATTGATTGATCTTTCGGGAGGTGAGTATGCCTGAGTTTTTCAAGTATAAGAGGTGGCGCGAGGTTTTCGTTTGAGTGAACTCCAGAATTTGTTCGAGGTCAGTGATGCACATTTCACCATTGGTAAGAATCAAGTTCAGTATGCGCAGCCGTGAGGTGTCTGAGCAGGCCAAAAAGATTTGTGCACCAGGGTCTATGTTGAAATGTTTGAGCCTCATAGAACCCAAAAGTAATGTTTTGCAACCAAAAGTGATTCACTTTGGTGCCAGCGGCAGGAAGTGAAGCCAAACGAAGCACCTGATCAACAACCCCGCACAGCGGGTTTCGCCTGCAAGGAATAATTGCGCGTGCCGCCAAAGCCGGCTACTGTCCGGCCAACACAAAAAAACTTTAACTTTCCGTGTAACAAATCCTGCATCGCAGCGTCTTGCCCTTGAATTCGATGAATAGCGATATGTTTGAGACCCGCGTTTTACCGACCAAAAACAAGCTTTTTCGGTTCGCGTTCGGACTGCTGGGCAGCCGGGAAGACGCGCAAGACGTGGTGCAAGAGGTGCTGATCAAGGTGTGGGATGGGCGCGAAAAAATGGACACGATTGAGAATATGGAGGCTTGGTGCATGCGTATCACCAAAAACGTTTCACTGGATCGCCTGCGGTCAAAGCAGCAAAAGATTACCGGTTCCATGAGTGCAGGGTTCGATGTGCTTAGTCATCATCTTTCTCCGCTGGAGCGAACGGAAATCGGAGAAAGCATACAACAGATAACTGAATTGATGATGGCACTACCCGATAAGCAGCGCCAGGTCATGCACTTGCGAGACATTGAGGGCTACAGTTACAACGAGATCGGTGAGATTTTAGAAATGGATATGAGCCAGGTGAAAGTCAACTTATTTAGAGCTCGCAGCTTTGTGCGCGAGCGATTGATAAAAATAAATGCTTATGGACTCTGAACAGGTAAAAAGGTTGTTGGAGAAGTATTGGGTCTGTGAAACCTCGCTAGATGAAGAGAGGATGTTGCGCGAGTATTTTCGGGGAAGTGTACCTACATCTTTGAATGAACCCGCTGCGCTGTTTCGCTATTTCGACACGCAGCGCTCACAAGGCCTAGATGCGAATTTCGATAGTAATGTAAAGAGCAAGTTACACAAACCCATGGGCAGGTCAGTGCGTATGATGGTCAACTATGCCCGTATTGCGGCAGGTATTGTTGTGGTGATAGCAGCCGGCTACTTCATACACCTAGAGGTGCGAAAGGCAAATCCCACAAGTGAAGAAGACACCTACAGCGACCCACGTGTAGCATTGGAGGAGACCAAAAAGGCATTGATGATGATATCAAACAGTTTGAACAAAGCTCATCAGCAAGTGGGTAAGATCAAAGTGTATAATGAAGCCGAACAGAAGATTCAGGGAAAATCGCGAGCAGGCGATACAGGTAAAGTGCAATTGTAATCCGGTTTTTTTTTCTTACCTCATTCATGTATTGATCAAAACAAAAAACAAGTAAACCACAGAAATATGAAAAAGTTAGCGTTAGGAGCGGTGATGATGTTAGCCATGGCAGCGCAGGCACAGAGTGATGCGATTGCCAGATTCTTTTCCAAGTATCAAAACGATGAGTCATTTAGCATGGTAAATGTGAGCGGTAAGATGTTTAGTATGATGGCTGATATTGACGGTGACAACCCTGAAGACAAAGCGCTATTTAGTGCAATCAGTAAGATTAAAGGACTGAAAATATTGACAAAAACCCAAACACGTAACTCACGTGACTTGTACAAAGAGGCCTTAGCCTTGATGCCTACAAGCGATTTTGAAGTGCTGATGACCATTCGAGACAAAGACAAGGACATGCAGTTTTTTACCAAGGAATCGCGTGGTAAGATCAGTGAGTTGGTGATGGTGGTGGCCGGTAACGAAGAGTTTGTATTGATGACGCTCTTTGGAGAAATCGATTTAAAAGAGATGTCGAGAATTGGCAAGACGGTAAATATTGATGGCCTCAACAACCTCGAAAAAATTAAAGACAAGGACAAAAAGAAGTACTAGAAGTCATCAATGAATGCGTGACGCTCAAATTGAATATGGAGAAATCCGGCTTTTCGATGTTCAAAATGGCCTTCGGTTCACACAGCCCCTCGCAAGAATGTTTTTGCTCGAATAGCATTCAGTCATTAATCACCATAGGCAGCAGGCAATTGGGTTCTCAATTGCCTGCTGACCGTATTTCCTACAGCATGATCCTGAATTGATCTGAGATGATTCACTTTGAATACTGCCTCCGGAGTTTGGGGATGATGGAGTCTGCAGGTAAGATATCTACTCAAAATCCGTACGATGGAAAGCATCAACCTATGTTTCGCTGTTTTGATCAAAACATTTGTTTTCGTTTTTTAAGCGATGCGATAGTTACCAAAGTTGTATAGTTATTTATTTTTGAGATATCGCACCCTTTTTCAAAAGACCTCGTTTACTTTATTTGACTCAATTACCAGATGAAATACTTACTTGTTTTTTTATTGATGGCTCCGCTGATTGTAGCGAGCCAAACCAAAACGACCGAAGACCTTGACATGAGATATAGCGGGATTTCGCTATTTTTTTACAAGAACACTCTGAGAATGATCAACCAAAGGGAGGACAAGGAGTTTGATGAGGTGGTCAAAGAAATTGAAAAGATGCGGTTTGTGATGATCGACAAGCACAAGCACCGTTTGTCTGCCATGGATTATACTGCACTGAAGCGCAGCTACGAGCGAGAGGATTACGATGTGATGATGTCCGGGCGCATGGATGGCCGCAACTTTGATATGCTGGTTTGGAAGCAAGGCGGTAGGGTGAAAGGAACAGTTGTTTTGGTGAGCGATTCAGCCAGTCTGATTGTGATGGACATATTGGGTCGCATTGCGATGGACAAGGCAGCCACCCTATTCAAGACTATCGATGAAAACACGGACGCAGGAAAGATCATGAGCAACGTTTTGGGTAACGAAAAAGAAAAGGGAAAAAGAAAACCAGGCAGTGCAGGGGCTGAACAGCAAGACGGAAACGGCAACAATAAATAGGTTCCTTTGGAAACAGTTTTGTCAATTCAAAAGCTTACTAAGAATTTTGGAAAGCTCTGTGCCGTTAACCAACTTGACCTTGAGGTGAAGCGCGGACAAGTGTTTGGCCTGCTTGGCTCCAATGGTAGCGGCAAAACCACCACGCTGGGCATGTTGATGGGATTGACTCATCCAACTGCTGGTGGCTTCAGCTGGTTTGGTGAGGTGCCAACGCATGCAACTCGCAAGAAGATCGGTGCGGTGCTAGAACACCCCATTTTTTATCCCTACCTCAGTGGTCAGAAGAATCTGGAGTTGAACGTGATGATCAAAGGTGCCGACCCTCGCAACATCGAAAAAGTATTGGATTTAGTGGAACTATCGTCACGCAAAAACGATCAGTACCGAACTTATTCGCTTGGTATGAAGCAGCGACTTGCCATTGCCTCGGCATTGGTCAGCGACCCCATTGTTCTGATTTTAGATGAGCCCACCAACGGATTAGATCCCATGGGCATTGCTGAGATACGGGAGATTATCAAACGCATTGCTGCTGATGGTAAAACGATTATTTTGGCGAGCCACCTGCTGGACGAAGTACAAAAAGTATGCACACACTTTGCCGTGCTGCGCAAAGGCAAGTTGATGCACAGCGGACAGGTAGATGAAGTGGGGAAAGGGGAAGTAACCGTGCAGGTGATGGCCGCGCATGACGACTTGTTGGCGCATTTACAGCAATTTACCGGCAGCTCTTCTGTCAGATGTGAAGGTGGATTATACCATGTGATGATGAAAGATGGATACCACAGTCAAGACTTAAATAAATATTTGTTTGACAAGGGAATTATTACCTCGCACTTAGTCACCAAAAGGAAATCGCTTGAAAAGCAGTTTTTGGAGATACTATCGGAGGCAAACCAGTAGTGTTTTTCCCAAGCGTCACACTAAAATATGCAGATCTGTTCATACAATTTCTCGAAAGGGTCCGCCACAGCGGTTGCCGCACTATTTGTCGCTACATTACTGTTATGGGAGTATGTTCACGGAGGTATTGGCGGTCATCACGTGCTGCAACAGGAAAGTATGCCGTTTATCTCTCATTGGTGGGGTTTATTGTTGTTACCCGCATTGACATGGATTTTGTGGAGCAGAATTGAAAAGAGGACTTCTGATCAATCGATGTCGAGTGGCTTACCAGGCACAATTTTATTGCTTGTGTTGGGGTTGACATTTGGCGTTTTGATTTCAGTTTCGATTTTAAATCACTACAATTTTTTTCTTAACAATGTGCTTTACATACTGCTCACTATCAGCTTGATCTTTCCGATTTACTATTCTGAGTTTATCTTGGGATTTGTTGTAGGAATGGTGAATACCTTTGGGGTAGTGTTGCCGACTGCTTTCATCTTAACCATTGCATTAGTTGGTTTTGTAATTTACCGATTGATAAGATTGCCGATTCTGAAATTTAGCCAACGTTAGTCATGCCAACTGCGAACGTACTTCATCTGGTAAAAATTGACCTTAAAAAAATGACGAGCTATCGCACTTTTTGGGTGATATGCGGATTGTATTTTATTACTTTATTCTTCACCACTGTCAGTGGACTGGGAATATTGCGATGGATTGCCGGCTTGGTTGAAGACTTTGGGGCTTCCGTCAATATCAATCGCATCCCTCTGTATCATTTCCCGGATATTTGGCAAAATCTGATATGGGTCAGCGGACTTTTTAAGCTGGTGTTGGCTATCATGGTGGTCATCTCCATTACGAACGAGTACCAGTATCGCACGATCAGACAAAACATCATTGATGGATTGAGTCGCTGGGAATTTATTTTGTCGAAAATTTTGATGAATGTGTTGCTGAGCCTGATGAGCGTAGCGATGTTATTGATGATCATCCTATTTACAGGGATGATTTACACGCCCTCACCGGAATGGGTCGATATAGTAACGGGAATGGAGTTTTTACCCGCCTATTTTCTGGAGATATTTGCTTTTCTTTCTTTTGCCCTCATGCTAGGTATTTTTGTGAAGCGCTCAGGCCTCACCATTGTGCTGTTGCTGCTGTCGCACATGATTGAGGGCATTTTCAAAGTCAATATTTTTCATGAAAACAACGAAGATAGCATTGGGTGGCTTAAGCAGTTTTTTCCGTTGGAATCGATCACAAATCTAGTGCCCATGCCGTTTCCCCGCTATGCGTTTCAGCAGATACAGGATTATGTGAGCATCACGGCTGTTGTGATTGCCCTTGGCTGGACTTTCTTATTCAACTACGTGAGTTATGTCAAATTCAGCAAGTCTGATATTTAGAATTTGTTTGATGCTTTTTGAGTTGCTAGTCGGAGTCTTGTGTCCGGTTGATCTTCAGTGAGCTCCAGTGTGCAAACTTCATCGCTACTGAAAACATGATAAAAAAATCAGTCTTGCTCTTTGCGATGCCCTCCTGATTGCTAAATATTGGGTCGATGTTGCGCGAATCACGTGCTTCTAATCGAAAAGTAACATCCTCATTTGGTAAGTATTCAACTGTCAATGTTGAACCATGATACCGAAACCCGTTTGGTAGCGTAACGCTTGGTCTCACAAGATCATTGATTATTTGATCGGGGTCATTGATGTGTTCATAACGCGTGGCAACACCCCATTTTTTATTAACAGCGTATCGTACACTCAAACCAAATGATTGCCAATATCTGTTACTTCGGGTAACTGAATCTTTGATCATCCCAATATCAACCATGGGTGCAATGACCCAACGCCCTGCGTTTATGCGACCGAAAACGTTGTGATAAACTTTAAATGAATTTTTTTGCCGTAAATGGTCGTATGTTTCATTCCCGCCAAAAGCTCCATAGTTGAACAAAAGTTTTCCCGGTTGATCATGTACAACTGCAATCCCAAATGCCGGGGAATGGTTATTGTCGCGCACCACCTGCCAGCCGTTGGTAAATTGAGCCATGCCCAGCCAATACTTCCCCATTTTATACTTCAACCTCAAGCCGGCCTCATAATCCGGTGCAAAGTCGGTCATCACAGCACGGGTTGCATGCAGGTTATCTTTGTTGATAAATGTCTCGGCTCCGTAGATGGCGGGAAAGATACCGGTTTGTAAATCCAATCGGTTGTGAAGTTTGTAAGTGAGAGATAGTTCTCTGATGTATTTAAAGATTTCTGTTTCGTTGATGTACATGATGTCAACGATATCGCCAGCATGCGCAGCGGCACGCAATTGCATTTTGCCATATTCGATATTCACTTGACCGTAGGTGTAAGCTAATCCAAATTGGTTGACGTATTCCGGATTACTGTTAGTATATCGTTTGTTGTTGATCGGGTGATTAAAATCATACGTATAATGAAAATCAACGTATGTTTCATAGCCGATTTTTAGACGATCGCCCGTTGGATGATGGGCAGCGCTTTCATTGTTTTGAGCATACATTTTCAACCAAGTGAAAAGTATTAAAATGTGCAGCAGAATATTTCTCATCAATAATTTGATAGTAAAACGTGTTGCCCCGAAGTGAGGGCAATAGAAAAAGGTTCAGGATGAATCGAAATCCTAAATCCGAAAGTTTACTTTGAAAAGACGTGAATGAAGCGTCTGCGAGAAAAGGTTCTCGGCTTTTGTACTGATGGCAAGCAACGGAATTGCATGAAGCTGAAACCGGACAAATTCAGATATGGACGCGCAGTAACCAGATTTCAACGGATTAGTTGGCTCGCTAAATAGTGATGTTTCATATGATCGGGTTGGCCTGCATTGGTGCGAACAACACTGTGAAGGTGTTGGCCGAAGGGTCACCTCATCGCCCAACGAGGCTTTTGAATTTGACGGGGTACACCACACCGGCATGGCCAAAAGCAAGTAAACCAGCAACATGCTGACGGATATCGTTAACCGGTTTTGAGCAGAAGCCATTTAAAGAAATATGTTGATTTTTGCCTGATTGAGGCAACAGCCCAACCGGAATACCTGGAGCAAAGTTTTGTCAATTTCAAATGAGCCTTGCTGTTGAATCATTTGTGATGTGGCTTATGACGATATGATAAAACCAAACCTAATCGGAACAAAGGTATGAGTTCTACACCTAAAAGAGTAACTTTCAACGCATGAATGAACAAATGACAGAAAGTATTGGATTAATTGCCGGTAGTCTTACTACCATCTCGTTCTTGCCGCAAGTGATTAAAACATGGAAGTCACGATCTGCAAAAGATTTGTCGTTGGTGATGTTTTCGCTTTTCTGTACCGGTATTTTTCTCTGGTTGATATATGGACTACTGATCCACTCGTGGCCGGTGATTCTGTCCAACGCCTTCACGCTGGTGTTGTCGTCAACCATTCTATTCTTTAAATTGAAGTTCAAAGATTGAGTTTGGAGACTGGGTGCTGGATGCTAGATACTAGATTTAAGCAAAGCATCCACAATCCAACATCCGGTTTAAGCAGTCATCGCACGCAAAATATCGTGTTGGGTGATAATGTGCGCCTGTTCATGTTCATCTCTCACCAGCAATGCTTTGTTGTTTTTGTTGAGCATAGAAGAAAGCACGTCCAACGTACTATCAAGTGCCACCACCTGCATGGGTTTGTCCATGATTTCGCCCACGTGTTTGTCTTTTATGGCGGGGTCTGAAATTATTTTCTCAATCAAGCTACTCACTGTTACGCTGCCTACAAATTCATTTCCTTCCAATACCGGCATTTGGTCAACACCTTCTTTATTCATGATTTTGATGGCCTCACCAATTGTGGATTTTTGTGTTACCGTGAATAGCGTTTCTTTACCATTTCTACGGGATATGATTTCACGTGCAGTGCCGTATGCTCTTTCTTCCAAAAACCCGTGGTCTTTCATCCAAATATCGTTGTACACTTTATTGAGGTAACGTGTGCCGTGATCGGGCAGTAGTACTACCATTACATCGTCTTTTTTCAAATGCTCTTTTGCGTACTCCATCGCACCATGTAGCGCAGAGCCGCAGCTCCATCCGCCAAAAATGCCTTCTTCGCGCGCGAGCCTGCGAGCCATAATCGCACCGTCTTTGTCCGTTACTTTTATGAACAAGTCGATCACGTCAAAGTCTACATTCTTGGGTAAAATGTCTTCGCCAAATCCTTCGGTCAGGTACGGATAGATTTCATTCTTGTCAAAGATGCCCGTCTCCTTGTATTTCTTGAAAACCGAACCGTAGGTGTCTATGCCGATGGCACGGAGATTTGGGTTTTGTTCTTTCAAGTATTTTGCGGTTCCGCACATTGAGCCGCCCGTGCCCACAGTAGCTACATATTGCGTAATCTTTCCACCTGTTTGCCTCCAAATTTCAGGTCCGGTGGTTTCGTAATGTGCCTTGGCGTTGGATGGGTTGTCGTACTGATTAGGGTAGATCGAGTTCGGAATTTCCTTGTTGAGTTTGCGTGCAACTGAATAATAGCTGCGTGGGTCGTCTGGTTCTACATTTGTTGGGCACACAATAACTTCAGCGCCCACCGCGCGCAAGATGTTCATCTTCTCTTGCGATTGCTTATCGGCCATCGTAAAGATGCACTTGTAGCCTTTTGCCACGGCCGTTAGGGCCAAACCCATCCCCGTATTGCCAGAGGTTCCTTCGATGATCGTTCCACCGGGCTTTAAAATACCCGCTTTTTCGGCATCTTCAATCATCTTAAGCGCCATGCGGTCTTTGGTAGAGTTGCCTGGGTTAAAGTACTCCACTTTGGCCAAAACGGTTCCTTTTATGCCTTTCGGGATTTTGTTGAGGCGCACCATAGGAGTATTGCCGATGGTTTCGATGATGGAATTGTATACCATAAAATGGAACAGATGTTAAAGCTTGGGCAAAAGTAATAATTCGCTTGTCTACTGCCTAACAGCGCAAATCATATGAGACTTCGATGAGAAATTTGGCTATAGCTGTAACCGAGCATTGGTCGTTTAGGTTGCAAAATTCGTGACAGTTTCTTTTTTCTAAGTGTGCCCAGATTGGGGATATTAAATCTTACTAAATTGACGTGTTAAATCTGATTTTATCGTCTTATATGGAGATTAGTTTATCAATAATGGCCGCATGTTTACTGCTGGTCTTTATTCAAGGTTGGATTGTGTGGTATTTGACTTACTTTAAAAAGAAAGGTGAATACGAAGCCATGAAAGAAGAGGTAAGTCAAATTACCAAGTTAACAGAGAGTATCAAATCGGAGCTCAATGTTTTGACACAAAAAGAGCTAAACCTCGACTTGTTGCGAAGAAACTCCATTCTTGAATACAATGATTCTTTGGAATTAGCTTTAAATGATCTGTTTTTCAAAGTCAAGGTATTTGATTTAAGAGGTTTGGATGAATACCATACTTCAACATATCCAAGATACCTTATTGCCATGAGCCGATTGAGGCTTTGTACCCAGATGGAAGTTGTTGATCAGCTTACAAGTGAGATAAATACCCATTTGGAGGCATTGATGATTGCAACTGAAAATAGTGCTTCATATTATGCAGCTACAAAAAAGATTGATTTAATACACCACAGTGAATTCTCGCGCCAATTTGAGAATCTCGAAAGATGTCGAGTCAAGTTAAATGCCATTTTGTTTCAGCTATTATGAAAGGCATGCCAGCCGTGGGAAGAAAATTGTATCGGAAATGAAACAACAAGTGTTAAACTAAAAGCCCGCTTTGGCCAAGGCTAAAGCGGGCTGGTGGAGCTGCAGGGAATCGAACCCTGGTCCAGAGAAGATGAACGTGCACCTTCTACATGCTTAGTTGACTTTCATTTTCGTGAACCCCAAGGCAGGCAACGGCCTAAAAGATCCCTTAGTTGCTGTTGTCTCAACCGACCTGCGCAACACAAGCCAGTCCAGTTTATGCTATCGACACCGCGGTTCCACACCCGCCAAACAGAGGTGTGGGCGATGATGGCCTCCCGCTTCTTAAGCGGAACAAGCTAACCTAACGTATCGTCAGATTAAGCAGCCATGGCGTAAGTTGTTTCGCCACGTAAATTGTAGGACTATCTTTCAAGGCTCTCATCCCATGAGCCTGCATGCTTGCTTACACCCTCACACATCCTGTCAAAACCGGTCAGCCCCGGTTTATCTGTGATTTCAAAATCGATCTGAACTCACAACCAACAATACAAAGGTAGTTCAAAAAAGGTTCCGGCCTAGGGCACAAACTTTTTGCCCTTGCCGGATACAGCCGCCACGTTAAAGAAGCCGAGGGCTTTTTTGCCGTTGGGGTTTTTGTTAGCAATATTCGTACTGATGTTCGCCAACGGCCGTGAGAACAATTCTGCAAAGCCGCCCGGGCGATTTGTTTGCTCTCCCAATTGCCGCAAATAGGTAAAACCGGCCAGCGTGATGGAATGTATCTCTACATAGGCGGAATCTCCAGGAACATATGGCGACAATGGATTGTCATTTGCATCGGTGTCGTTTGGATTCATGCGGTTGCGGATGGGAGGGATGAAATCCAGCAAAAAAGGAATACCATTTTCAATCCGGCTATAAAACGGGCCACCCGCATCAAATCCTGCATCATAAGCGACATTTAGTTCGGATGGCTTGTTTAGTAGTATGCCATTCTTGTACGTCTTAATCCAGTAAGTATCGCCTATGCCCACAACATCTTTGGCAAAAAACTCTGCTCGGTAAAAATCGGGATTCGATTGATCCGGCTCGTTTTTCTTGTAAACAATGGAATCGACTGGTGTTGAAGGGCCCATCTTTGAAGTGGCTTCGTACACTTCGCCATTTACCTGAATAGTGAGTTTGTAGCTGTTACCCACGGCACCGAAAACTTCTGAGCCAGTTGGCTTCCAGGTGTAGTAGCCCTTGCGCGAACTTTCTTCGGTAAATGTATATGTCTTGTTACCATTTTCCACCACGGTGATGGTTGCGTTGCTCACAGGTGGTGGTAGTGTGTTGTCAAAATAGGCTTGCGATTGACTCAATATAATGGTTTGCATTTCTCGCTTGTTGGTTATCCAAGCATCCACCACCAGCAAGGGCTCGGCAATCCTTAATTCTGGGTTGATGACCGTTTCACAGGCTGAAAGCATCAGTCCAATCAGAGCAAAAAAGAAAGCAAATCGCACGTTGTTCATTTGCACTAAAATTTAAAGTTGTAAGAAACCGAGGGCACAATGGTGCCGATGATTGCCAACTGCGTGGCCTGCGATGTGATGGGCTGCCCCAGAGGCACTCGCTGATCCGTATTTTGCGAGAAGTAAATTGAGAACGGATTTTGCCGCGCATACACGTTGTACAAACCAAACACCCAGTAGTCGGAGTTCTTTCGCGCTTTGCCATTGCTTTTTAGTTTTTTCCCTTCTAGCCTAAAAGAAATATCCAAGCGGTGATAAGCGGGTAGGTTTACGTTGTTGCGGGTGTCATCGGCATTGTAAGGAACCAAAATACCTTGGCTCACGAAACGCGATGTAGGGAACGTAGTGGGGGTGCCTGAAGTGTAAATAAAATTGGCAGAGAATGACCAACGTTTGTTGATTTCGTAGAATGCGGCAATTTTCAGGTTATGGGTTTGATTAAAACGCGTGGGGTACCAATTGCCGCCATTAATGCCGTCCACTTTCAATTCCGTTCTGCTCAGTGTGTAAGCAACCCAACCAGTCAGTCGGCCAGTTTTCTTTTGAAAGTATGTTTCAAGCCCATAGGCGCGCCCTTCGCCTGGTAACAAGTCACCTTCTAGGTAACGATTGAGCAGCAAATCCGCACCGTCAATGTAGTCGATTTGATTCTGTGTTTTGCGGTAATACGCTTCAAGCGAAACCTCGTACATGCGCGCAGCGCCTAAATCTTTGAACCAGCCGAGTGTGTACTGGTCACCGATTTGTGGCTTTATGTTGTTGGTGCTAGGGTTCCACACATCAAGCGGATTACTGGCTGTGGTATTTGAAATCAAATGCAGGTATTGCACCATGCGGTTGTAACTTCCTTTTACAGAAGAAGTGTTGGAAGTTTCAACTTTGAAAGACACCCGTGGTTCCCAGTTACCATACGAGGCAATCACTTCGCTACTGCGGTAGTAACGTGCCGAGATGGGCAACCTTCGCGTGCCAGGTGTTTCGTTGCTAAAAGTGTACACAGAGTCCGGCCCATAATAGTTAAACAAAGAATACCGCAAGCCGTAATCAATCGAAATTTTGGAGCTGATCTTTTGTGAGTTGCTGACGTATAGCGATGTTTCTAAATTGTTTTTCTTTGGGATACTCACATCCCTTGTAGTGCCGTTACTCACGCCCACCGCATTCGCAGGTTC
>DHLV01000292.1 GCA_002405445.1 Flammeovirgaceae bacterium UBA4659 | reverse complement strand
GTCCTTCTTTTTTAGGGAAATAAAAAAAAGGTGTCCATTTCTTATTTTTCAATTTGTTGCGTTAGAAACTTGAGACCACCTTATTTTTTTGTTGTCAATTCAAGCACTTCACTTGATGATGGCGTATCGTTGTGGTGCCAATTACCTAAAACGGTGCCGTCTTTCCACAACGCAATACCCGGGTTAGAGCGGATGATGGTTTTAAGTACAGTTGCATCAGCATAATAATAGGGCACCGCCAATTGGTGTTGGTGCCTAAACTCTTCCATCGCTTCCGCAGAAGAAGCGGTCAACACAAAGCAGTCCACTTTTCCTTCAAGTTGTTGGGTAAGCTCGCGAATGGCAGCAATGCGCTCACTCGAAGCTTTGCGCACATCTACCATCACTACCAATAGCCGATTGCCCTGAAAAGTGTAGTCCGTTTTATCTTCGCCCGAAGGGCTGCTCACAGCGTAATCCGTGATTTTGGGTTTGATTTTATCTTCGTTGAGTACGCGAGATGACACGTATTGATAGCCGCCTTCCATTAAGTATTGGGTAGACTTTACTTCTTTGCCGTCTTTCGTAAAAATGTATTCAATCACAGGTTGCTCGGTGGGCTTCATTTGTGCGGGAATGTTATTCCCAACTTTATAAGCCCGAAAATCGATGAAGGGCAAATGGTTGATGGCATAAATACCCAAATACAAACTGACCACTACCGTGGCGATAACAACGGCATAACCCTCGCGTGTGCGAAGTACAGGTTTGTATTTTTTACGGTGCCAAAACAGATGCAACACAAAAACCATCAGAACCAAATCTTTTACGAACGACTCCCACGGAGTCAATTTAATCGCATCGCCAAAGCAGCCACAATCTGTAACTTTCTCTAAAATGGCCGAGTAGCCGGTGAGGAACGTAAAGAAAACCATCAGCAGGAGCAGCGTCCAGGTGGAGAGGTTCATGCGCCAATAAATGAGTATGGCAACGCCCAAGGCCAACTCCAGCACAATCATCGCGAGCCCAATCTCCAACGACCACGGAATGAAATAGTGAAAAAGTGAAGAAAAGTCTTGGGTAAAAACCTCAAAATATTCCTCCATTTTTATTTGGGTACCTACGGGATCGTTGAGCTTGATGAGGCCGGAAAAAATAAAGAGCCCTCCTACTAAAAACCGAGAAACCTGGTCGATGATTTTTTGAAACATACTGCTGCAAATTGAACGCGATAAAATTACGGATTATTGGAATTTTATTATTAATTATCTTTGGTAGGCAACTAAACTAGCTACGATGAAACTTCAAGTGCTAAAGGACAAAAACGGCAATCAAACAGGGGTTTATGTACCTATCGAAGATTGGTCTTTAATCAAGGCAAACTATCCAGATATTGAAACACTTGAACAAGACGGTCAACCTTGGGAAAAGGAATTGATTGACCTTCGACTAGAAGCAATCGAGAAAAATCCTGACCGCCTGCGACCTATTCAAGAGCTTCTTAATGAATTAAGTCGTAAGAGCTGATGAATTATCAACTCCTGTACCTAGACGAGGTGCTGGCCGATGTGAAGGAAGCAAGAGCTTGGTATAAGGACAAAAGCGAGGGGCTAGAGTTGCGTTTTGCCCAAGCTGTTGAGTTCATAATCGAGAAGATTTGAAAGATGCCCACTGCTTATCCAATTCGGTATAGAAATGTTCGATTTGCCCGCACTAAAGTGTTTCCATACATTATCCATTTCTACATTGATGACCCAAAAAAGCAAGTGATTATCACAGCTATTGTTCATAAGAAACGAAGCCCTTCTTTTGTGGTAGGAAGGGGTCTTTGACACTTGGATTAATAAAAAAGCCCCGCGGTGCAGGGCTCTCATGTTTCTGTTCAAATTTACTTAATACTCATCCTCGTTAAAGAAGAAATCTTCCTTGGTCGGGTAATCCGGCCAAATCTCTTCGATGCTCTCGTAAGGTTGACCGTCATCCTCCAACTCCTGCAAATTCTCAACCACCTCCAGCGGTGCACCAGAGCGAATTGAAAAGTCAATCAATTCGTCTTTGGTAGCGGGCCAGGGCGCGTCTTCCAGATAAGATGCCAATTCAAGTGTCCAGTACATAGTAACCCGATTAAATTTTCCGCAAAAATAGAATTAAATACACCATAGTCAATAGCCACCGTTGCATGGACGAGTTCAACAAAAAGTAACCGAGGGTCAGGCTGCCGGGTAAATCGAAAACTATGGACTATTGGCTTAAAAAAGCCATATTTGCCGCACTAACGAGCTACTACCCACTATGGCAGATGAAAAAATAATTTTTTCGATGGCAGGCGTAAGCAAGATTTACCCGCCTCAAAAACAAGTTTTAAAAAATATTTACCTCGGATTTTACTACGGTGCCAAAATTGGTGTGCTGGGGTTAAACGGCTCCGGAAAATCATCGCTGCTGCGCATTATTGCGGGTATCGACAAAGAATTTCAGGGTGAAGTTGTCTCGGACTTGAGTTTTTCTGTAGGCTTGTTGGAGCAGGAACCACAACTCGATAAAAGCAAAACCGTGCGCGACATTGTGGAAGAAGGTGTGAAGGAAACGGTTGCGCTGCTAAAAGAATTTGAAGCCATCAACGAAAAGTTTGCTGACCCTGAAGTGCTGGAAAACCCAGACAAGATGGACAAACTGATTGCCAAGCAAGGCGAAATACAAGAAAAATTGGATGCCATTGGCGCTTGGGAACTTGATAACAAATTAGAGCGCGCAATGGATGCGCTGCGGTGCCCGCCTGCTGATGCAAAAGTTGAACATCTATCGGGTGGTGAGAAAAGGCGCGTGGCATTGTGCCGATTGTTATTGCAAGAGCCAGATGTGTTGTTGTTGGATGAACCAACCAACCACTTGGACGCGGAGTCGGTGTATTGGCTGGAACAACACCTTAAGCAATACAAAGGCACGGTAATCGCTGTGACGCACGACCGCTACTTTTTGGACAACGTGGCGGGTTGGATTTTGGAATTGGACCGTGGCGAGGGAATTCCCTGGAAAGGAAATTACTCCAGCTGGCTGGATCAAAAGCAGAAGCGATTGGCGCAAGAAGAGAAGACCGAATCGAAGAGGCAAAAGGCGTTGGAGCGCGAGTTGGAGTGGGTGCGTATGAGCCCGAAAGGCCGCCACGCCAAAGGCAAAGCGCGCTTGAGCAACTATGAAAAACTGGTGAGCCAAGAAACAAAAGAGCGTGAAGAAAAATTGGAGCTATTCATTCCGCCAGGGCCTCGCCTGGGTAACAAAGTGATTGAGGCCAATGGTGTGGCTAAAGCCTTTGGTGATAAGTTGCTGTATGAAAATTTGACTTTCTCTTTGCCGCCTGCGGGCATTGTGGGCATCATTGGCCCGAACGGTGCAGGTAAAACCACGTTGTTTAAAATGATTACGGGTTCCTTACAGCCTGATGCCGGAAATTTCTCTGTGGGCGAAACCGTGAAGATTGCCTATGTAGATCAAGAGCATGATGACTTGAAACCGGAAGACACCGTGTTCCAAGCCATCACGGGCGGACAAGATTTGATTTTGGTTGGTGGAAAGGAAATCAACTCGCGCGCTTATGTGAGCAAGTTCAACTTCAGCGGCACTGACCAGCAAAAGAAAGTAAAAGAACTTTCGGGTGGTATGCGCAACCGCGTGCATTTGGCCATTGCGTTGAAGCAAGGCGGCAACTTGCTATTGCTGGATGAGCCAACTAACGACCTCGACATCAACACGCTACGAGCACTGGAAGAAGCGTTGGAAAACTTTGGTGGTTGTGCCGTGATTATCTCGCACGATCGCTGGTTCTTAGATCGCGTATGTACGCACATCCTTGCCTTCGAGGGCGACTCGCAAGTATATTGGTACGAGGGCACATTTAGCGAGTACGAAGAAAACAAGCGCAAGCGGTTAGGCGATGACCAGCCGCATCGGATTAAGTACAAGAAACTCGTAAAGTAATTTGAAGATTTGAAAATGGGCTAATTTGAAAATTAACGGGCATTAAAAGGCCGAACAGTTCATTTTCAAATTTTCAAATCAACGAATTTTCAAATCGATGAAAGCATTTTACACGATTTTACTCCTTGTGCTATCGAATACCTTTATGACCCTCGCGTGGTATGGCCATTTGAAATTTAAGGAAATGAGTTGGAGCCAAAACTTCGGTTTGGTGGCCATCATTCTCATCAGTTGGGGCATAGCATTTTTTGAGTACCTGCTTCAGGTTCCTGCCAACAGAATTGGATTTAAGAACTATGGAGGACCATTTTCGCTGGTAGAACTAAAAGTGATCCAGGAAGTAATCACATTGATAGTATTTGCAGTTTTCTCGCTGTTGGTTTTTAGGAATGAAACGTTTCGGTGGAACCATGTGATCGGTTTTATCTTTTTGGTGCTGGCAGTGTATTTTGTTTTTAAGAAATGAATCATATTGATGTTCAGAAATATTCGAAATGGTTAGATGAGGGTATTTCTTTCCAAACAATGAAGGATGATTTGAAAAAGAATGGGTTCAGTGCCAGCGAGGCGCAGAAAATTCTTCGTGATATTGATGCCCTCAACATGAGTGAAAACCTTAGAAAAATCCGATACCAACAGGGCATTCAACTTTTGATTTCAGGGGGGATACTATCAACCGTTTCGCTTTTTGTATTTCTAAATGGGTTTCTTCCAGCCGTTATCTACGCCTATGGCGCCCTTGCATCGAGCATCACCATGATCGCCATCGGGCAATCCAAGCTCAAAGACCGTGGGCGCAAAAGTCTCTTCTTCAACAAATCAAAGCGATTTCGTAGTCGATATAAATAAACACACTTCAGTGCCCAGTTGCATCTAGCGGTTGTTATCGTTACGGTTTGCTTTCGCCATACCACTTAATACTCTTAGAAAAATACATCACCAACGCAATGATGATAAACAGGCCAACGCTTCCCAAAAGCAAAGAATAGTCCTGCATTTGAATGATAACGAAAACAAACAGATAAAAGAAAGTGAGCAGCCCGCTGAAAACAGCAATCAACCTGCGGTGCCCTAAAAACGTAAGGGCATACAAACTTACCAGAATGACAGTGGCAATGGAGGCAATCCAATAGGCGGTATCGTATCCCACATGCTCTGAAAAGCTGAGCAGCAGTGAATAATAAATAATCAAAGCCGCACCCACCAAAATATATTGAAATGGGTGAATGCGCACCTTGCGAATGATTTCGACCAAAAAGAGCGAAACGAAGGTGAGCAAAATCACCAGCACTCCATATTTGGCAGTGCGCATGCTTTTCTGATACTGCCCTACTGGGATGAGCAACTTTACACCAAACTCCGAGCCTGCCAACCGCTCGCCTTCACCCACCCATTGTTGTGAAAACGGACGATTGTAGTGCAGGATATTCCACGTGGCACTAAAGCTCGTATCGGTGATGGTGCGATCAGTAGGCGAAAAATTACCCGTGAAACTGGGATCAGCCCACAGGCCTTCAATTTTGACCTGTGAAGTTTTGCCAACAGGCAAAAAATACAACAAAGTGCTCCCTTTCAAGCCTAACGTTAAAGACACATCACCCTGAAAGTCTTCGACCGCACTCCATTGCAGCGGAACGGCAACTCCATTCTCAACTTTATTGGCACCCTCGCGGTAGCGGGCATGAGCCAACTCGCCTTCTTCATCTTCACCGGCAGGCTTGCGATATTCGGTAAACAACCCGATTTCGCTTGATGGTTCAGCAACCTTATCAGCACCACCCACAATAAACAAAGGATTCTTAGTGATGCCGCGCAGGTCATTGATGCCCATCACCAGTTTAGCATCTTGCCATAAAATGTCTTTGCCGGCTACGTTCCATTTGGCAAAATCAGGTTTGCCAAAGGTTGCCTGCATGTTGATTTCAGAATCATATACGGCCGCATCAAAAATGCCGCGGTGCAGCTTCTCAGGCTTTACCTTGGCATGGGCATTCAATTTTTCCGGCAGAAAGAAAGCCGCTTCGCGCCATTCTTTTATGTCGATACCATATTTGCCCTTGTCCATTTTTTCACGCTTCAAAAACGGAATTACCAGCACCGGGCCGGACACCGTTTGGTCGCCTGACCACTTTTCAGAGATTTCGTTTACCACTGACTCAGCCCGTTGCTGCCGCTCGGCAATCAGTGACTGAATCCACGCGTTGGGGATCATTAAAATCAACAACAAGAAGCCGATTGAAAATAGCTTGATCGTCACCGATTCCTTGATCCAGATGTTGAATCGCTCAAATACGCTTAGGTTTGAAATTGTTTCCATAAATTATTTATTTTAAAAGTACTTTGTTTTTAAAAGTATATATTTAAATTTTTTACTTTTTCTGTCTCTTGATCAATTCTTCCAGTGCGTCCAGGTGTTTCTTAAAGGCTGCGCGGCCGCGCTCCGAAATCTTGTAACGTGTGTTTGGCTTTCTGGCTACAAATGACTTGGTGATGGAAATGTATTTTTCTTTTTCCAGCGCTTTGAGGTGGGTAGCTAAATTTCCATCCGTTGTATCCAGCAACTCTTTCAGTGCCGTAAACTCGTATGATTCATTGGCGGCCAATACTGAAATAATCTGTAGTCGCAGGCGGTGCTCCAAAATTTTATCCAGATTTTCGAACGGGTTCTTCAAAGCACAAGAAATTAACGGTCGTATTTGGAATACATGAGACTTCCATACAAAATATGCAGGAGCCCAAAACCGGCAGTCCAAAAATATAATCCAAAACCCGGAAACACAGCGGCCAAAAAACCAACCGCCAATTCGCAATATCCAAGGTATCGCACTTCATCATACAGGTTTGAGCTTGCATTGATCAAGGCAAGACCGTAAAACAGTGACAGGGAGGCAGCCACCAGGTTGTAATAGCCATTAACCACCAGCACCAGTGTAAAGAACCCACCCACGCAGAGGGGCACGGCAAGGTTGAGAAGCAATCGCTTGCTGGTATGGTCCCACATTTTTACTCCAAGTTTTTTCGACTTGCGGTAGCTAAACCACCACCCCGTAGCCAACGATCCTACAAGCACCAACGTGGCAATCACCAATAAGCTTTTTACGATGGGGACGTGACCTCTGTCATATTCCACCGACCGCACGACATCGCCAACATAGATCTGCCGGTAGGCAAATGCAGCACCGATGAGCGCGTAAACCCCTGCCAAAATACCCGAGCGCCCGCTGAGGGAGACAAATCGTACCGAGCGCTCCATCAACTGCCGGATGGATTCGATGTCTTGCTGTACAGAATTATGTTCCATTATTAAAAGTACTTTTATTTACAAAGTTAACGAACGGAACATATCTGCAGAAGGTTTCGTGAAATTATTTTCGACTCATCCAGCAATTGGTTATGAATTGAGTAAGCACCGGCCGAAACAGATGATTGCCCGCCTTGCAAACGAAGGATGCACCAGTGGCGACTATCCGGAAATTAATGGTTTGATGTTTTGATGGCTTGAAATTTGACCAAATCGAGATACATCACTCCCCAAAGATAACCATCCATATCTTCAATACTTCTTAAATACATAAAATCTTCCTTTGTGATCGGTACAGATTCTGCACCTCCAAATTCCAATCCATTCGCCATCATTTCATCTACTTGCTCAATGCTGCCGACCGGCAAGGTGAAGGAAGGCATCTGATGTTTTCTGGCATCAATCGTCTGCTTTTGATAATATGAATTTGAAAAATGTCGTGACTGCAACATCAGATAAATTGAATCAGACCAAACCAAACACTTTTGGGCTTCATCTGTAAATAATAGGTTGAGAGTAAACCCTCATGCAAGATAAAATTGCACTGATTTCTCTAAATCGCTCACCGGTAGATTGATGAAAAGTTGCTTCAATCGATTTTTGGATTTGCAATTAATACCCCCCAACCTAAAATGCAGTACCCTAATACAGAGGTGGACAAAGAAAAAGCCGTCATTGCTGATGGCTTTTCTGTTGTGGCTCCTCCTGATGGACTTGAACCATCGACCCTCTGATTAACAGTCAGATGCTCTAACCAGCTGAGCTAAGGAGGAATGCTCGTTTTTGAACGTGCAATATTACTGCAATGTATTCCAATAATCAAAATCGGCAACAACATTTTGAAGCCACAATATGCCCGATATTGACCGTAAAATGCCTTTTTAACGATTTGATTGCACAAACGTGATCAAGATGATGTAAGTGTCTTCCCAATCATGTACACATAACACCCCGCGCACAAACCAAAAGCAGACTCAAAAAAAGAAAATGCGAGCAACACTAATGCGGTGGCATTGGCAACGGTGGTGGCCTCAAGAGCAACTGCCAAAACAACTGCAAGTGAGAACCCGAAACCAATGCGGGCTGCAAATCGCTTTGGTGCCTGGTCAGCCGGCTTGGCTTTGATATGCAATGCCCGGATCACTCCACCGGCAACCAAGCCCAAAGGACTCCATTTTTGCAGATGGAACGAGCGGAGAAAAAAATCGATCACCAATACAGACCCGGGTACGAGCCCACCAATGGACAGCATGAGCGCACTTAACACGAAAACCTGTAGTGCAATCAGGCGTACTTTGTTTTCATCGATCGCAATAAAATCTACAGGACAGTCGGGTTGTAACTTCATATTTGGAAAGTTTTTGATCTTTTGCACTATTTCTGATTGCTATGAGTGGCGCATTTGACACAAACGGAAAGTGACAGGTTGATGTGTAACTCATCCGGATTTGGCAAAAAGTTACCTTTGCTACTTTACAAGACCGGCAAAACGCTGGTAGAATTGTGTGGGGCTGTTCTCGTTTTTGGGTTCGTACCTGCCCTCAATGATTGGAATGTAAATCACCCGCCTGCGACTGGCCTCCCCTTGCACACCCGATTTTGCCACGCGGTGCCAAAGTCGACCATCGTGAATGGTAAGGTCGCCCGCCTTGGGAACGATGGCAACCTCCTGTGGATCGGGTCGGTTGCTCAGGAAGTGCACTTTGCGAAACAGCAGGTTGTACAAACCTTGCTTGTGTGTGCCTGGTATCACACGCAGGCCGCCATTTTCGGGTGTCAGATTGCTGAGGTGAATACCCACGTTGAGCATGGGGCTTAGTCTCCTCCCGTAAAACACATCGCGCAGCCCGTCTACATGCCACCCCATCTGCGTGAAATTGCTGCCGGGGCCATTCACATAGTGGTTGAACACCATCCCATCTTTCTCGCTCTCACCCAGGCGCGCACCGGGCCCCGCCAATCCGAGCAGAATCTTAAACCTCGGGTCTTTCACTAGCTCATCCAACACAGGATGATGTTGATTGATGAACGCAAACCGCTGAACGATCTTGCTGCCGTCTAAATCGGTACCATATTTGATAGGCACACCGTTAACCTTTTCGACACGTTCGAGCAACCAGCGGTGCTGCACTTCTTGCGATGCACGAATCATCATCTCAACTGCTTCGGCACGAATAAAATTACTAAAATGGATAAAGCCAAACTCCTCAAAATAAGCGCATTGTTCGTGTGTGAGTTGGTCGCCTAATTGAAACCGCATATAGTCCATCATCATAAATTGTTTCACAATATTACTCTATATTTTCTATAGGAATTATATAGTTTTAAAAATATTTTTTTTGAAATTGATGCCTGCACGGGCATGGGCAGTTGCGATGGTCAAGATGAGGATTGAAAATCAGCACGTTACAAGTCAGCGGTCAGACCCGGGTAGGCGTTTTGATTACCCTGGTTAAGCCTGCCATCAGCATGCAGGCCATCCATATCCTCAACCTGGCAGGTAACCCATCGCAGCGGCTCAAATGGCTCCATATCACCGAACGGGAGGAAGCAAGAATCATTTGGTGCGGGGGTGTTACGTGGCTGCACTGTTACAATACCCGAACTTAGCTTTAAATGGGTTTAAATCAGAACCGTGCCAAAGGAATGGCGTTGTACTCACCGGCACGTTTTTTCACATCAGTAGCCGAAAACAAAAGGGTTGTAACTGTAGTACGTCACTTCTTCATATGGTTTGCTCGTAATAATGTATTCTCCGTCACCCGTTGTTTTTGTCTACTTGCTCATCATGCTTGCATGCTTTCTTATGGGCACTTTTCTGCTTGCATCAAAAAAAGCACCGGGTTGTATACACAGGTCGGTAAAGTGTACATGGTTTTAACGGCCATCACTGGTGTTTTGACATTATTTATCCCTGCGTATGTCGGACTTCGTATTCTCAATCACTTTGGCCTCCTTCATTTATTGAGCCTTTTTACGTTGCGGTCGGTACCCACGGCCTGGCTGGCCACAAGCAGAGGGGATGTGAACACTCATCAGAGGGCAATGGTTCGTCTCTATTCTGGGGGCATTATAATTGCCGGAGCTTTTGCGATTTTTACTGAAGGCAGGTACTTGAACAATTTGTTGTTGAAGTGAGAAGCCAGGTCGGTCGTCTTCAGAATTGTGCCCATACCCGGTTGCAAGCGCTCAGTACCTCATCCGGATCACCACCACCCCTGCCTGGTGGTTAATTTTCGCCTTTTCAAAAGTGGGTGGGCCAAATGTACCCATTGCATTGTTCGAAAAACCGAATCCTTCTTTGGGGATGCCGAGCAAATTGGTGTCTAGCTCACCGTTTTTATTGCTGTCATGCA
>DHLV01000249.1:27750-31324 GCA_002405445.1 Flammeovirgaceae bacterium UBA4659 | reverse complement strand
TGGGTTTTTAGAGATGCCCTTAATTTGAAAATGCCATCAAAGTTAGCATTTTAAAAAATGTAACGGGCAAAGGCATATAACCCCAACGCCAACATGATGAACCCTGGCGCCATTTTGATGTACCGATTTTGCTGGATATAAGGCGAAAGCCGTGCCGCCATAAAAGTAAAAAGCGTCAACAGCAACATTGCACCTACAGAAGTACCAAAAACATAGCTGTGAATAAGGGGCTGCGTGGAGAGGTCAATCCAACCTTGCGCTTTGAAGTAAGCCGTGGCGCCCGTCCAGTACGGAATGGCCATCGGGTTTAAAATGCTCAACAACAAACCACGCCTGAATCCACTTTCATTGAACCGCACCGAAAAAGTGGATGGCTTTCGTGCCGACCAAATCGTAAAGACGCCCAGGGTGGTCATCACCACAGCCGTAATGAGTTGCAAGTTCTCTGCAATCCACGGTGAACGTGAAATCAAACTTTCAAACTCAACGGCAATCCACGCGTAAGGATATTCAATGATGGAAACGGCCAGGGCAAACCGCAGTGCCGTCTTCACCTTTTTCTCTAAACCCAATTGCAACACCGAAACGTTGAGCGTACCCGGAGGGATGGAGCCGATGAAACTAAATACCGTACCCAACACAAAAACTTTCACTAACTCCATCATGCAACTATTTGCACAGCAAAATAATCAATTACCGTCCAGCTTTCGATGGATCGAACTTCACTCGCACCAACACTTCGCTTTCTACAGGCACGTTGTCTTCTGTGGTAGGGTTCCATGCCGGGCCTTCTTTCACCATACGCAGAGCCTCTTCATCGAATAACTTGCCCATGCTCTTCACGATTTTGAATTCGTCCAGGCTGCCATCCGTCTTGACCGTAAACTTCAACGATACTCTTCCTTTAATTCTCCTTTCTGCAACTGCCAGCGGATAGCGGGCATCGTTATCAAGGTAGCGGTTATATGCCTTTAGTCCGCCAACGGGCTCGGCCTTTTTGATGAGGGGCGTGTAATTTTCATCGCGAGCAGCACCATAGCCAACGACTACAACCTCACTTAATTGGGCCGTATCGGTTTCTAAAGAAATATCTGCTTTGTTGCCGTCAACCCGTATTTGCTTCGTTTTTAGCCCTATAAAAGAAAAAGATAAATTGGGCTTGGTTACTGGTGATTGCAATTGATAGTTGCCATTCACATCGGTTACAACTCCCACATTGGTTCCAGCAACAACTACATTAACACCAGGCAACGGTGTTCCGTCTTCCGCAGAAACAACTTTACCTGATATTGTTTCACCTATGGAAGTTTTTCGGAGGGCTGTAACGGGCTCCATCGCAGGGGCTGCTGCTTTTTTGTTTTCCGATGCTTCCTTCGCGACTATTTTATAATCGTCTTTTGAGGGCAAGGCTTCCCGCTCTTCTTTTGCCTCAGCATGGGCTGCCACCGGGGCAATTTCTTTTACCTCAACTTCGGTTGTTGCCTTATCCGCTTCTATGGTAGGTTTTTCAGCTACAGCCAAACCCTGCAAGTTCTTGGTTGTTTCAGTAGGGAGTGGCTGTGTTTTGCTCTCTACTTCTTTTGGTTTGCCAAGGGCAAGTTGTTGATTTTGCTTCGGAGCTGGTGTAGCGATGATCGTATCGCTAATGGATGCAGGTTGGTCTGCTGCAGGCTTTAGCTCTTCTGATTTCTGTAACGCCAATTCACCTTCCGTTTGGTCTTTTGACATTTGGCTCACGAACCACCAAACTCCCAATACGGCCAAAATCACTCCGGCCGCAATTCGCAAAGGCCAAATCCAAGTAGTAGTTTTCTTTTCAACCTGCATGGCCGACTTCAGTTGCGCCACGTCACCCGCAAATTCTTGAGAAGAAATGTGCTCAAGTCCTTCCAAGGCATCGGCCAAAAATGGGTCGCTCAGCGCTTGTTTTTCCAGCGCGTGCATTTCTGCAGCGGTCAACTCGCCCTTCTTGAATTTTTCAATATCGTTGTTCCAATCACGCATTCCGTTCCATACAAATTTTTAAGTTGCGCTTGCCATTTTGGATATAGCTCTTTACCTGGTTCATGTCGAAACCCGTTTCGTCAGCCACTTCTTTGTAGCATTTCTCTGCCAAAAAGAAAAGACGCACGCATTTTTGCTGGTCAGCCACCAATTGCGCAATACAGTTTTCCAATTTACTAAGATTTTGCTCCATTTCGGGCTCGTCTTCCAGATGCAAAAGCGGGTTGCTTTCCATAAGGTCTGCCGAAATTCCTTCAGTTTTCTTCCCTTTCCCAGCCCTTAACTGCATGAGGCAATGGTTACGGGCAGTTACGTACAACCAACTCTTAAAGTTATCCACCTCGTGCTTGTGAAGCGTGGTTGCCAGTTTTTCAAACAACTGCATTACGGCATCTTTGGCATCATCGCGGTCTTTTAGGTACTTCAAACAAACGCCATATAAAAGAGACATGTAGCGCTGAAACAACTCACTCCAATAAGTAATGTCGCCAGATTGTTTGTACCGGATTAGAAGTTCCGCATCTGTGGCGACCGTTTTTTGCACGGCTCAAGATAGCCTTTGGCGAACCTTCTTAAAAAGGCAAAGTCAACTTTTCTTAGCCATACACTTAAAAACTCATATTATACAAAGTTAATGAGTCAAACGTCAGACTGAGCGTGGCGAAGTCGATTTTGAACTCCAAATGCCGTTTTCGCCTAGCTCAAACTGTCAATCCTATTGTTTTGTGTATCATCAGTTAAAAAACAATCGCTCTGTTTATGGAATATCATCCAAGCGCGCATCCTAATGGCAAAATTTAAAACTATGAAAACAAAACAGTGGATTATCTTCATGTTGATGGCGATTTTGGCCAGCCCTTTGGCCGCCCAAACTCGTAACATCTTTGGAAAAGTGACAGCTGCTGACAATGGCGGGGCTTTAGTAGGCGTAAACGTAATGGTCAAAGGGACGAGCAAAACGACCTTGACTGACGCACAAGGGAATTATGTAATTGCAGTCACCCAAGGTTCAAACACGCTGGTGTTCTCATTTGCAGGATATGCCACTCAAGAGGTGAAACTAGGGGCCAAAGACAGATTGGATGTGCAACTTTATTTCGCTGCCCTTGAAGAAGAAATCACTACACGATTACAAGGAAAGGTTGCTGGCGTTGCAATTTATAAAGACAAAAAAAGCCGGAGCGAAAGAGGTACTCCTGGTTTAGCTATGAGCATCGCGGGAGCACCAGTCACAGCTGATTCATTTTACTATGCCCCCCAGCCCGACTACAACACCGAAGAATACGATGGCATTAACGAGAACATCTTTCACGGTGCCTTGCAAAACCCTCTCTCTACTTTTTCCATTGATGTAGATGCCGCTTCGTACAGCAACATCCGTAGGTTCATTCAACTAGGCCAGCGCCCACCCAAAGATGCCGTGCGCATTGAAGAAATGGTAAATTACTTCGATTACGATTACAAGCAACCAACCGGAGAGGACCCTTTTTCGATCTACACCGAAATAGCAGCAGCGCCCTGGAACAAAAAACATAAACTAGTACACATCGGTTTGCAAGGCAAAAACATC
>DHLV01000249.1:24353-27538 GCA_002405445.1 Flammeovirgaceae bacterium UBA4659 | reverse complement strand
GGCTCTATGAGCGATGAGAACAAATTGCCTTTGCTCAAAGCATCTTTCAAATTATTGGTAGAGCAATTGCGCGAGCAAGACCGTGTAGCGATTGTGGTGTACGCAGGTGCGGCCGGCTTGGTGTTACCTAGCACTTCAGGTGCTGAAAAGAAGAAGATTATCGAATCGCTCGAAAACTTGCAGGCGGGTGGTTCCACCGCAGGTGGTGAAGGCATCAAACTGGCTTACAAGATCGCGAAAGAAAATTTTAGAAAAGACGGCAATAACAGGGTGATTTTATCGACCGATGGTGACTTTAACGTGGGCGAATCGAGCAATGCAGCGATGGAGCGGTTAGTAGAAGAAAAACGCAACGATGGAATCTTTTTGACTACCCTAGGCTTTGGTATGGGCAACTACAAAGATTCTAAAATGGAAATATTGGCCGACAAGGGCAATGGCAACTATATGTACATCGACTCCATTTTGGAAGCACAAAAAGCTCTGGTGAACGAATTTGGCGGCACTCTTTTCACCATTGCCAAAGATGTGAAGCTGCAAATCGAATTTAATCCCGCCAAGGCAAAGGCCTACCGATTGATTGGCTATGAAAACCGCATGTTGAAAAATGAAGATTTTAATAACGATAAAAAAGACGCGGGCGAACTAGGTTCGGGCCATACCGTTACTGCTCTCTACGAAATCGTGCCTGTAGGTGTTGAGAGTGAATTCTACAAGATAGACGAGCTGAAATACCAAACTACTAAAGTTAACCCTACATATCAGGCATCGAACGAAATCATGACGGTAAAATTCCGCTACAAAAAACCCGATGGTGATGTCAGTAAGTTAATTGTGCACCCATTGGTTGACCAACAGGTTGAATTCGAAAAAACGTCAGATGACTTCAGATGGTCGGCTGCGGTGGCTGCGTTTGGGATGATCTTACGAGAGTCGGAATATGTCAAAGGCTTTAAGGTGGCAGATGTGGAGGCGTTGGCAAAGTCAGCACGTGGTAAAGACAGAGATGGATACCGTGCGGAGTTCATCAACATGCTGAAGACCAGCCATGCATTGGCGATGCGTTGACTGAACGATGCTGAAAATCAGCACAAAAGCGGCCACTGGTCGCTTTTTTATTTATCTGAATTGAGGTTAAATTGCGAAGTATATAATCTATGGTTAAACTCAGTGTTGTCATCATCACGTTCAATGAAGAAAATAACATCGCTCGGTGTATTGACTCAGTCTCGCTCGTTGCAGATGAGGTGGTGGTAGTCGATTCCTATTCCACAGACAATACCAAAAAAATCTGTGTGACAAAAGGGGTTCGGTTCATCGAGCATCGTTTTGAAGGGCACATCCAGCAAAAGAATTTCGCATTAAATCAATGCACATTCGATCATGTGCTATCCCTTGATGCAGACGAGTATCTTTCTGACGAGCTCACAACAAGTATTTTGTTTGCCAAGAAGAACTGGCCTGCCGAAGCATACGAAATGAACCGTTTATCCAGTTATGGTGGCCGCTGGATGAAGTTGAGTGCGTGGTATCCAGACAGAAAGTTAAGATTGTGGAATAAAAATCTGGGCTACTGGGGTGGAGACAACCCTCACGACAAAGTAATCCTGACAAAAAAAGTAAGAGTAATGCGCCTGCGCGGAGACTTGATGCACGAAGCATACGAAAATGCTGCAGAGTTCCTCACCAAGGTGCAGTCGTATTCTGATATTTTTGCAAACGAAAAGAGATTTGTTATTGAGAGTTCATCATTCAAAATTTTTTATAAAACTTTTTACACATTCATTCAAAATTTTTTTATCAAGCTCGGAGTCTTTGGCGGGTTTGAGGGCGCCATCATCTCAATGTCGAATACCAACTACACTTTCTACAAGTATTCAAAACTGCGCGAAGCCAACCGAAATCTGAAGACATCGCTGATCATCACCACGTACAACCGAAAAGATGCGCTGGAATTGGTTTTGTCAAGTGTACTTCAGCAACGCACTATGCCTGATGAAGTGATTATTGCCGATGATGGATCGGGTAATGATACGCGACAACTGGTTGCACACTACCAGACTATTTTTCCGGTGCCACTCATCCACTGCTGGCACGAAGACCTGGGCTTTCGTTTGTCATCTATCCGCAACAAAGCCATCGCCATGGCGAAGCATGAATATGTGATCATGATCGATGGAGACATTGTTCTTCCGGCAGATTTTGTAGCTGAACATAAAAAAAATGCATGGAAAGGCCGGTACATACAGGGATCGCGTGTTTTATTACTGTCAGATACCACCCAAAAAATGCTGTCAGGCAAGAAGATTGCCATTACTCCATTTACTCCCAACATCGAAAACCGGCTCAATGCCATCCGGAGTAACTTACTGTCGAGGCTATTTTCATACTATCGTGCAGGGCACACGAATATTCGCGGAGCGAATCTTTCGTTTTGGCGCGAAGATCTGCTTGCCGTTAACGGATTTAACGAGGAATTTGTGGGCTGGGGCAGAGAAGATTCGGAGTTTGCCGTGCGCATGAATAACCTGGGCATCAGACGCAAACATGTGAAGTTCGCAGCAGTGGGTTACCACCTGTATCACCCCGAGCACTCGCGGAAGCAGTTGCATGTAAATGATGCTATTTTAATGCGCACCATCACTGAGGGAAAAACACGCTGCGAAAATGGCATCCGGAAACCCTCACTGCAATCAGTACCTGAGCCTGCTTTTCATCTGTGAACAAGATAAAATATCTGGTGGTTATGCCGTTTGGCAAAAACTCCATCAATAGCGAGTGGATTTTTACCTCACAAAATCGCGAGTTCGATGTGATCTTGCTCTTTTACCATCCAACCATTGAGGATGCAGCACTCCGGCAACCCAGTGTGCACTTCACGCTTTTTCATCTGATTGATTTTAAGTGGCCAATGATTCAAAAATTATTTCAGCTCCACCCTCATTACCTGGCTGAATACGATTACTTTTTCTTTCCGGATGATGACATTGAATTGAGCCGCGAAACCATTCATAATTTGTTCCGTTTTGCCAAGCAGTTCAGCTTGCAAATGAGTCAGCCTGTGCTCTCCAGAAACTCATATAAAAGCTGGCGGGTACTGCGTAAAAAATTTTTTTCCAGGGTGCGGTATCTTTCTGCCGTTGAGTTGATGTGCTCACTGATGAGCCGTGGCGTGCTGGAAGACC
>DHLV01000249.1:10958-24197 GCA_002405445.1 Flammeovirgaceae bacterium UBA4659 | reverse complement strand
GCTGGAAGACCTTTTGCCAACATTTAGTTTGAATCGTTCGGGGTGGGGAATAGATATTTTGTGGGGAGAAATGGTGCGACAAAAATTCGGAGACAAGAGTATTGCTGTTTTTGATTTAATTGAAACCACCCACACGAAACCAGTGGGCAAGGGTGAACTTTACGCCAAACTTGGTAAATCCGCCTTTGAAGATAGAGACGAGATCTTTAGCCAATACGGAATCAAACTTCAGAAAATTATCTCACTACCTATACCTGAGAATTCCATTTTCAACAAATTGATCAGCTATTTTCGGTTAAAAAAAATACTGGAATGAGTACCTTTCACCTATGCACAATAGTGAATCGGCCTGACCAGTACCAACAAATGTTAGCCAGTCTGGAGAGCGCGGGCTTCAATAAGCTTAATACCCGTTTTACAGTATTCGATAACTCGCTCGAAAACAAGTTCGATCCTTATGCAACCATTAATCTCGCACTTAGTCAAACGCAAGAAAATTACTTAATTTTTTGCCATCAAGACTTACTTTTCAACCAAGGGCATGGCTATGAACGTCTTGTTTTTTTGCTGGAAGGTTTGAATTCACTAGATTCGGATTGGTCTATCGCTGGCAATGCCGGTGTAAACGAACGATACAAATACGTTATCAGAATTTCAGATGCCAATCAGTCTTATAATTGGAAAGGCGCTTTTCCACAGAAAGTCTTTACACTTGATGAGAATTTGCTTGTTTTTAATATGAAAAACCGTGCACGGTGTTCCCAGCAACTATCGGGTTTTCACTTATATGGTTCCGATAGTTGCTTACATGCCATTGGTCTCGGGTATTCGTGCTACGTCATTGATTTTCACGTCACGCATTTAAGCGGAGGCAGTATGAGCGAAGAGTTTTATCGTGGCTTATATCAGTTTTACGATCATTGGCGAAATCATTTTCAGTTATGTATCCACAAGACAGTAACCGGACGCCTTAAAGTTCTTAGTCGGCATACTTGGCTTGAAAAAACAGTGACTTTCAAGCCCATTCGAAAAATTGTGCTTTTTTTTAACAGGTTTGTTCCTTTGGTTACTCCTTATAAGCGATGAAAGTTGTAGGATTCACTATTATCCGGAATGCTATCAGGTACGACTACCCTGTGGTAGAAGCCATTCTGTCCATTTTGCCGTTGTGCGATGAGTTTGTGGTAGCGGTAGGTCAATCTGAAGACGCAACCCTAGAACTCATTCAAAGCATTCATCCCGAAAAAATCAAAATCGTACATACCGTTTGGGATGACGGATTGCGGGAAGGAGGGCGTGTACTAGCCGTGGAAACAGACAAAGCTTTTCAAGCAATCCATGTAGATGCAGATTGGTGTTTTTACATCCAAGCAGATGAAGTGGTACATGAAAAGTATCATACGGTCATCCGCAACGCTTTGGGGCAATTCAAAGATGACCCTGTGGTAGATGGTTTGCTGTTTCACTACAAACACTTTTACGGGTCATATGATTACGTGGGCGAATCGTGGCGCTGGTACAGACACGAGATCCGAATTATCAAAAACAACAAGAATATTTTTTCTTATCGGGATGCGCAGGGGTTTAGAAAAAAGCCCAATCAAAAACTACGGGTAAAATTAATTGACGCCTACATTTACCACTACGGCTGGGTACGCGAGCCGGCCGCTATGCAGCGCAAGCAGACGGCTTTTAGCTCGCTTTACCACACCGATGAATGGATTGACCAGCACGTTGCCAAAGCATCTGAGTTTGATTACAGTAACATTGATTCACTCGCGCTTTTTACCGAAACACATCCTACTGTAATGGAAAATCGGATCGCGAAGAAAAACTGGAAATTTGACCATGATGTGAGCAAGAAGAAATATAGCTTCAAAGAAAAGATAAAGCGATTGGTGGGCTACCGCATTGGCGAATACAAAAACTATAAAATCATTTGACTGCCCTTTCGCGCATGTTTCGTACCTTTACCGGCTCATGGAGTTAGAAGAGCAAACCAAGAAACATTATTCCGATAAAGAAAAGGCAGAGATCTTTCAGGGAGAATTTATGCCACATATCCATGCAATGTACAACTTTGCCTATCGGCTTACGCTGGAGCGTGACGATGCCAAAGACTTGGTGCAAGACACCTACCTCAAGGCTTACCGGTTCATAGAATCATTCCAAAAAGGAACAAATGCCAAGGCGTGGCTGTTTCGTATCTTAAAAAACAGCTTCATCAACGACTACCGTAGAAAAAGCAAAGAACCCCACACAATAGACTACCAGGAAGTAGAAACATATTATAACTCCGAAGATTTTAATCGGCAGATCACGCCCGACTTGCGGGTTGAATCAGTGAAGGATATGATGGGCGATGAGATTTCAAATGCCCTGAACTCGCTGGATGTAGACTTTAAAACCGTGATCATTTTGTGTGACTTGGAAGGGTTTAAGTATGAGGAAATGGCGAAGATTCTGGATATACCGATTGGCACGGTGCGCAGCCGCTTACACCGCGCGCGCAATCTGCTCAAAGAGAAATTGAGCGATTACGCCAAATCAATGGGCTACAAAAATGCGTAGTTATGAACCCACACAACCCTTTTCATTCTGCTGACACACGGCCTACCTGCAAAGAGATGCTGCAGACCATTTTAGATGGCCAGGCAAGTGACGAACAAATTGCACACTTCAAAGAGCACATGTGCGTTTGCCTGCCATGCCACCACTCGTACAACCTGGAAATTACCATCAAGCAAATGTTGCAGACAAAATGCTGTGGCGGTGAGGCGCCTGCTGATTTGGTTGCCCGCATCAAATCTCAACTTTCTATTTCCGCGTGATGGCAGGTTTACCGACTGAAGCCATAGCGAAAGGCGGGAAAGCGATCATTTTTTCTGCCCCGTCTGGCTCGGGAAAAACTACCATCGTAAAACATTTGCTGGCAACCAATGCCGATTTAGGTTTTTCAATTTCAGCCTCCACGCGTGACAAGCGCGGTCGCACGGAAGAGAACGGTAAGGACTATTATTTTCTGACGCCTGAAGATTTTAAGAAAAAAATTGATGCCAGCGAGTTCATCGAATGGGAAGAGGTCTATGCAGGAAACTTCTACGGAACACTGAAATCTGAAATTGAACGCATTTGGCGTGAAGGTAAAAATGTAATTTTTGATGTAGACGTAAAAGGCGGAATCAATTTAAAAAAATATTTTGGCGACAAGGCGCTCTCTGTTTTTGTAAAAGTACCCTCATACGAAGTGCTGGCAGAGCGACTGCGCGAACGTGGCACCGAAACGGAAGAAAGTCTTTCGCGTAGGCTCTTCAAGGCAAAGTTTGAAATGAGTTTTCAAGATAGGTTTGATGTGGTGCTGGTGAATGAGGATTTGCAAAAGTCTTTGCGTGAGGCGCAAAGACTCTACGATAACTTTAAAGGCCAGTAAGACCATTTTTCTATCTTGTTTAATCCCTGTGAAATAGCTTTCTTTACGTATTCATTGTTTTTAGCCGTATGACATCAAAGTTAACCCTCAGTATTGACTCAAAAGTAATTGAGTCCGCGAAACGGCTATCTAAAGCGCGAGGCCAAAGCATATCGAAGTTAGTAGAGGAGTACCTTAAGAAAATTGGCCGACTCGAAAAAAACCCAATGAGAAGTTCCATTTTAGAGCTGAAGGGCATTGGAGGAAAAGCCTCAAAAAATTTCAATTATAAGAGGAAAATAGCCGAATATCTGGCAAAAAAATATAAATGAGCAAAAGGATATGGCTTGACGCCAACGTGGTACTTGATTTGGTTTTAGACCGAGAGGGCTTTGTCGAGGATGCCTCAAAATTGTTTTGCTTCACGAAGCAGGTGACATTGAAATCTACTTGTCTACTCTATCACTAGCAAATATTGCCTACATAGTGAAAGAGAATGGCAAAAAACCTTTTGCCGTTATTGCTGGGCTTTTGAAATGGGTTAACGTAATTAGCCTTAGCCGAGCACACTTTGAAAAGAACATAGATTCTTCTTTCAGCGATTTCGAAGATGGTCTCCAGTATTTTTCTTCATTGGCAGTCAAAAATGTTGAGGCCATAATTACCCGTAACAAAGCTGACTTTAAACCATCTAAAGTACCCGTTCTAACCCCAAAGGAATTTTTGAAAATCGTTTCGCACTAATGCAAAAAGTCGGTTTATTCTTTGGTTCCTTCAATCCCATCCATATTGGCCACCTCATTATCGCCAACGTGATGGCCGAAAATACTGACTTGAAAAAAGTGTGGCTGGTGGTTTCGCCTCAAAACCCGCTGAAGCCCAGCAAAGGATTGCTGCATCAGTTTGATCGCTATGACATGGCCAAGGCCGCGGTGGCTGACCATGCTAAAATTGAAGTATCAGACGTGGAATTTCGCTTGCCCATACCCAGTTACACCATTCATACACTCGCCCATTTGCATGAAAAGCATCCCGACAAAGAATTTAAAGTGATTGTTGGCGAAGACAATCTGGAAAACTTTGCCAAGTGGAAAAACCATGACCAGATTCTGGCACATTACGGTCTGTATGTTTACCCACGCCCGCACGTCACCGATTCCGAATTCAAACGCCATCCAAATGTGAAAATGGTGGAGGCGCCACTCTTGGACATTTCGGCAACCTACATCCGTAACTGCATCAAGAACAACAAATCCATTCGTTACCTCGTTCCCGAATCTGTAGAGACGATGATACGGCTGAAAGGTTTCTACAAATAATCCGCTACTGTAATCGCGGCATGTGGTACCAAAAAGATCAACAATCTTGGCAGGCCTCCGCTAGACAGCAGGGATCTGCACAACTAAAGAACCCCCATCAGTTTTCATCACAAGTGGGTAAAATGCCAATTTTGATTTGTAGCTGATGCAACAGCAATTTCTATTGCATACATTGCGTTATACAACCCAGAGGCGATTTGCAACCTATTCACCGGGCTTTGCGTCTTAATAGTAAATTTTTGAATGTGAATAAAATACTACTTCTTCTCCTTTGTATTTGGATTTCGACAACCGCCCGGTCTGGCGGCATTCGCGGAGTGGTAATAGGCGATGACGGTGCCCCGCTTGCGTTTGCCAGCGTGTTTGTAAAGCAGACATCTGCCGGAGCCGCCACTGATGTGAACGGGAATTTTGAATTAGCGCTGCCTGCAGGCGAATACGATGTTTTATTCCAATACCTCGGTTATGAAACCCACCAGCAGCATGTATCGGTGACAGACAGTTTTGTAGAATTAAAAATCACCTTGAAAACACAAGTGATTGTTCTCCAAAATGTGGTGGTAAAGGCCGCCAAAGAAGACCCCGCCTACACCATCATGCGCAAAGCCATCGCCAAGGCCAAGTACCACACACAGCAACTTGACGAATACAAGGCAAAGGTCTACATCAAAGGAAAAGGGCAACTGAAGGACTACCCATGGTTTGCCAAAAAGGCAATTGAAAAAGAAGGCATTAAGAAAGACCGCGTATTTATCACAGAATCTGTTTCTGAAATTACCTACACGCGCCCCAACAAGTTCAACGAAAAAGTAATTGCCATTTACACCAAAGGCAAAGACCAGGGCAGCTCGCCTGCACAGTTTATCAACGGCAGTTTTTACCAACCTGAAATTGGGGAGGTGGTATCTCCACTGTCGCCCAGAGCCTTCTCGTATTATAAGTTTGAGTTTCTGGGTACGTTCAAAGACAATCGGTACGAAGTAAGCAAAATTAAAGTGACACCCCGCTCTAAGGGAGACAATGTGGTGGATGGCATTATTTCGATTGTAGAAGACTGGTGGAGCATTCACAGCTTGGATGTGTCAACCACAAAACTCGGCATCAATATAAAGATGAAACAAATTTACAACCCGATTGAAGACAAAACGTGGCTCCCCGTTATCAACCAGTTTTTCATCAATGGCAAAATTCTGGGTTTTGATTTTGAAGGAGAGTATTTTGCCGTGATCAAAGACTACAAGATCAAGTTAAACCCCGATCTGGTGGTAGCAGAAATGAAGATGGTGGACGAAAAATTGGAGAAGGAGCAAGCAAAACAAATCGAAAAGAAATTCAGCAAGAAAGATCAGCAACTGCAAGAGCGCCTTGCCTCAGGCAAAGAAGTTACCAACAAAGAATTGCGACAAATCATCCGCGATTACGAAAAACAAGAACAACAAGAGACCAAAGAACCCGAAGTACTATCTGAGTCATCATTTAAGATCGATTCAACGGCTTATAAGAAAGACTCCACGTTTTGGGCTGACATCCGCCCCGTGGCACTCTCTAAACAAGAAGAACGCGGCTACGAAATCAGCGATAGTATTGCCATAGCACAAAAAAAACGCGATGAGGGTGATACGCTAAAATCGCGCAAAGGTGCCAAAAAAGGTTTTCAACCGCTGGACTTGCTGGTAGGCGATACGTACACGCTCAGTAAAACTTCATCGTTCCGAATACATTTCCCTTACGGAGGCTTTAATACGGCAGAGGGTTTCAACGTGGTGTACCGTACCAGTTTTTACAAGCGATGGATGGTGAAAGATACTAACAACACCACCAGGCTCAGAACCTCACGGCTCGAAATCAGCCCGATTGCACGCTACGCCTTTGCGCGCGAGAAGCTGACCGGCAAGCTGCGGATCGAGTTCCGCGATTCAAAAAGGAGAATTACGTTGGAAGGCGGCACGTATGTGCAGCAATACAATCCGAAAGAGCCAATCCACTCGTTTGTAAATACCGCCACATCATTACTGCTGGGCGAGAACTGGATGAAAATCTATGAACAGGATTTTGTTGACTTAAAATACAACCACCAGTTCAATCAAAAATACACGGTTCGTGCACAAATTAATTGGGCCAAACGTTACGAGCTCGCCAACCGGTCGGATTATACATTCTTTGGTGGCAATAAAGAAAAATACACGCCTAACGCGCCCGTCAACGCAGAGTTGCCATCTACATCATTCCCCAACAACACCGCGTTGATCACTTCTATAACCCTAGAGGCACGGCCATGGCAAAAGTTTATAATTCGGAACGGCTTCAAATACCGTGTCGAAAATTCCTCTCCTACGCTAATGATGGAGTACCGCAAAGGATGGGACGGCTTGTTGGGCAGTGAAGTCAACTTTGACCTGTTAGAAATGGGCATACGCCAGCAAGTAAAATTTGGCATACGCGGCACATTGGATGTAGCCGTAAAAGGTGGAAAGTTTTTGAATGCTGAAAAAATATTCTTCACCGATTACCAACACTTTTTGGGTAACCGCACTCCCATCATCACTACTGATCCCATCGGCAGTTTTAGGCTGTTAGATTACTATGCTTTCAGCACACGAGAGCAATACCTGAGCGTAAATGCGCATTACCACCTGCGTAAATTTTTGATCACACGTATCGCCAAAGTAAGATTGATGGGTGTGCAGGAAAATTTTTTCGTCAACTATTTGGCTACACCCAGCTCGCGCGATTACACCGAAGTGGGTTATGGTTTAGATGGTATTTTAAGAATCTTCCGTTTGGAGGGTGCTGTCTCGTTCAAAAATGGTCAGTATCTTGATTACGGATTCAGGATAGGTATCTCATCAAATATGAGCGTGAACTTTGGCGATTGATTGCCTGCCGGGTAGCTGATTTCGTTAGACATCGTGAATAAGCAAACCATTTACTAAACAGGTGATAGCAAAAACCTTTGGGTTAAACCTGGTAATAGCTCGGTTAAAACCATCATCGAATATTACAAAACTTCCTTACAATCAAAAGCATGCTCAACCCAGGGTAATAAACGATTTTTCATTACCGCCACACTTCACGAACTTTGGGCAATGCCGATCTCTTTGGATGAATTTTTGTCGCTTCGCTCGTCCCTCCCTTTGGTAGATGTGCGCTCAGAAGGTGAGTACGAAACCGGTCATTTGGCCTGTGCACAAAACATACCACTGCTCAACAATGAAGAGCGTGCAGTGGTGGGCACTGCGTATAAGAAAAAAGGGCAGATATTTGCCATCAAAGAAGGTTTTCGTTTGGTGGGGCCGCGGTTGCTGGAGATCATTACAGCCACTGAAGAACTGGCAAACGGTGGCGAACTTCTCGCTTATTGCTGGCGTGGCGGCATGCGCTCTCACAATTTTGCACAGTTCGCTGCGATGGCCAAAATCAAAACACACACCCTTCAAGGTGGTTATAAAGCCTATCGTCAGTTTGCATATGAATATTTTGCGAAGCCGTTGAGCCTAATGATCATTGGCGGCTGCACGGGCAGCGGCAAGAGCGAAATTTTGCGTGAACTGCAATCACACGGAGAACAGATCTTGGATTTAGAAACACTCGCTCACCACAAGGGCTCCGCATTTGGCGGGTTAATGATGCCCACACAACCCAGCACAGAGCAGTTTCACAACTTCTTGTTTGAAGAACTTCACAAAATGGACCTATCCAAACGGATTTGGCTCGAAGACGAGTCGATTACCATCGGAAAAGTCTTTTTACCTCCTCCATTGTGGGAGCAAATGAAAACTGCGCCCATTGTGGCTTTGGATGTGCCGAAGGATGCGCGCGTACAACGTTTGGTGAACGAGTATGGCCATGCGCCCAAGGAAGAATTTTTAAAGGCCATGGAAAAGATAACGAAGCGACTGGGCGGCCAGCATTTTCAAGCAGCCAAAGAAAAATGGCTCGCCAACGATGCCGCCTCTACAATTGATATTTTGCTCACCTACTACGACAGGTATTATTCAGAAAGCCTCCAGAGTAAATCCAGTCGCGTGATTGCCACAGTTGGTTGGAATGGCGAAAACAAAAATTCACTGGCTGCCGAACTTCGAAATAGCTAATTTGCCGTTGTTAATTTTTGATGAATGATAGAACCTGTAAAACTCACACAATTCAGCCATGGTGCAGGTTGTGGCTGCAAAATTTCGCCTGCGGTGCTAGATCAAATCTTGCACAGCAATTCGCCCAAAGGCAAGTTTCCTCAATTACTGGTAGGAAACGAATCGAAAGACGATGCTGCAGTGTATGACTTGGGTGATGGCACCTGCATTGTGAGCACCACCGATTTTTTCATGCCCATTGTAGATGATGCGTTTACGTTTGGCGCCATTGCATCTGTAAACGCCATCAGCGATGTGTACGCCATGGGTGGCGAACCCTTTATGGCCATTGCCATTTTGGGTTGGCCCATTAATAAAATAGCGCCCGAGGTGGCGCAGCAAGTGTTAGAGGGAAGCAGAAAAGTTTGTGCCGATGCGGGAATTCCGCTGGCCGGTGGGCATAGCATCGATTGCCCTGAGCCTGTGTTCGGATTGGCGGTTTCGGGCAAGCTCAGGCGCGATGAATTGAAACGAAATGATACGGCCCGCGAAGGTTCACTCCTGTATCTCACCAAGCCTTTGGGCATTGGCATTACCACCACCGCGCAAAAAAAAGGAATTGTAAAAGACCAGCACATGCAGACGGCAGTGCGCACGATGCTTACCCTCAACAAGCCCGGGGCCATTTTTGGAAAACTTCCTTATGTTTCGGCCATGACAGATGTGACAGGATTTGGTTTGCTCGGTCATTTAAGCGAGGTCTGCGAAGGCAGTTCGCTTTCTGCGGAAATCGAATTCAATAAAATTCCAACGTTTGATTTTCTGGACGAATACCTCCAGCAGAAATCAGTGCCCGGTGGCACGCAGCGAAATTGGGATAGCTATGGCCACAAAATCGGATCGCTGGGGGAAATGCAACGAGCTATTCTGGCCGATCCGCAAACCAGCGGTGGCTTGTTGGTGTGTGTGGACTCGCACCACGCGGCCGATTTTGAAAAAGTAGCGCAGTCGTTGGGGCTATCGCTTCAATCATTTGGCAAATTGGTTAAGCAACAGGAAAAAATTGTAAACATTCGATGAGAACGACAGGAATAATCTTTATCGTATTGACGATTGCATGCAGCAAGAAGTCAGACAATAATGAAACAGCCACAAAAAAAATTGACTACACCATCGTCAAAGTATTTCCGCACGATACCAAGGCATTTACACAAGGCCTGGTGGTGCACCAGGGCAAGCTGCTTGAAAGCACCGGGCAAAATGGCACATCGTGGGTAGCCGAAGTGGACATCGCCACGGGCAAACAGGAAAAAAAGGTAGAGCTGGACAAGGAGTATTTTGGTGAGGGCATCACAGTGCTCAACAACAAAATTTTTCAACTTACATGGAAGAGCAACATAGGTTTCATCTACAATAGCCAATATGAGAGAATTGGCTCGTTTCAATACAACCGCGAAGGCTGGGGTATAACGCACAATGGCGTTGACTTGATTATGAGTGATGGCACCGATAAGCTGTATTTTCTTGACTCGGCTACCCAGGAGGTGAAAAAGACAATCACTGTAACAGACAATGGTGAGCCGGTCAGTAATCTGAACGAACTGGAGTACATTGAAGGTTTTGTGTTTGCCAACCGTTGGCAAACCAACCTCATCGTGAAGGTAGACCCAAACAACGGAAATGTGGAAGGCACGATGGATTTGAGTCAGGTGGCAGATGTGGTGTATCCGGGCAACCCCAAAGCCGATGTGCTCAACGGCATCGCCTACGAACCTAAAAGCAAACTGCTGTTGGTGACGGGGAAATTATGGCCGGCAATGGTGGCCATTAAACTCAAATAGTGTGAGCACTTATTGTTTACTTGAAACCACCGGAACTGCCAATGGCCATGGGATTTTCAATGTTCCATTTTCAATCACAAACCTAAAGGGCAACCAGAGGTGCTGACTTTTGTGTGTTAAAACCATAACTTTGAGGCAACAAAAAAACATGCAACTCAACCAAGCTTGCATCACAATCTTAAAGCAACTGTCTGACTTGGTTAGCCAGTTGAGCGACAGCGAATTTACGCAATCTGTGCCTACACTCAACCATTGCTCTATTGGTCAGCATGTGCGCCACACATTGGAGTTTTTCATTTGCTTAGAGCAAGGTTGTGCAGTCGGAGTGGTAAACTACGATAAACGCCTGCATGACAGGTTGATTGAATCAGACCGAGCCATTGCTTTGAATGCCATCACACATATTCAGGATTTCGTTGCTTCCGAAAAAGCTGATGCCCCGCTGCAATTGGAAGTGGGGTATCGGCTGCACCAACATGATCATGTGCGGATTTCCACCAACTATTGGCGCGAACTGGCCTACAACATTGAACATGCAGTGCATCACATGGCCATCATCAAAATAGGTGTGAAAGAGATTGCCGGGCATGTGTACTTGGCCAAAGAATTTGGTGTGGCTGTTTCCACCTTGCGGTATCAACAACAAGCGTTTACATCTGCACACCATTGACCTGTGTTGTCTGTTCGGCTTCGAAATTTGAAGACAAGAATACTTTGCTGGGAGCATTGGCCCTTTGGTGTCATTCAGATCCCATTGTTTGCGATGTGGATTTGGTATGCGCTCAAAGAAAGGTCACTGTTTTACTTTTCAGCCTCTAACCCCGGCATCCCCACTGGCGGCATGATGGGCGAATCAAAGTATGACGTACTGCAACTGGTGCCCACCCACCTCAAGCCAAAAACCATCCTGATCCGGCTTCCCGCTTCCGCGGAAAGCGTGTTGACTGAACTTGCTGAACAGCAACTGACTTTTCCTTTGGCGCTAAAACCCGACCAAGGAGAGCGCGGCTGGATGGTGCGTAAAGTCAACAGTGCCGAAGAAATCTCCCAATACCTGAACGAAATCAAAATCGATTTCCTTGTACAGGAATGGGTTGACCTGCCACTGGAGTTTGGCGTTTTCTATGTGCGCTTTCCACAGGAGCCGAACGGGGTTGTCAACTCGATCACCGCCAAGCAATTTCTATCGGTGACAGGCGATGGCAAACGTACGCTGCAACAACTGATGATGGCCAACCCGCGCGCCCTGTTACAATGGGATGTGCTCAAGAAAAAATATCAATCGCAACTTGGCATCGCCCTGCCGGCAGGTAAAAAATTAGAATTGGTATCGATTGGCAACCACTGTTTAGGCACCGTTTTTGTCAACGCAAACCACCTCATCACACCTCGGCTTTCAGCTTCGTTTGATGCCATCAGCAAAAAGATCAAAGGGTTTTATTTCGGAAGGTTTGATTTGCGCTGTGCGTCTGCTCAAGACCTTGAAAACGGGCATGTCAAAATTGTCGAGCTCAACGGCTGTGGGGCAGAGCCCGCACACATCTACCACCCCAATGCTTCGCTGTGGCGAGCAGTGAGCGACCTTATCCGGCACTGGCGCAACATGTATAAGGTGAGTGCGCAGAACCATGCAGCGGGCACGGCCTACCTCAGTTTTGCCGAGGGCCGCAAAATCTATCGCGCCTTTAGGGCAGCCCGGGCAGCGGATTAGTCTGATAATGCCTGTAAAGTTTTAATTCCATTCGTTTAAATTGTGCTTCTGCAATCGATTATTCTTTCTACTTTTAAGTGTTCAATTCACGTAACATATTCAGCATGAGTCTTTTCATCAAAAAGCCATTGGAGCAACTGATGGCGCAAGCAAGCGATTCTGAGAAAGGGTTGAAGCGCACGCTCGGCCCATGGAATTTGATCGCTCTGGGCATTGGTGCCATCATTGGCGCAGGGCTTTTTGTTCGGACCGCACAAGCAGCGAGTGAAGCTGCGGGCCCTGCGGTGGTAATTTCCTACATCGTAGCGGGTGTAGGGTGTGCTTTTGCCGGCCTGTGTTATGCGGAGTTTGCAGCCATGATCCCCATCGCTGGCAGCGCCTATGCCTACGCCTATGTGACCATGGGTGAGTTTATGGCGTGGGTGATTGGCTGGGCGCTGGTGCTGGAGTATGCGTTGGCTTCGGCAACAGTATCAATCGCATGGAGTGAATATTTGAGTGCGCTTGTCACTACGTTTACAGGCAGCCCCATACCCTACCAATGGTGTCACTCGCCAATGGAATCGCTCAACAAAGTGGCAGGCCAGGCAAACATTGATTTAATTGGCGCATTCAATCCTGAGTTTATCAAATCAGCGAAAGATGGCTTATTGATTCTTACCAACGAACAACTCGCCAAACTGCCTGCCAACCTCTCTACACTGGTGGAAAGCACTACGGGCATCATCAACCTTCCTGCGATATTTATTTTGCTTTTGCTGACACTGGTATTGATCAAAGGCACACAAGAGTCGGCTACCCTCAATGCCATCATCGTTTTCGTTAAAGTTTCAATTGTATTGATTTTCATCGCGCTGGGCTGGGGGTTTATCAACAGCAACAACTA
>DHLV01000249.1:0-10823 GCA_002405445.1 Flammeovirgaceae bacterium UBA4659 | reverse complement strand
ATTATCAACAGCAACAACTACACTCCATTTACAATACCTGCAGGCACTGTAGGCCATGAAAGTTGGAATTTACATGGCTGGGGTGGTGTGCTGGGGGGTGCAAGTATTGTCTTTTTTGCATTTATCGGGTTTGATGCAGTTTCTACGGCAGCGCAAGAATCGAAAAACCCCAAGCGGGATATGCCCATTGGCATTTTAGGTTCTTTGGTGATTTGTACGTTGCTGTTTGTGTTGTTCTCGCATGTGCTCACCGGTATCGCCAACTATGAGGAGTTCAAAACTGCCGGCAAAGAAGCCTCTGTAGCCTACGCCATCAGCACCTATATGCATGGATATGGGTGGCTCGCAACACTGATTACGATTGCCATTCTTGCCGGATTTTCTTCTGTTATTTTGGTGATGCTGATGGGGCAATCGCGGGTATTCTACTCGATGTCTAAAGATGGATTGATACCCAAGGCTTTTTCTGACCTTCATTCGAAATTCAGAACCCCATTCAAATCGAATTGGATTGTATTTATTTTCGCCTCGTTGTTTGGAGGCCTTGTGCCCGGCAGCCTGGCCGGAGACCTGACAAGTTTTGGAACACTGTTCGCATTTGTACTTGTTTGTTTGGGCATTTGGGTGATGCGTGTGAAAAATCCTGAGGCGGTACGCCCTTTTAAAACACCATTGGTCCCACTAGTCCCCATCTTGGGTATGGTTGTGTGCGGTGCTTTGATTTTCTCATTAAAATTAGACACGCAACTCGCAGCCTTGGGCTGGCTGCTGTTTGGGCTGGTGATCTACTTTGGCTACAGTAAAAAGAACAGCGTGCTGCGGAAAGGAAGCTAACTCCTGCGAGCCACACAACCAGCGATCAAACGATCCATTCAAGTGTTCGCCCGGGCGAGGCGCGATTGTTCATCGGCCAGCCAGCGGTTTCGTCAAAGTAGTTTGCGCAGGTGCTCGTTCTTGAAATTGGCACAATCACCTTGCAAAAATTCGGATCGTGCACAACGAGACATGCCAGCAGTTGTAGCTACAACTGTCGAAAAAAAATAGGGCTAAAAAATGTACCGCAAGCCTACGCCCCCCTGAAATCTTTGGTAGCCGGGATCAAGGAAGGTATCGGTGAACATCTCTACTTCAATAAACGCTGACAGCGGAAGTGTGAAATAAGAATATTCAAACCCCACGAGCGCTACCGGTCCAAATGTAAACCGATCCCTCGTGAAGCTTCCGTTGCTGCCCAGATCATTGGGATTGCTGCTTGAATTGTATAAATACTGATACTCCACGCGAGTGTTGCGCCATTGCCAACCCAGGCCAGCGTATAATTGCAGCCCTCTCGAAATTCTCTCAGCATCCCACTGGTACAAGAACTTGGCCTCAACAAACCAATCATGGGGTACCGTGTGCGTCAGGTATTCTATGCTTTGACCCGGACCTCCGGAAAGGGTATCGGGAAGATAGCCCTGAAAGTTGTCACGATGGTATTTATTGTACAGCCCGCTGGTGGCCCTGCCCGCATCCATTGCAAACGCCCAGTGCCTGTTGGCGTAAAACTTATACGTAAGGGCAAATGGGTCGCCTACCTTAAAGCCAAGCCCTTGGTAGGGGTATTGACTCCCCTCAAAAATTGGACACATAACAAGTGCCTTGCCCCGTGAAACCTTGGGGACACCATAACTGGCGCTGCGGGAACTCTTTGATACTTGCGAAAATGCAAGTCCACAAGATAGCAGCAGTAAACCGATGATGATGGGCTTTTTTGACGAGTGCATCAGAGCAAATATAACTCTTTTGTGGAAACAGAATGGTGCGGTGGCGATTGAAGTTTAAACCAGCTCTTTGTACTGCATTTTGTAAAGTTGTGAGTAATACCCGTTTTTGGCAAGCAGTTGATTGTGGTTGCCCACTTCCTTGATTTCGCCTTTGTCGAGCACAATGATTTTGTCGGCCTTTTGGATCGTAGACAGGCGGTGGGCGATTACAATGGAGGTACGGCCGCTCATCATCTTGCCGATGGCTTCCTGGATCATCTCCTCGGTTTCGCTGTCTACGGATGAAGTGGCTTCATCTAACACCAGTATTTTTGGGTCATATACCATGGCGCGGATAAAAGACAAGAGTTGCCGCTGCCCCACCGACAAGGTGGCCCCGCGTTCCATCACATTGTAGCCAAGGCCGCCCGGCAACCGGTCGATGAACTTGCGTGCCCCCACTAAATCAGCCGCGTGCAGGATCATCTCATCATTCACATCGTCATGGCCGATTGAGATGTTGTTTCGGATGGAGTCTGAAAACAAGAATACGTCTTGTAACACCACGCCAATATTCGTTCGCAATGAAGCCAGTTGATACTCTTTGATATCCACGCCATCAACCAAAATTGCCCCGCGGTTGATTTCATAGAAACGGTTGAGCAAGTTGATCACCGAAGATTTTCCGGCACCGGTGGCACCCACCAGCGCAATCGTTTCCCCGGGTTGAATATGGATGTTTACATCGCGTAACACATAGTTGTCTGCATTGTATGCAAACCACACGTGATCGAATGTTACCTCGCCTTTGATTGTTTTGGGCGCATGGGCGCCATCCACCATCACATCGGATTGATCATCGAGCAGGTTGATAATTCGCGAACAACCCACAATGCCCATTTGTAATGTGTTGTAGCGGTCGGCAATCATGCGGATGGGTCTGAAAAACAATTGAATGAACATGATAAATGATATCAGGTTGCCGATGGTAATACCTGTTGCATCCATATTGATGACACCTTTGGCGCCATACCACACCAATAAACCGGTGCCCATTGCAGCTATGATTTCTGCCACCGGAAAATACACCGAGTAATAAAGTACCGAGCGCAAGTTGGCATCGCGGTGTTCTTTGTTGATCTCATCAAACTTTTGAAACTCTCTTTTTTCGCTGCCAAAAATCTGTACCACGTTCATGCCGGTAATATGCTCTTGCACAAAGGAGTTGAGGTTTGAAACTGCGTTGCGCACATCGTTAAAAGCTACTTTTATTCTTTCCTTGAAAACATAGGTCGCCAGTAACATCAACGGAATCGTAGACAGGCTCACCAAAGTCAATCGCCAGTCGATATAAAACATGAATGCAAGTATGAAAACGATCTGCAACAAATCGCTGGCCATGGCTGCGAGACCTTCGCTAAAAACATCGGCCAGTGTTTCAACATCTGCAATGGTGCGCGTAACCAACCGCCCAATGGGTGTTTTATCAAAAAAGCGCAGGCGCAGGTTTACTAGGTGTTCATACAAACGGATGCGAATATCCCGAATCACAAACTGTGCTATTCTACCGGACACATACGTATGCACGTACTGCACTGCCGATTGAATGACCAACAGCGCAAGTATGATCAGCATCACGTTTACCATAGCCCGGTAGTTTCCAAATTGAACATGTTCATCCAATGTATATTGGATCAACACCGGCCGTATGGGTGTAAGAATACCGAGCAAAAAGGTGAACGACACCACCAGATAAAAACGCCCTTTGTAGGGCGACACAAATTGCATGATGCGCCCGAGCACCTTGAAATCGATGATGTTACCGCTGCTTACTTTTTCTTTATCCATTATTTATGATCTGCGGTGTGTTTCGATAAGTATATTTTCTTCGGGTACTTTACGTTCGTCAAATACAATCCCTCAGGTGGCACATTCATACCTGCCTTTTTTCGGTCTTTACTTTTGATGATCTGCCTCCATTCATTCAGGGAGATCTTACCACTTCCCACGTCCAGCAAAGTGCCTACAATAGCCCTTACCATGCCGCGTAGAAAGCGATTGGCGGAGATGCGAAAAACAAGCAAATCACCATTTTGATTCCAAGTGGCTTTTTTTACATTACAAATAAAATGGTTTACATCGGTCTTTACTTTGCTGAAGCACTGAAAATCGTGGCTGCCCGTCAAGAGCGCAGCCGCCTGATTCATCAATTTCAAATCCACCGGCTTAAAAAAGTGATATGCCAAACCCAACAGCATGGGGTTTTTGGTACGGGTGACTTTATATTCATACGAACGCTCAAACGCATCATACCGGGCGTGGGCATCGCTTTGCACACCGGCTATCGATAAAATAGCTATGTCACGTGGCAAAATTGAATTCAGTTTTTGCAGATACCGTACAGTGTCAAATTGCATGTGAATATTAGCGTGGAAAAACTGTTGTACGCAATGAACACCGGTATCTGTACGGCCACTGGCTACGATCTCAACTGTTTGGCGAAATACCTTGCTCAGGGATTCTTCTACTACCTGTTGCACACCCAACGCATTATGCTGGTTTTGCCAGCCGTGGTAGTGGGTGCCTTTGTAGGAGATTTCAAAGAAGTAGCGCATCAAGTGGCAGGAAGTAAACAACGGAAAATGGTAAAAAAGATCTGAGATATTGATGCCTCGATGTTGGCACCATGCTTGCGGATGGTGTGAGGCTTCGACATCTTGTAAATCAACTGCAAATGTAGCTGAATCACCTATTCACTTCGCAAGCTTTCAACCGGATTGTTGGTAGCAGCCTGGAAGGACCGAAGGGCAACGGTAAGCCACGCAAGCGAGATCATGGTAAGTGCAGCCAGCAGGAATGACGAAAAACTGACCTCCGACCGGTACGCGAAACCCGCAAGCCATTTATCCATGGCATAATACATGAAAGGGGCTACCAGGCAAAAGCCGATGCACGCCATGATCAGATATTCGCGCGTGAGCATCCACATCAGGTTGAGTACCGGTGCACCCAACACTTTGCGTACGGCCAGTTCTTTCGCCCGTTGTTCTGTCACAAATAAAATAATGCCCAACAAACCTAGCCCTGAGACAAAAATTGCCAAAGCAGCAAAATAGGTAAAGACTTTGCCCACCCGGTTTTCAGTCTTGTACCGGTTTTCAATATCATCCGTCAGCACGGTATAGTCAAAAGGCCGATCAGGTGTAAACTTCTTGAAAACAGCCTCTGCTGCTCTCACTTGGTCAGCGAAATCACCTTTGTTGAATTTGATGGTGATTTGAAATAACATGCTTGGGTCAATGTGAATGATCAAAGGTTCTATCTTTTTGTGGATAGACTTGAAGTGAAAGTCTTTAACTACTCCAATAACGGTGTGATTGACCCCGTGGAACTTTACCGGCAAATTTATGGGATCTTTGATGCCCATCTGCTTGACCGCCTCTTCGTTCAATATGATGGCCGTTGAGTCAGAGGCTGTTTGGTTTGAAAAATCGCGCCCTGTGGCAACCTGTATTGAATAAGTCTTTAAAAAGTCGTGATCAACAACAAACACCGAAAACTGCCTTTTATCACCAGGGTTTTTGCCTTCCCAAACCAATTCGTCAGTCCACGCATCGTTCAAAGACATGTTTTGGTTGGCGGCCGTCACTGAGTTGACACCGGGCAAAGCCAATAGTTCGCTTTTTATTGTTGAATAGTTTGCCCTCACCTTTCGGATCATGGTAAAAGTGATGATGTTCTCCTTGTCGTACCCCAATTCCTTTGACTGAATGAAATCCAGCTGGCGCTGAATCACCAACATGCCAACCAACACACCAATGCTCACCGTAAATTGCAAGACTACTAACGATCGCCTTAACAATATTGCCCGCGGCCCTGCTTTGGCCATACCCTTAAAAGCAACTACCGGGCTCTGGCTGGCAAGCATGAATGCCGGGTAGGCTCCGCCTAGGATTGCACATAGTACCATGAAAACCAAAATAGGCCCGATCGTATCAAGCGACCAAATATCAAAAGCCAACGTTTTGCCGGTAAGCTCATTTACAGATGGGAGCACGAGCCAACTGCACAGCAATGCAACCAACAGCGCCAGCGAGCAGTAAAGAATAGACTCAGAAAAGAAATACAAAGTCAACTGGGTGCGGTTTGAACCCATCATTTTGCGAACACCTGTTTCCTTGCCTCGTTTCATTGACCGGGCCGTTGCCAGATTTGAATAGTTGATGCTGGCCATCAACAAGATGAAAATGGCAATGGACGAAAATATATGCACATACAAAATATTGCCGTGGCCCTCCATGTCTCCGTTAATGTTAGCTGAGTGCAGGTGAATAGCAGCAAGCGGCTGCAAACTCAACGTTGTAGGCGACTCAGCATCATTTTTCTTGATGACGTCCTTAATCTTCGCTGTGAACGCATTTGGATCCGACCCGTTGATTTTGATGTAGGTAAAAATCGAATAGTAACCCCAACTATCCAATGGATCCAGGCCTAACTCTTTGATAAAGTTTATTGGAATCACAAAGTCAAATTGAAGGTGTGAGTTGGTGGGGATATTCTCCAGCACACCTACCACCAGCACATCTCGCCCACCAATAACAAAGGTTTTGTTTAGTGCGTTATCATTGTGGAAATAGATGTCTGCTACCTGCTGACTGATAATTATCTTATCTACCCCTTCGGTAAAACTTTTTAAGTCGCCCTGCTTCAATGGGAAATTGAACATCGAAAAGAAAGCCGGATCTGCCACGATTCCCTTTTTATAAAAACCGGTGTCTCCATACTTCAGGAAATACTCCGCCAAACGCAGCTTACATGCTTCTTTTACTTCCCCAAAGTTATTCTTCAAGTACTCAGCCAATGGCGCAACAGAAGTGCTCGTTGCCACGCTCTCTCCGTTTTCTCCGGGCAAGTGGCAAAGCACTCTATAAATATCCATTTGATCTGTATGGAACCGGTCGTAACTGATTTCGTCTTTGACCCAAAAAAAAATCAAGATAAAAACAGTAAGTGCAATCGATAGGCCTGCGATATTCAAAAACGCATAGATGTTTTTGATCTGCCTGATGATGACTTTGAGGTTACTGCGAAACATATCCATTATTACCGGTGAAAAGTAATTGAATATTGGCCTCTCAAAATGTTCTAACTTTACCGAAAACTTACATGTATTGATGTCACGGCATTATTGGATGCTGACATTGTTTGGAACCAGAACCAGCACCAGTATCAGGCAAGTTCAAACACAACAGCTGCCCCCTGCCCCACACCAATGCACATGGTGGCTACTCCGTATTTTACTTTTCTCTTTTTCATTTCGTGAACGAGTGTGGCACTGATGCGTACACCACTGCACCCCAATGGGTGGCCGATGGCAATGGCTCCGCCATTTACATTTACGATTTCCGGGCTCAAATCCAAATCACGAATACATGCCAGTGATTGCGAGGCAAACGCTTCGTTCAGTTCTACCAAGCCGATATCAGAAACTTTCAAACCTGCACGTTGCAACGCCTTTTGTACTGCTGGTACGGGCCCCACGCCCATATAGGCAGGGTCAACACCCGCGATGGCCATCGATACGACTCGCGCCAACGGCTTTAGATGATATTTGCTAACAACATTTTCGCTTGCCATCAAGCAAGCCGCAGCGCCATCGTTAATACCGGATGAGTTGCCGGCAGTGACAGTTCCGTTTTCTTTGAATGCAGGCTTAAGCAAAGCAAGTTTATCCAGCGATGTTTCGCGCGGAAATTCATCTTGCCTGAACTCGATGGTTTCTTTCCCTTTTGATACAGCCATTGAAACCATCTCTTCAGCAAACCGATTGGCGGCCTTTGCCTTCGCATACTTTTGCTGAGAAGCCAGCGCGAAGTGGTCTTGCGCTTCTCGCGTTATCGTCCATTTCTCAGCCACATTCTCTGCCGTTTCGCCCATCGAGTAAGGGTGGTAAAGTTTTGAGAGTTTGGAATTCACAAACCGCCAGCCCAGAGTGGTGTCATGTATTTCTGCTCTGCGCGAAAAACCTTCTTCCGCTTTTGACATCACAAATGGGGCGCGACTCATACTTTCCACCCCACCCGCAATGTAAAAGTCGCCATCGTGATGCGCGATGCTACGTGCAGCGTCCATAATCGCCTGCAAACCCGAAGCGCATAGTCTGTTGACCGTTACGCCTCCCACGGAAGTGGGCAAACCTGCGAGTAACAACGCCATGCGCGCTACGTTGCGGTTGTCCTCGCCCGCTTGGTTGGCTGCGCCAAATACCACATCTTCAATTTCAGTTGCCGGAATCGTGGGATTACGCTCCATCAATTTCTTGATGACATGAGCCGCTAAGTCATCGGGCCGAACGGAGGCAAGCGTGCCGCCATATTTGCCAATGGGCGTGCGAAGTATATCAATAATATAAACTGGCTTCATGTGATGTGGATTTCATCGTACATTTGGGGCAAAAGTAAAGGTATCGGTTTATGTGGCAAAGGAAACAGACCATCTTCTTGGGATTGGCAGCATTGAGTTTGATTTTGATGATTTTCTTTCCGATTTGGCGCGGAGAAAATGAAGCTGGCGCCCACGCACTTTTTCCACTGCATTACTCGGTAAAAAGTGGCGAGACGATGGCCACCCATTATTTTCCTTACTCCATTACGGCTATCTTAGCCATTGCGGCTGCCACCTTGTGCATTATCGAAATCGGCAAATTTGAAAACCGCATGCTGCAACTAAAGTTGGGCTTGCTCAATTCGTTGCTGATGGCGGGCACGATGGCTTCTGCCGTAATCTTGGCCATGCAAACAATGCAGGGCGCACAAGTGCAAGGCGGGTATGGCTACGCCCTTTACATGCCCGCAGTGGCAATGGTATGCAATACAATAGCCAACCGGTTTATCAGAAAAGATGAAAAGTTGGTAAGAGACTCTGACCGAATCCGATAACGCAATCTAACATCTACATCCTAACTTATAACTTGTTCACTCTATGGCTCAAACAAAACTCGGTCCTAACCCTGCCAATACAATTGGCGAACTTCCTTCCACAGGTACTCAAGCACCTGAATTTGTTCTCACCGCAAACGATATGAAAGATGTGTCGTTGAAAGATTTTGCCGGTAAGAATGTGGTGCTAAATATTTTCCCAAGCATCGACACCAATGTATGCGCTACTTCTACCCGCGAATTCAACAAACGCGTGGCCTCAATGGACAATACAGTTGTGCTTTGCATTGCCAAAGATTTGCCTTTTGCCATGAAACGGTTCTGTGGAGCCGAAGGAATTGACAAAGCCATCACGCTATCGGATTTCCGCAGTCGCGGTTTTGGCAAAGCTTATGGTGTTGAACTGTTGGATTCTGCTTTCGCGGGATTGTTTGCCCGTGCCGTAGTAGTCATTGACGCGAATGGCAAAGTGAAATACAATCAGCTGGTACCACAAATTGGTGAAGAACCAAATTACGATGCCGCACTAAAAGCGATTTGATTTACCGGACGAAACCACAGAGCACACAGGGCGACACAGAGTCCAGTCCAATCTCTGTGCTTACTTTGCGTTCTCTGTGGTAAAATGCATTCTATCTACTCACAAACCCTTCCTTCACCGAAAGGGTTTTTTGTTTGCGGTTAATGTCCTATCTTTTGTTTTCAAAAACCTAAACCGATGGATGGTCTATTGAATAATCAACTTTTTGACGTCAGACTGAGTTTAGCGAAGCCGATTGGTAAACTGATGGAAACGTTTCGACAAGCTCAATGTGGCAAACATCTGAAAATAAAAGTAGCCGCGCTGATTCTCTTCTCCAGCCTTTCGCTTTCGGCACAAAACCCAAAAGCATTTTACATCACTGCCGATCGAATATTTGATGGAGAGGTCATGCACACAGGCTGGGCTGTATTGGTGGAAAACGACAAAATCGTGGCGGCAGGGCCTAAAGAAAAAATCAATGTGCCTGCTAATGCCGTTAAAATCAACTATCCCAATTCTACCCTTACGCCCGGACTGATTGAAGGGCACTCGCATTTATTTCTATATCCTTACAACATCACCGATTGGGATACGCAAGTGCTGAAGGAGACAGACGCGTATCGAACCGTTCGCGCCACGGTGCATGCAAAAAATACGTTGATGGCCGGCTTTACCACCGCCCGCGATTTAGGCACTGAAGGCGCTGGCTATTCGGATGTGTCTTTGAAACGGGCCATCAATGAAGGCATTGTTCCTGGGCCACGGTTATTGGTAGCAGGTCGCGCAATTGTCTCAACGGGTTCGTATGGCCCGAAAGGCTACGACCACGACCAGGAAATCATGTTGGGTGCGGAGCCAGCCGATGGAAACAATTTGGTGCGCGTGGTGCGTGATCAAATTGGCAAAGGTGCCGACTTCATAAAAATTTATGCCGATTACCGCTGGGGCTTGCAAGGCGAAGATCAACCTTCGTTCATGTTAGATGAATTGAAACTCATCAATGAGGTCACGCGCAGCAGCGGCCGTGCGATGGTATGCCATGCCAAATCAAAAGAGGCGATTAGGCGGGCTGTGCTCGCGGGAGCAGAAACCATTGAGCACGGAGATTTTATTGATGTAGAGACGGGCAGATTGATGAAAGAACATAACGTAACTTTTATGCCCACGCTCGCAGCGGTGGACATGATTACGCAGTACCGTGGCTGGAAAAAAGGCGTTGCGCCAGACCCAGCCAATGTAGTGAACAAGAAAAAAAGTTTTAAGGCCGCGATGGAATCAGGAGTAGCCATTGGCATGGGTGGCGATGTGGGCGTTTTTCCGCACGGTGAAAATGTGTTGGAGATGGAATTAATGGTAGAGTACGGCATGAAACCAATCGATGTATTGAAAGCTGCCACGAGTGTCAATGCAAAAGCATTTCATCTTGAAAACCAATTTGGTTTTATTAAAGAAGGTATGAAAGCAGACTTGTTGATTGTGACGGGTGACCCAAGCCAGTTGATATCTGATTTGAGAAAAGTGAAGTGGGTGATGAAAGATGGTGTAGTGGTAAGAAACGAAAAGTAAATTATGAACCTGTAATGTCGAGCATCGTCTCTCGCAGAGGACGATGCTTGT
>DHLV01000268.1 GCA_002405445.1 Flammeovirgaceae bacterium UBA4659 | reverse complement strand
AAATTGAATGCGGGCATCTGTTTTTCGTTGTACGTGCCTTTCACAAATCCGTTAAAGGCCAAATCGCCTTTGGTCTCCAGGTTCTTAAATTCTTTGGAGTACATGCCCGGCACCAACGATAGCAAACTTTTGAAAGAGTTGTCGGGGCTCTTGAAGTTAATGTCCATGTTGATGTCTTGATCGGCCATCTTTACCCAGCCTTCGGCACTCAGCGCAAAATCGTTGAGCTTGGCAATGTTGTCTTTGAATGTGTATTTGGTGTAGCCTTCGCTGATACCAATGGTGGCATTCACTTCAGCACGCTTGTCGGTAATGTATTGGCTGCCGCCATAAGCGAGCGTCAATGAATCAACAGAAGTTGCCGTTACCAAGTCAAAGGCTTGATCGTTGAAGTTGCCGCTGCCCGAGTGGTTCAATCCTTTCACCGAGGTGAAGAAACCCACGGCCGCATCGTCATAAATCAATTCGCCTTTCACGATTTCCCAGTGGTCGATGCCAAACGAGAATTTAGCTGGCTCTTCTGCTGTTTTGACGGTGTCGGTTGATGGAATCGCGATATCATAATTGGCACGGCCATCTTTCAAAACCTTTACTTGAATGCGTGGGCCCACCAGGGTGATACCTTTTAGTCGAAGTTGGTCTCCAAAAATTACATCTTTCAGATTCACTTCTACATCAAAGCGATCGACAATAAAAAGATGTTCGCCTGCAAAGGGCTCGCGATTGAATACGCCCAATTCTTTAACTTCAACCGTTACGTTGGGGAAATTGCGGAACAGCGTTAAGCTAAAATTATTGACATCGAAAATCACATCTGCATTGATGCTCTTGGCGAGCTGCTCGTCAATTGCTTTTTTGATATCGTCTTTGAAAACCACCGGCAAAATAAAAGCCGCAGCCAACAACACAATCACGAAAATGCCAACACCAATCAGGATTTTTTTTAACAGCTTCATATTGTAGGAATTTGGAATGCAAAGTTAATCAAAGGTGGGATACCGAATGTCAATTTATTGTGAAGGCTAAACTCGAGCATTTAGAAAAAATGTTATGTCCTCCCTCACCCCCTAGAATTTCATCATTTATAGCAGTGACTATCCACCCCTCTCCCGGGGGAGAGGGGTCTGGCAAATTTGTGCTTACGCAGAGAGTCATTTGGGGTGAGGGATTAAAAAAAAAGGGCAGGCCTTTTTTCGACCTGCCCTCCTAACGATTGATTTGAAGCTTAATTGCTCTTTTTCTTCAACTCATCAAACTTGTTGGGCTGCGCCACGCGTGGAAACACATTGTCATCCATTGTAATGTCGGCAGTTTCTTTTTGTGGATCTACCACCACACTGGCCACTTCTTTGTCTTTGGCAAACACCTTTGTTACTTTGTTTTCGTTGATGCGCCAGATTTCAGCCGGTAGCCGTTCAATTTCTTTTGAGCCATCTTTAAAGATCCACTCAATAATTACAGGCATTACCAAGCCGCCTTTGTTGGTGAGTGTAATTTCATAGAAATTTTTGTTTTCCATTTTTGCCATCACCGCTTTGTCGTCAATGCGGTTGGCAAACTCCCCATACATACGATTGTCGGTGGGTAGCACAGTGAAATAATCTGGTCCTTTGCTGAAATCACCAGGCTTGTTGGCATCACCTTCTTTCGGCAAATCTCCTTTGGCAACTTTCTTTTCTTTGTTTTCGAGGTTTACTTTTTCTGTTCTCAATTTGTACCACTTCACGTTGTCCAACGACATGTCAACATTATCCGTGGTGTAAAACCAACCTCTCCAAAACCAATCCAAATCTACCGCAGAGGCGTCTTCCATGGTTCTGAAAAAATCCGCGGGCTTGGGATGTTTGAATGCCCACCGCTGGGCGTATTCCTTAAATGCCTTATCGAATAAATCTTTACCCATCACCGTCTCGCGAAGAATGAACAAACCCGTGGCCGCTTTTGCGTATTGTTCGGCACCAGCCATCACCACTTGCTCCCCGCCTGTCATCAAAGGGCGCATCATGGTTTTATCGCCTTTCATGTAAGGAACAATGCCAGCGGGTTTACCGCGGCTCCAATCCAATTGCGGGTAACGCTCCAGTTCTGTCAACAACTGAACAAAGCTATCAATCCCTTCGTCCATCCAGGTAGTTTGGCGCTCATCGTTGTTGATGATCATCGGGAAGAAGTTGTGGCCCACTTCATGAATCACCACACCCAACATGCGCTGCAACGTGGCATTGTCATAACTGCCATCTTTTTTCGGGCGGCCAAAGTTGAAGCAAATCATAGGGTACTCCATACCAATGGAAGCCGCATGCACAGAAGTGGCTTGTGGATAAGGATAATCGATGGTGTATTTGGAGTAAACCTCTAGTGTGTTTTTCACAGCTATGGTAGACTCTTTTTCCCACAGCGGGTTGCCTTCTTTCGGATAGTATGACATTGCCAAAGGAGTTTTGTCTCCAATTTTCACTGCCATGGCATCCCAAATAAATTTGCGTGAGCAAGCAAACGCAAAGTCGCGCACGTTGGTGGCTTCAAACTGCCATGTTTTTTTGTCGGTCGATTTTGTTTTCTCACGCGCGATTGCCTCCGCTTGTGTGGAGATGATCACGGGTTTGTCAAACGTATTTTTTGCTTTTTCGAAACGCTCAATTTCTGCTTTCGACAGCACTTGCTGAGGGTTCTTCAACATACCGGTGGCGCCTACAATGTGATCGGCAGGCACGGTGATGCTTACTTTGTAATTGCCGAACGGAAGCGTAAACTCACTGCGGCCCAAAAACTGTTTGTTTTGCCAGCCCACCACATCATCGTACACACACATGCGCGGGAAAAACTGAGCAATGGTATAAACATAGTTGCCATCTTCGGGGAAGAACTCCATGCCGCTGCGGCCCCCATACAAGTTGCGGTCGTTTACGTTGTAGCTCCATTCTATATTAAACGAAACCTTGCCACCCGATTTTAGGGGAGTGGGCAGGTCTACGCGCATCATGGTTTTGTTAATGGTAAACGAAAGAGGCTTACCGGAAATATCAGTTACCGATTTTACTTTGTAGCCACCTTCCCAATCATACAAATTGAACTGACCCGCCATGCTTTTAGCAGCAACTGAATCGCGGATGGAGTTAGTTTGTGTTTTACCGGTGTTGCTTTCTTTGTCATATAAATTTTGGTCGAGCTGTAACCACAGGTACTTCAGCACATCGGGCGAGTTGTTGGTGTACGTAATCGTTTCTTTACCGCTGATGCTTTGGTTTTGGTCATTGAGTTCAACCGCCATGTCATAGTCAGCTTGTTGCTGCCAGTACTTTGGGCCGGGTGAGCCTGAACCCGAGCGGTACTCGTTGGGTGTGGGCAGCATTTGGTCGAGCTGCTCAAATTTGCCCTGCCATTTTATTTCAGATTTGGGCTGCTCTTGGGCAAACACTCCTACGGAAAACAATAGGAGAAACATTAGTAGAAATTGTTTCATAATTACGGATTATAGATTACAAATTTAAAATTACTGATTAGAGGCGGTCTTTGATCAAAATCAGTGCAATGCCAGCGATGGCTGATGACAAAATCAAGTTCCAATCTCTGCGGGCAACCTTTGCCCAATCGACCAAAATATAGCTGAAGATGAGGAAAAGAACCACTACGATTATTTGACCGTACTCTAGGCCCAGATTAAAGGCCAAAAGCTGTGTGATGATGCTGTGGTCTTTACCTAAAATGGCACGCAGGTAGTTGGAAAAGCCCATGCCGTGGATGAGTCCAAAAAACAATGCAAAGCCGTAGTTGATCTGAATATTTTTGCCCGAGGGTATCTCTATTTTCTTAAAAAGATTGCTCACCGCGGTAATCAAAATAGTGATGGGGATGAGTAGTTCAATTAAAGCGGTATCGACTGAAATGATTTGCAGTGTGGCCAATGCTAATGTAATGGAGTGGCCGATGGTGAAGGCCGTTACCAAAATCAGTATCTTCTTCCAATCGCGGATCACGTACACCGAGCACAGCGCCAAGACAAACAAAATATGGTCGTAGCCATTTTTGTAATCCAAAATATGGTCGCGGCCAAGGGAAAAATAAAGAGAGAATTCACTCATTACCGTACAACACAAAGTTGGTGAAAGGTAAAGTTAAAGTTAAAAATGGAGTTGTGAAATAAAAAAGCCCCGGATACACCGAGGCCTTTATTGATGATTTAGAATTATCCTTTTAATGATTTACAACCACTTGCTTTTGTGACACTTCTTTTCCTAGTATCACATTAAGGTAATACACCCCGGGTAAAAGGTTGGCCGTTGATACATTAATCTCTTTTTCTTCCGTTCGGATAAAGTAAACCCGCTCCATGCTTTTGTTAAAAAGAGCAGCCTCCGCCACCTCTTTGCTGTCTTCTTCTTTCACTTTTACGGTAAACGAGTCATTAGCTGGATTAGGGAATGCCGCGCGTTGTTGAATTCCTCCTCCACCTTCTTGAACAATTACGGTTAAAAATCTAGCACCAGCTGACCCGCATAAATTTTGGGGTGAACAAACTACTTGGTAGCTGCCCGATGATGTACCCGTACGAATAACTGCAGCATTTGCTGTAGGTACTGGCCCAAGAAAAGAAAAACCACCTCCTCTCGGTAAACTCCAATTGTAAGACGTTGCTCCTTGAACTGGATCCATAAAGAAGTTGTAGCCAGTAGATGGGTTGACTGCTATTGGATTAACTCCATAATTATTCGAAATGTAGACAATTGCATTGTTTGATGAATTTGGGGTGCCTACATTAATCATTTTTGTGTATGGTGAAGAGTTTCCACAACCTCCATTGATTACTGCCGTTACCGTAACAGTACCGCTAAAACTACCAACTCGGTTCGCTTGACCTGTCTGATTTGCCAAAGAAACAATTGTTAGAGATGACGTATTACTCGATGTCCAAGTTATTGGAACTGATGGGGTGGAATTTTGAAGAGAAAATGTACCAGTTGAACACAAAGGATCGGGACCTAGAACACTCGGCTCAACACCTGTGTTACTACATAGATAATTGCAACTAAAAACTTGGGGTGTACCTTGCAACTCAGAAAAGAGCCAATTGCCATTTTTTGTTGTAAGCGAAGGATGAAATTCATTTGACAGTGGGTTGGTGTAGAAATTGTTAAACGGCACATTCAACGGGGCCGTTGGCGGAGCAGCAGTAGAGTAGGCGCGTAGATATTCTGTTTGTGTAATCGGCTGCATGCCTGAGCCGACATCTAATGATGAGGTAGTTGGTATAAATCCAAACCTAGTAATGGCGGGGTTTAAGTTAAGTAAAGATATGTTTGTTGGCAATGACGCAAATCGACTAATATCAAAAGTGCCACCGGGGTTAGAATCTAAAGGAAGCAAAGTGCCCGGTGAGTTAAAGGTAAAATTTATTAAGTCTTGCCCTGATTGTATCAATCCAAAAAGAATTTCTTTTTTGTAGGAAATGCGAAAGAAAAACAATGGTTGTACTTGTCGATCCGGCAAAGAACGAATAGCAATATCTGCGCGCAACTCAGATTTAGTTGTAAAGAATCCCTCAAAAAACTGAAATGGATTTAAAGATCCTGCAAATTGCACTGCACCAAATAGCAGATTAACCAAATAATTAATGCTTTGCGTTCCATTGCCTGAAAGCATCATTCTATATGGACTAAAGCCTTGGTTTTGCGCACACTCCGACCCATTGGCCACTGCAACATTGCGTATGCCCCATTGCCGTGGCAAGCCCATGGTTTTGTACTCGTTGTAGAAATTGACAAACGCTTGGTTGTTGTTAAAAGCTATAGAGCTGCCAGACCCTGAAAGCTGATACGTTAGCATCTGCTGGGCTGCTGGGCTGTTCAGCGCATTTACCGCTCGTTTTAGTTCAGGTGCTGAGCTAGATAAAGACTGACCAAAAAAACTAAGACCATCCATAAATTTTACTGCCGCCTGAAAACCCAAGGGAACGTTGGCTCCTTGGTGAGGCGAATCAATACTTGCATACAAACGAGTGTTGTGGTTCACGTTGCGCAGTTCCATATCTCGCAATGCATAGCGTGCCACTAGGCCACCCATGCTTACACCAATCACCACATTTTTTTGCGTGCTGCCCACCGCTGCCGTTTGCTGGTTTACCCATTGAATGATGTTCTCCAGCAAGTAAGCATTGCGTTTTATGTCATCGCCCCCATTTCCATAATTCACAAAAATTATATCGTAGCCTGCAGCCTCTAAGGCTTGGGCAAGTGTTTCTCCCTGAAAACTTATGTTTACAGGAACCAATAGTGCTGTAGGGTCATCACGATAGGATCTGAAGCTAAAAGCATTTTCGGGATCAAATCCTTCAACCAATATCAATGGTTTGTCCAAAATCCCATCGTTTCCAGCCGTGGCAATGGTGGCAAAGCTAAAACCCATTTGGCTGGCCTGCACGGGGAAATTGCCCTTCGGGAAAAACTCTGTCAAAGGTGCCGAGTATCTGCAGTTTGAACAACCTAGCACATCAATATTGGCAATGTTTATTCGGCTTTGGCTTTGCAGCACCTGCCCATCAGCATAGCTCACCCGCACTATCAAATTTTTGGCACCGTTGGTAGTGTAATTGATGTTAATGGCTTGGCCAAGGGTAATGTTTCTAAACCCGCCACCATCATTGAAATCAATTTGTATAGAGGCAATTGTTTTGGTTACGTTTTTGTAAAATAGGTCGCTTCGCAGCAAAAAAGTTTGTTGGCCGCCACTCAAATTATCTTTTGTTGGGGCAAAGGCAAAAGCATCTTTCACTTCATAAGGAGTGGTGGATCTGCCGGGTGTGTCAAAAATTTGGTTGTTTACCACATATACCAAGTTGCTGGTGGCCGCATTGGTTTTAAACTGCTGGTAATTGTAGTGCAAGCCCATCAGGTTTACCGTTTCGCCATCGCTGGCCACGTAATTGTCTATTGCCGTGTTTACGGTGGTGATGGTTGGCAAAGTCGCATTGTTGCCAAACCGCATGTTATAAACAGAGGTATAAACAGAAGACCACACGCCTCGGTTAACATAGTTGTTGCTTAGAAGAGTGCCGTTGAAAACCTCCATATCGTTCATCATCAAGCCATAGTCTTTTAACAGCCCTGTGGTTACCGGTGTTCGATCCACATTTTGAAAGATGATGTTCATGTTGTTTTGGAACACCGTGCCGATTTCTATTTGGCCGAAGCACAGCAATGGCAAAATAACTGTGAAGAAGAGAATTGTTTTTTTCATAAGCGTTTGGTTTCATTGGTTAGGGGATATATTTGATATCAAATCTTCCATTGGTGACTTTTAATGTATCGCATGAGGCGGTAAAAATCGAAAACTCAAATGTTCCAGATATCACATAAGTTATCCGGTCAATCTTTGATATGTTGACGGTGCCGTTCAAGCAATTCTGCGGCTCATACTCACAATAAGAAGGATCTTTTGTTATGTTTGCGCGAGCAAAAGAATCAGGGAACTTTGTTAGTTCGTAAGATTGAGTTTTGACCTCTCCGTAGCTTTTTTCATCGATAACAATACTAAGTGTTTGAAAAGGAGAAATTATTCTACCCCATATTAGAACTGTGCCGAGCTGGTAGTATACGCCCGCATCTATGCTGGATGTTGGTGAGAATGCCTTTCCATTGACTAAACATCCGAAAGTATTCTTACCCACTTGGGTAATGGGTGGTAGTTTTTCCAATTCCGTTTTGGGCTTTGGCTCATCTTTTTTACAACCTTCGCAAGCAGTTAAAGCCAGCAACAGCAGTAAGTTCAAAGAACGGATTGTTTTCATTTGATTGAGGTTACCATGTTTTTCTTCCATCAATACTAGAAGCCATCTCCAAAATAGTAAAATGAGTTTAGAAT
>DHLV01000034.1 GCA_002405445.1 Flammeovirgaceae bacterium UBA4659 | reverse complement strand
AATAAAACATAGAATATGAAGAAGTATGACCTCACCATCCCCTTTAGTGAGTTGTCTCTGCAAGACCTGAACCTTGTAGGAGGGAAGAATGCTTCGCTGGGGGAGATGTTCCAAAAATTACAAGGCCGTGGAATCAGGGTACCCGATGGTTTTGCCATTACGGTTGGCGCATATTGGGGTTTTGTTGAGCAGAACGGTATCAAGCAAAAATTGATCAACGTGCTTCACACGTTAGACCGCAAAAACTTCTCAAACCTGAAAGAAGTGGGCCAGGAGTTGCGCACCATTGTTCAGCAAAGTGCCATGCCTGACAACATCGTGATGGCGATCAAGGAAGCGTATGCGGGCCTTGGGGACGGCAAAACACCCGCCTCGGTGGCTGTGCGCAGCAGCGCTACGGCAGAAGATCTGCCGCAGGCGAGTTTTGCCGGACAACATGATTCGTTCCTGAACGTGAGCGGAGAAGATCAATTGATCAGTGCGGTGCAGGCATGCTTTACTTCCATGTTTACCAATCGGGCAATCAAGTACCGCGAAGACAATAAGTTTGACCACATGAGCATAGGGCTTTCGGTTGGCGTGCAGCGAATGGTGCGCTCTGACCTCGCGTGTTCCGGCATCGGGTTCACGCTCGAGCCCGAGTCGGGTTTCCGAAACATTGTGCAGCTATGGGGCGTATGGGGGTTGGGTGAAAACATTGTGCAGGGCACGGTGGCGCCAGACGAGTTCGTGCTCTTTAAGCCGAACCTGGCCACCGGCACCGATGCCATCATTTCAAAAAAACTGGGTGAAAAGAACCGCACGTTGATTTACAACGATGGAAATCATTACTCATTCTCTAACCCCATCGTCAACATCAAAACTCCGAAAGAAAAAAGAGAGCAATTTGTGTTGACTGATCCGGAGATCACAAAGCTGGGTCAGTGGGCGGTGGCAATTGAAGAGCACTACAAAAGGCCCATGGATATTGAGTGGGCAAAAGACGGAATCACGAACGAACTGTACCTGTTGCAGGCGAGACCGGAGACTGTCCGCAGTTTACTTGACCCATACAATGTTTGCGAATACCATGTTTCGCAGAAGGGTAAAGTGCTGGTAAGCGGTGAAGCCATCGGCAGTAAAATCAGTTGCGGCATCGCTCGCATATTGGCCACACCAAAAGAGATTGACCGAGTGAATGAAGGTGACATACTGGTTGCTGAAACCACCAGCCCCGACTGGGATCCTGTAATGAGAAAGGTTGCGGGGATCATCACCGACAAAGGTGGCCGCACGAGTCACGCTTCCATCGTTGCGCGCGAGTTGGGCGTGGTGGCCGTAGTGGGCGCCAGTGGTGCTACCACCACCATCAAAGATGGGCAACTGGTAACGGTATCGTGCGCTGAAGGCAAGACCGGTTTTGTATATGAGGGCAAATCCGAATGGACGGAAGAGAACATCAATCTCCACTTGCTGCCTGCCACTCGCACGCGGCCGATGTTGATTTTGGCAGATCCTGAAAAAGCCTACAAGTATTCATTCTATCCCAGCGCGGGCATCGGCTTATTGCGCATGGAGTTCATCATCAGCAACACCATTCGCATCCATCCTATGGCATTGGTAAAGTTTGATCAACTGACAGACGAAGCGGCTAAAGCCCAAATCAGAGAGATCACCAAAGGGTATGAAATGAAGGAGGACTATTTCATCGATAAACTCAGCGAATCGCTGGCGACCATCGCGTGTGCGTTTCACCCGCGAGAGGTGATTGTGCGACTGAGCGATTTCAAGTCCAACGAATATGCCAACCTGATTGGGGGTCAGCAGTTTGAAACTGCCGAAGAGAACCCGATGATTGGTTTCAGGGGCGCCTCGCGCTATGCACACGAAAAATACAAAGAAGCCTTCCGTTTGGAATGTGAGGCAATCAAACTGGTGCGCAATCGGATGGGACTGAAAAATGTGAAGGTGATGGTGCCCTTCTGCCGCACGGTGCAAGAGGCATCGGATGTGCTCGCCACAATGGCCGAATATGGACTGAAGCGAGCCGAAAATGGTCTTGAAGTTTATGTGATGTCTGAAATACCCAGCAACGTGCTGGTGGCAGAGAAGTTTGCCCGTTTTTTTGACGGCTTCTCCATCGGCTCTAACGACCTCACACAACTCACACTGGGCATCGACAGAGATTCGTCAATCCTCAAAGGTACTTTCAGCGAACAAGATGAGGCAGTCCTCACCATGATCAGTATGGCGATTGAAAAAGCAAAAGCCGCCAACAGGCCGATTGGGTTATGCGGGCAGGCCCCCAGCGATTTCCCGGAATTCGCACAGTTTCTGGTATCACGCGGCATCGACAGTATTTCTTTTAACCCCGATGCGTTGTTGAAGGGAATTCAAAACATCAGCGCTGCCGAGGCAAGGGTAGGTGAGGCAGCACCCTTGGTGCATTCACCCGCGTTACTTCCGGCTTAAAACCAACATTGTCAGTAACAACAACAAGTAAATTGGTAATAGAACAAAGCAGCAAAACAGAATAACAACAATGCCTATGAAAACGCTATTGGTTCCTACAGATTTTTCGGCTTATGCACAGCAAGCCTGCCGTACGGCTGCACAAATCGCACGCAATACCGGTGCCCAAGTGATATTGCTCGCTAACATTGTCACTGACACAAATTGGAAGAAGTTGATGCCATCACGGCAACTGCAGCATCCTGAAACCCTGGCAAAAACAAAAGAGGCTGAGGTGAAGTTGGAGCAATTGATGGCGTCAGGGTTATTCAACGGCATCACCGTCAGCAAAATCATCACACACGGTTATACGTACGAAGAGATCAGCCGCCATGCCAAGCGTCAAAAAGCCGATATGATTGTGATGGGTGTGCATGGTAACGCACCTTCCGGGCGCTACTTCATCGGCTCCAATATTCAAAAAGTAATGCGCGAAACAGAAACTCCGGTATTGGCAGTCAGAAACAGCACGATCATCAACCGTTGGAAGAAGGTGGTGTTTGTAAGTGAGTTTGACTTTGAGATGTCAAAGGCTTTCAGGCCGATCAAACAGATCGCAGAAGATTTTAAGTCGAGAATACATCTGCTCTATGTGAATATTCCCACCAAGTTTAAGGACTCGCAAACCATTCACCAGCAGATGCAGAAGTTTGCCGCGAAGTATCCATCGCTTAAATTTGATGAAGGTGTTAGCAGCGCGTATGAACTGGAAGATGGCATACTGAGCTACGCCAAGTCGGTGGGTGCCGATTGGATTGCCGTGATCACCAGCGATCGGAGAAACTCGCCCGGTTATCGCGTTGGAACAACGGAAACATTGGTGTTCCGTTCGCCCATTCCGGTTTTGGTGGTTACACCGCCCCGCGAGCCATTAAAATAGATCGAACAAAACAACATTCAACCGATATTACTTGCAAAACCGACATCCGTGCACCAGCCGTGCAGTACGGCACGCATTTTCTTTGGGGTGGTGCGAGTTCGTGCAAAAAACATTCCGGTTAAGATTCCTCCAACAGCCATCGGAATGGTTTCGGTTTCACCCTCGGCCGTAAACCAAATCGCACGATGCTTCTGCTGCGGATATGTTCGACTGCTTCTTGCACAGAGTCGGTCATGAGAAATAAATTCAAGTCGCTTGGAGAGATTGTTCCTTTTTCTTTCATCGATTCAATATGTTGTGTCAGGTCACGATGGAAATCTGTATCAAACACCACCACCGGAAACGCACCGATCTTTTTGGTTTGAATCAGTGTGAGTGCCTCAAAGTATTCATCAAGCGTGCCAAACCCACCCATAAACACCACAAACGCATAGGAGTACTTGATCAACAATGTTTTGCGAACGAAGAAGTAGCGGATCTTCACCCACTTGTCCAGAAACGCGTTGGGCTCCTGCTCTTCAGGCAGCACAATGTTGCATCCGACAGACCTGCCGCCCACTTCGCGCGCACCCCGGTTGGCTGCTTCCATAATGCCCGGGCCGCCACCCGTCATCACTGTAAACCCGAGCTTAGCCACTTCAGCACCAACCTGCCTGGCCAATTGGTAGTAAGGGTGATCCTCGGTAAACCGCGCTGATCCAAACATGGTAACACACGGCCCAATAAAATGTAGTGAGCGGAAGCCTCGAATGAATTCCATCAATACTTTGACGACAAACTTGAGCTCCTGCCACCGCGATTGCGGCCCCTCGAGAAATTTGATTTCAGTTTGCATGCTTTCTCAGTCTGTAAATATCCTTTAGGTGAATGGTGTCGCCCGCTTCGTTGAGCACATCCAGGTCGTAGCGCAGCGATATTGGCGTGCCAACTGGGGCATAGTAATAGACCTTCCACATGTCAGACTCATCAAGCCCCACACAGCCGTGCGAGTAGGCTCTGCTCAATGTGTGGTGGTTGGTGGTGGCATGGATCAACTTGCCGCTTGCCACACCATTTATCATTGGCTGAATGGAGGGGATCGCAGGCATGAGCGTGCGGGCACCGTCATCGCGAACGGTTGTTTCGAAGAGCTTGCCTGTATGCGGGTCAACAAAACGCGGAGACCGGTACACCCTCACGATGGTGCCCTTGCCAACGGGTGTTTTTAAATCCAGTTTTGCCTTTGCGGTTTCAATGTATTCGATGGCATTTTTTCCCACGCGCACCCGGCAGTTGAAAACCGGCTCTCCCTTCTTCAACACTGTCAGCTTAAATTCCGGCACGTTGATGTCAATCGCGTAAAGCCTTAACGTGCTGGCCAATTCCGCACACCGTACTGAATCTGGGATGGCAAGACTATCGCCCCGATGAAAAATTATCTTTGCCGATAAGTCGTAGACGAAAATGCCGTATTTCTTTTGGTGGTAATAGTCAAAACTCATCAGCGAGTCAATGATGCGTGTGTTGTGGTGAATCAAACAATATTCAGCCAGGGGCGATTGTACCAAAGCAGGATAGCCGCGCACGATGCTGTCAACTACTGAGAAATACTCGCGCATGGGCACATTTCGCGAAAACTTAAAATATTGCTGTCGAGTATGTGCCTTGATTTTATCGTGAATGGGAGTGGCCACCACTGCATGATCATCGGGCTGCCGCTCGCAGGAAACACACAAGCACAAACCAATGCCGATCAAAGCGAAACGGACTTTCAACCACCATTGCATCGTCCACTGTTTATGCACCACCGGTTGCCGTGAAGGAAGCACAACACTTTGCCCTCGGGTGTTCATCGTCTGTGCTATGTATCGTAATTGAAAAAGTTGTTTTTCTCGTCAATCTTCTCCAAAAACTTTCTCACGTTCTCGTCAGATACTTCGTTAAAATTTTCGTAGAAATTGCCCACGGCAAAAAAGTTGGCAGTGGTGTGTAAGCAAACGAATTCATCTACCAACGGTTGAATCATTTTGGCTGCACTGCTCGAAGCAACCGGAACGGCAACAATGATTTTTGCCGGATTGCTTTGTTTGATTTCATCGATACACACCCGCATCGTATTGCCGGTCGCCAGCCCGTCATCGACCAGAATCACCACTTTATCTTTTAAGCCGACTGGTGTGCGCTCATGCGCCAGTGTATTGTATTTTTCTTTCATCACCTGGCGAAGTCTTTCTACTTCGCTCTGAATGTAATCCTTTGTGATGCCTTCTGTGTCGGTAAGCACAATTTTGGATTCACTTACTGCACCAATTGCAAATTCGGAGTTAAACGGATGCCCGATTTTTTTTGCCATGATGATGTCCAGAGGCAGTCCCAATTGCCGCGCAATCGTATAACCAATGGGCACACCACCCCGTGGTATCGCTAATACGATGGCATTGCCGAAGCGATGTTTCTTCAACTGCTCTACCAACATGAAACTCGCATGTGTCCTGTCGTGAAACATAATGTCTGTTTTTTTGTGCACCAAACATACCCAAGTTCCGCCAACAGCGGCATGATAACAATCTACTGCCCGCGCGATTTGCGTCATCCACCAGGCTGCGCTCAAATCGTTTCTTTGAGTCAGCAAACCAACGGCTTAGTTACCATGAAATGGTCGATCAGTTTAGGCAGGGTAAAGGGAATCAAGATTACAGTACACTGGACCTTTCTCCTTTTGATGGTATGGGTACTTTTTTCATCCTGGAAAACAGGCACGATGAATACCGCAGGGTGGCAGGTGTTGTTTCTGCTCACCATTTTTGGATGTGTGGTGCTGCACGAACTTGGGCATGCCCTCACGGCAAGGCGGTTTGGTTTTAAGACGAAAGACATCACGTTGTTGCCGATAGGAGGCGTAGCCCGTATGGAGGCCATACCCGAAAAGCCCACGCAGGAGTTGGTGATGGCCATGATGGGGCCGATGGTCAATGTGGTAATCGCGCTTTTGGTGTATCCGGCCATCGCCCACCAACTCACCGCTCAGAACCTCGCGTTGATCAAGACCATTAACGGAGACAGCTTTTTGCTCGGAATCTTTTTTGTCAATCTCTCACTGGCGATTTTTAACCTGGTGCCTGCATTCCCGATGGATGGAGGCCGTGTGCTGCGTGCACTGCTTTCGTTTCGAATCGGGCGGGTGCGCGCAACGCGCGTAGCCGCACACTTGGGCCAGTTCCTTGCGATTTGCTTTGCGATGATCGGACTGTTCTACAATCCGGTGCTGCTGGTGATTGCAATTTTTGTCTTTCTGGGAGCACAGGCGGAGCTGGACGAGACTGAATCAAAATCGGCCCTCAGCGGCCATCAAGTGAAAGAAGCGGTGATGAAAAAGTTTGTGTCACTCCAGTCTACCGACACGTTGTCGACAGCCATGCAGGTGCTGCTCGACACCCAGGTACATGACTTTGTTGTGTTTGACCACGATCGCGTGGTGGGCACGATCAGCAGAAGCAAAATTTTTGAGCATCTGAAGGAACATGGCGCATCAACACCGCTGGCAAATGTGTTGAGCGGTGCATGGCAAGAGGTTGATGTGAACGAGCCATTGGAGGAAGCCTATAAAAGAGTGCGGACAGGCAATGTATCACTCGTAACCGAAAACAGCCGGTTGGTGGGTATCATCGATGCAGAGAACATATTGGAATTCATCATGATGCAACAAATACAGACGAGCAGTAAATAACAATGGTGTGAATTTCGCGACAGCAACATGAAACGGATTCTTTTTCCCACCGACCTCACTGAGGAAGCCAACCACGCGGTGCGTTTTGCAGCGAAACTGTGCCAAAGGGTAGGGGCGCACCTGACCATCTTTAACGTGCAATCAGTTTGGAGCATGACGGTTCCGGAATTGTTGCTCGGCAAGGCATTGACGGTGCAGGTTGTTCAAGAACACCTGAAGCAGTTGAGCGAAGAAATCAGCAGCGTATTTAAGATCTCTTGTTCCGGCACTGTGCTGGAGGCCAACCGGTCGATTCCGCAGTCCATCGCGGAAGCAGGTGAAGAACATCTGCTTATAATCATGACGGTTCGCAAGCCCGAAGATGTGTTCGATGCAATCGCGGGCAGCACAGCATACCAGGTGAGCAAAGAATCAGCCGTTCCGTTGCTGTTGCTGCCCCCAGGCTGTGAGTATAATGAAATGGAACAATTGGTATTTGCTGCCGACTACCTGACTGACAAAACGCTGCCCTTTGGGCAACTTGCCGCTTGGGCCGACTTGTTGAAACTGAAAGTAACAATTTTGCAGGTGATCACTACGCCATACCACCACGATACTGATACTGCATTGCAGGCGCTTCAGAGTCGGTTGAGGAACGAACTGCCACCGGGCATGGAGTGCCGATTCTGTACACAGTATGATGACACCGTAATCAGCGGCATAGCTGCTTATGTTGAGCAAAACGAAGTGGATGCCATCGCATTGAGCACGCGCCACCACACGCTGTTGGCAAACCTCTTTCACAAGAGCGTGATCAAGCAGATGAGTACAGCCACGCGTTTCCCAATGTTTGTGTTTCACCATTAGAGGGTGGAGTATGGTTGGGGATTTTAACGATGTGCCCGTACGAAATCGTTCTCGCTGTTCGAGGATTAGAAGACATCCTGCACGTTGTGAAGAAAAATATTTTTGTGTTTGCCGGCACAGCCTCCGCTGCATTTTTTTTTGATTGCTGGGATGGCGCCTCGCAGGTGGCATGGGTTTACGTAGGGAGAGTGTACCGCTCAAATGGCCGCGTACCCGGTTTTTTTATTTTGGCACTGAGTGGCGCTTGGCACTAGGCCCGGATTACGCTATTTTTACCCGAATGTTAAATCCATTTGTCCGGTGCTGAAAATTCGGTTGCGTGTTTTGTTGGCTTTCCTGGCTGGTTTCTTTCCGATTTCATGCAGTTCACCCGCTGAGGAAGAAATTGTTCCCGAGGGGCTTGTTATCAATGAATTGTATGCGGCCTCGGGAGACGACTGGATTGAATTATATAATAGTCAGGAGTCGCCACGCGATTTGTCCGGGTTCCTGATTTATGATAATCCGGACACCAAATACCGGATTCCCGATGGCGTTTCAATTCCCGCAAAAGGATTTCTAGTTCTGGTTTGTGATGACACGGGTGCCGGCCTGAACACGAACTTCCGGCTGTCGGCATCGGGTGAGACGGTCTTTCTGGAGAATGCACAGGGCACGCTGATCGATCGCGTCACGTATCCCGCGTTGGGCGATGGTCAGTCGTATGGCCGCTACCCGGACGGGTCAGAAACATTGGCCATCTCCGGGGTTACTTCGCGCGGTGCCTCCAATGGGAATTCGCAAGCACCCGCGATTTCATCGGTGGTGCGCAATCCTTTGGTGCCGGGGCTCAATCAATCGGTGACCGTTACCGCTCAGGTAGTGGCCGGTGCAGGTATTTCGTCTTTAAAGTTGTGGCACCGTTTCAACGGGGGAACCTACACCTCGGTGAATATGACGGCCTCCGGGCAAACGTACACCGGCACGTTGCCTGCCGCTGCCGTCACCGGCACCCGCGAATATTATGTTGAGGCCATCGGCAGCAATGGCAGAACCTCGCTTTGGCCAACCAATGCCCCGAACGAGACCTTGAGCTATATACTCAACACCGACCCGCTTCCTAATCTGGTGATCAATGAATTTCTTGCCTTCAACACGGCATGCTGCCCGGACAACAGCAGTGGCGCGGCCGAGTTTGACGACTGGATTGAGATTTACAATCGCGGAACAACAGCCGTGAACCTGGCCGGCATGTATTTGTCCGATAACAAAAACAATCCGTTTAATTTCAGGATTCCAGCAAATAATCCCGCTGTTACCACCATTCCCGCGGGAGGCCGACTGGTGCTTTGGGCCGATAACACTCCGGCCCAGGGTCCGCTGCACCTCGACTTTGCGTTGAACAGCCTTGGCGAGGATGTGGGCTTGTATTATATCGATGGCCGCACCATTGACGAATACACCTTTGGCGCACAAAGCGAAAATCTTTCCTGGGGTCGAACCACGGACGGAGCGGCTACCTGGAGAGTTTTCAACACCCCGACACCGGGACAATCCAACCAGTAATCAGCAACGGCCATGCTTGAGTTATTTCCAGATCAGCCGGTGTATGAGTATCCCCAGCTCATCAATATCACCTATTCGTTTTTATGGGCCTTTGTATTGGCATGTCTAATTGCCGTTACGCACAAGCTGACGTTCACAGGCGAATACTACCCGCGTAATTTTTTTCAATCACTCGTGCTTGGGGCGGTGGTAACAACCTTAGTGATGATGGCGATTGGGGACAGCCTCGCCCGGGGCCTGGGGGTTTTTGGCGCCATGGCGATCATTCGCTTTCGCACGCGCATTGATGATCCGCGAGACGTATTGTTCCTTTTTGCGGCCCTCAGTACCGGGCTGGCTATCGGTGTGTATGGATACACCATCTCATTTGTGGGCTCCATTTTGTTCTGCCTGGTGGCGGTTCTCTTGCATTTTTCTCCCTTTCGAAGCGATGCACACCACACCCGGTTGTTCTTCACACTGCCCAATCAACTCGCGCTGGATCAGGTTAAAAACGTGCTCGCCATCCATTGCCGAGAATTCCGGTCGCTGAGCGTAGCCACAAACAAAGAGAACGGTTACCGCTATCAATTTGCCATCAGCCTGAAAGCTGGTGAGTCAAAAGAAACAATATTGCAGGCATTGGGAAAAGTAGAAGGCGTAACCCAGCTGCGCGTGGCCGCACCTGAAATTGTTCAAGACCGATGAGTTCAGCAAGATTCAACTGGTTCTACATCCTGGTGGCCGTATTTTTTGTCGGCATGCTCGCCATCAGTTTTCGGTATTTCCGGGGTAGTGGCGAAACGGCTGTGGGCCTGGCGCGCAGCAAGGAGTATAAGATCAGTTCAGCCCAAACGGCTGTGGTAATACGTGTGGCGGTGGTGCCGGGTATGGAGGTAAAGGAGGGTGATGTGTTGTTGGAACTGAGCAGCCCGGAGTTGGAGATGGAGATTTCAAAACTTCAAAGCCGCGTCCGACTGCTCGAGACGGAAAAGGAAGAAAAGAAGAAGCTATCACTGGCCGAGTCGGCTCGTGCCAGTGCCCAAACACAAATTCTGGTTGATCGGGTAGGAGCGGAACTGGCCGGGTTGCAAGCCGAGATTCAGCTCAATAGCCAGATCACCGGCAAGTCGGCATCACCCGAGCCGGGCACACCGCAGGCGGTAAAGTTGATGGCCTTACAGCAACAACAGCAGCGGTACCGCGAGGCGCTTGACCTGGAGTT
>DHLV01000155.1:5812-6125 GCA_002405445.1 Flammeovirgaceae bacterium UBA4659 | reverse complement strand
GTATGGGGTGTCAATTTGATGGATGTCACCGGTGAAAATGATCTTGGTGTTTTCACCGGCACGTGTGATGATGGTTTTCACTTCGTGGGGTGTCAAATTCTGCGCTTCGTCAACTATAAAAATGATGTTTGACAAACTACGCCCGCGTATGTATGCCAAGGGTGTGATCACCAACTTTTCATTCTGCACCATTTCTGTGATTTTCGCGTATTCTTTATCGTTTTCGCTGTATTGGTTTTGAATGAACTTGAGGTTGTCCCATAGTGGTTCCATGTATGGATTCAACTTTGACTTGATGTCGCCCGGCAGGTAG
>DHLV01000155.1:0-5662 GCA_002405445.1 Flammeovirgaceae bacterium UBA4659 | reverse complement strand
GTCGCCCGGCAGGTAGCCGATGTCTTTGTTGCTCAGCGGTACGATGGGGCGTGCGAGGTAGATTTGCTTGTACTCGCGTTTTTGTTCGAGTGCTGCAGCCAGTGCTATCAACGTTTTACCCGTACCCGCTACGCCCTGCATCGATACTAACTTGATTTCGGGCTTGAGCACAGCGTGGATGGCAAATGCTTGTTCAGCATTGCGCGGCTTGATTCCGTAAGCCGACCGTTTCTCCACTTGTTCGACCATGCCGTTGGCAGAGTTGTAAAAAGCCAGCACCGACTTCTTGCCATTTCGCAAGATGTAGTAATGATTTTTCAGGGGCTTCAATCGCCCTAACACCTCCTCGGGTGGGCAATAGCCTTTTTCATAGATCAGATCAATGGCCTCGGATGTCGCATTGTCCATTACGGAACGGCCCGTGTGCAGCGAACTGATATTTTGAATTTTGCCTGTGGTGTAGTCCTCGGCAGTTAATCCCAGTGCCATGGCCTTCAGGCGTAGATTCACGTCTTTTGATACGAGTATTACCCTTCGGTCTTTCTCTTCTTTTTGAAGAGCGAGAGCCGAATTGAGAATCCGGTGATCAGGCTTATCTTCATTGAAGACCTTGCTCGCATCCAGGGCGCCATCGCCTCCTGTGTCCATCAACACTTTGAAGCTGCCCTTGCTTTTGCCGTTGAGCGGGTTCCAGCGGTGCAGCATTTGCCCTTTGGCAAGTTTGTCCATCAAACGGATAAATTCGCGTGCCTCAAAGTTTTTGGTGTCGTTACCTTTTTTGAAGTTGTCGAGTTCCTCCAAAACGGTAATCGGAATTCCGATGTCATGTTCTGCAAAATTCAGAATGCTGTTATGCTCAAAAATGATCACCGAAGTGTCGAGCACAAAGATTTTTTTAAGCGCCCTGCCCGAGGCCGCATTCTTTTCCTTTTTCTTTATCATGTGAACGGGTGTGAAAAACAAAAAGTCGCGAAGACACGCATCTCCCATCGATCCAGTGATCGATGTAAGAATAAAACGTTTCTTCGCGACATTCGTTCGATGGTATAAACTAACTAAAGCAAACGGACAAATACAATATTCACAGCACATTATTTTTTGCCTCACGCAATTTGATTTTTGGAACTATGACCTAGTTTTGGTATTCAAACCGGTCTGAAATGCGAATCCTTATTTTCTTATTTTTCTTAGCCTCTATCAAGGTAATTGGACAAGATGAATCCTTCGTTGAGTTGAGCAACGGAGAACGAATCGAGAGCGACAATATTCTGCTGAAAGAGCCCGTATTTCGCAAGGCGCATTTACTGGTGAACGGCACAGAAATATACGACCTTGACGAAGTGATCGCCTATCAAATTGAAGGACGCTATTTCAAGAAGTTTACCGTGGGTAGTTTGGCTAAGCCTGCCTTTTTCCTCAGGACAAGTCATGGAAAAATTGATGCCTATTCGGCAGCAAGCACCACCATGATGATGAATCAAACCACCGGAGGTGTGAGCACGGTTTCGAACAGATGGGATTACTATTCGATCAACCATGGGCCTCTCCAGAAAGTGAGGTACAGATTTCTAAAAAATGACCTGAAAGAAAGTCCCAAGGCAATGGAGGTAATCAGAAAAATAAGAGGTTTGCGTACGCTGACTGGAATTTTTTATGTTGCTGGAGCCGGCCTGATCATTTCAGGGGTTACTGATCTGCCGAATGCTAAAGGTGTTCCTCCTACAATTATTGCCGGAGCGGTCATGTACAACGTCAATTTCTTATTACTCAACTCGAAAAGGAATATGCTCATCGAGGCAATTGATGCCTACAATGCGGAAATGCAATAATCAGTACCTCGAATACAAATCGCCTTTTTCCGTGGCCGTTATTTTGAGCACGTTGGCCAGTACCAGCAAAACGAGTTTACGTGAGGCTTTAAAGCGGTTGAGTTTGGTGAGGGCACAAAACTCGGTGAGCGTGATGGTTGGGTTGGTATGCAGGTACTGCATCAGCTGCTGTTCGTGCTCGCCATACACAAATCGCACATCTTTCTTTTTCTTCGAGCGTTTCACAATCTCCTGCATTTCGCGCGATGCCTTGATACTTTTGTCACCCTCTCGAACGAAGCATTCCAGGGTATTCTCTTGTTTGAAACAATGAGGCCGTTTTTCACTTTGGGGCACATCATAGCGCACTACAAACCTGGTTTCGGAGATGGCCAATATGGACTCATGGAACATCAGTTTTGGCTTGCAATACCTGAGTGCACCCTGCACTGAAAAGGATTCCTCATCCGGGTATTTGACCCCCGGAATAGTCTTGTCATCATCTACACCCACCAACAAAGTTCCACCTTCGGTGTTGGCAAAGGCAATCAATTCGCGAACGATCTTTTCGGGGTAGCTGGCCTTTCGTTTAAACTCTAATTGCAGGCCTTCGCCCTCAGCAACCAGTTTTTTCAACTCAAAGAGTTGCTCGGCATCCAGCCGAACGGATTCAAAATCTTTGAGGTGCATGTGGTTTAGTTTTGCTGTCTGCCCAACGTTTCATCGTCATCGTCTTCACCATCACCATCTTCGAACTTAGGCATGGTGAACATGCCACTCAGCAGGTCTTTGAACTGCAACCCCGCGGTGAGGTGGTGTTTGCTGATGAGGCTGAACTCTGAAAGCCCGTGCAGTGCAAACTCCATCAGAAACAGCTTCAGGCTTGCGTCTTGGCCTTTGTGGTATTCGTTCACCAAATCCAGCAGCCCCGGAACCGACTTGAGCGTTTTTTCATACTCGGCATTGGTCATATCATGGAGCAGGTCAATGGTGTGGCCATCGCCAAACCATGCAGTAATTTTTTTGTAAGGGCTTTTTTCTTTTTGCTTTCTGAATTTCTCCGGGTCGGGAAAGTAGTCTACAAATTGTGCACGGATCGCTTTGCCAATCAAATTTTGGGCTACAATGCCTGGCCCTTCTTGCTGGCCCTCGTAAACCAACTCCACTTTGCCGGTGATGGAAGGTATCACTCCCACAAAGTCGGCTATACGCAACACAGTATTCTTTTCCTGGTTGATCAAGGCCCTGCGTTCGGCCGCTGCGATCAGATTTTCATACGCGGAAATGGTAAGGCGAGCAGATACACCACTCTTGGCATCAACAAATTCACTCTTTCGCGCTTCAATGGCAATTTGCTCTATCAGATCCTTCGTCATTTCCGCACCCGAAATCAATTGCTTTTGGGCGGGGTGAATCTTTGCCTCCTGCTGCGTGATGCGTTTCCCTATCTCGAGAGTCTTTGGGTAGTGCGTGATGATTTGACTGTCGATGCGGTCTTTTAAAGGAGTAACAATGCTTCCGCGATTGGTGTAGTCTTCCGGGTTTGCGGTAAACACGAATTGAATTTGCAGCAGTAAACGCAACTTAAAGCCGCGTATCTGTATATCGCCCTCCTGCAAAATATTGAAAAGAGCTACCTGAATGCGTGCCTGTAAATCGGGCAGTTCGTTGATGACAAAAATACATCTATGCGAACGTGGTATAAGCCCGAAGTGAATGACGCGCTCATCAGAGTACGGTAACTTTAACGCAGCCGCTTTGATGGGGTCTACATCGCCAATCAAATCAGCGATGGAAACATCTGGCGTTGCCAATTTTTCCGTGTACCGGTCATCGCGGTGCAGCCAAGTGATGGGCGTAGCATCGCCCAACCCGGCAACCTGATCACGGCCATAACGCGAGATGGGATGCAAAGGATCATCGTTCAAATCAGATCCCGCGATTACCGGAATGTATTCGTCCAGCAAGTGCACCATCAATCGCGCCAATCGCGTTTTTGCTTGCCCGCGCAGGCCTAGCAAGTTGATATCGTGCCCTGCCAATATCGCACGTTCTATATCTGGAATCACCGTCTCCTCGTATCCCCAAATGCCTTCGAACACATTTTCTTTTTTCTTGAGCTTGGCAATTAGATTTTGCCGTAGTTCTTCTTTGATGGTTTGGTGCTGGTAGCCTGATTTTTTTAAATCACCAAGTGTTGTGATGTTTCTGATTTCAATCATTCTATTTTTTGTTTTCAGTGAGCAAAAGATCTAACTTTTTTCTGATGGAGGAACTGCTCGGTCTGTCAGCGTTGAGGCTAACGTAACCGCCATTTTTGTCCACCAACAGATATCTGGGAATTGAAGTGATTTCGTAGAAAATGGCCGCATCGGATGATGAGCCGATTCTAAAATGCTTTACAAAGGGTGATTTCAATTGATGCTTCTCCACGGCTTTCATCCAAGCTTTCGGGTCATCATCAATGGACAAGTAAACAAAACCAACCTGCCTGCGATACTCCTCTACCAGTCTTTTTGAGGCATCCATTTCGGCAATGCACGGACCACACCAGCTTGCCCAAAAGTCAATGTAAACAGGCTTATTTCCACGCAGGTCTATCAAGTATCTATTGAATTCTTCCTCGTCTTCTTTGGCACTTATATGAATCTGTTTTTCTAAATCCCCAAAATCCTTGAATTGATCTGATAGTTTTTGTTTGGCTTCTAAGTCGGCCACTATTTTTTCCTCAAGGGGAGTTGCTTTTAAGATGTTGCATTCTTTCCAGAAAACAGAGTCATATTTTACTTCAAATAATTCCTCCTCGGTTGGCTCTTTTGTAAAAAATGGTTTTACATGATCAAACAAAACATTTGTAGTAATCAATTCAATATGATGTTCGTGCCGAAAGTTTTTTTCAAGGTTAAAATTAACTCCCTCTCTTACGCTGTGTGACAGAAAGTATTTTCCTTTGATTTTTCTATACGATATGACTGAGCGCAACGAGTCGTGATGGGTTTTTTTGTAACACTCAGCTTTTACAATTGCAAAGTTTCTTGTGTTAATAAAAAGCTTTCCATTTTTAAAATATGGAACACTAACGGATGGTGCAAGTCGTAAGCTATCAGTTTTTGATCGGTAACTGATTACGTAAACTTCTTCGTTTTCGTGTTCAGTGGTTCCGAGCAACTCAAAATTAAAGTCCTTCACGTTTCTTTTTAGGGTACTTACGTCAAAAATCAGTTGCATGAAGCCTTTTCCGCTACGGCTTTGATAGCTCATTGGATCTATTTCCATAGCTGAATACAGAGCAATTGGAAGATGGCTAGATTTGAATTTGGTGTTATCGAGACTGCGCCTCAATTGAGTAACCCGAACCCCCTCTCTTTCGCCCGGCTTACTGCGCAACGCTTTTTGACCTTTCTTTTTGTAAATATCAACAGACGCTTCAATGAGCCTGCCGTAGGCGGAGTCATCTTTGCAATAATGCCTGTAAAATGTTTCGTAGGTAAAGGAGTTTGGGTAATAGTTCGTTTTTATGTTTGCAAATGCCTTTTTTACGATTGCCTGTGGTGACAAGTTTTTACCAAAGACGATCACATCCCTCAGTTTGATATTGGAAGGCTTCAAAAATACGCTGATGTTTAATGAGGGGTTTTGGATCGATTCGTTTTCATACCCAACGCATGAGATTTTCAATGAGTACTTTTTTAAAATAGCTTCCGGGATTTTAATTGAAAAATACCCATCTTCATTTGAACTGGTGCCAAAAGCAAAACCTTCAACCCCAATAGAAGCATACGCAACCGGTTTATTTGTTTCCAGATCAAGAACCTTGCCTTCAATCGTAATGACCTGTGCCACGGTAACATTTG
>DHLV01000039.1:9586-10026 GCA_002405445.1 Flammeovirgaceae bacterium UBA4659 | reverse complement strand
GTTTGGCACCGGTTAAGGCAGAGTGGGTCGTAATTTTTTTGGTAGACCATGGCAGAAGTGGCCAGGTCACTTTTTTTAACCGGGAGTTAAACCTCAGTTTCACTTTTCCTACCGGCAACATCAGCGAGAATGAAAGACGTGGACTGGCACGCCTGGAGGTTTTTAGGGTTGCGTTCCCCCGGTATGTAGAGCGACCGCCCCATTTTCGGGAGGCAGCCCTGAAGGTAGGGGATGCTGAGTACAACCTTGAGCAGGCTGAGAATGTCAACAAAATAGCATTTAAGTTATTGGAGGAGCGTATGGGGCACGAGTTTGCTAAAGCCTTGATCCGTGTAGCCCTTAAAAAGGCTTCTGAGTACGCGCTCAAGAAAGAAGATCGTGGTGCAGGGGCATTGCTGGGCTTGTTCAACGCCATCACTGAAAAAGCTGATACCCGCAAT
>DHLV01000039.1:8682-9423 GCA_002405445.1 Flammeovirgaceae bacterium UBA4659 | reverse complement strand
GGCAGACATTGCCGCACAGTATCTACTACACTCGCGTACCCTTGCCAGAAGGGCAGAATACTGTTTCGTTTAGTCTGGATGGTGACCACCACACCGACCGTACTTTTACCTATCAGGTAAAAAATGGAGCAATGTACTTCCATACCTTCACATCGCTGGAGAGCCGCGCGCCACGGTATTATTGAAATGCAATGCAACATGCTGCCGTGGGTCTTCGCGGCAATGTATGTTAATTACTATCTTTCGGCATTAAAAAAACTACTTTTGCGTACTAGCGTGAAATTTTTCTCAGTCGGTTTGTTGTGGTGCACTGCTTTGCCCATCAGTTTGCAGGCGCAAGAAGACAAAGGAGAAGGCATTCCGTTGGAACGGTATTATGCCGATAGGGCAGGTCCGGGTGTTTTCAGGCGAGTGCTGAACGGTTTTGGTTTTGGCTTTAGCACCGGGTATGCAAACAGCTACCTAAGCCATGACCTGAAAGGCTTTGAGGTTTTTCAGCCCGGCAATGGCGCACCACAGATCTATGCTGGTTCAACCGCTACCCGCTACAGCAATTGGCTCAACGATGTCGCCATTGATAACACACCGCCCCCTGCGGGCACAACATTTACCCAGGAGGTGTCTTTTAAGGGCAGTGCCCTGAACATCCCGCTCAATTTGTTTGTTTTCTATCGCTACAAACAACAATATAGGATTGGGCTGGGCTATTCATACGACTTGCTAAACCTCGGAGCGATGCAG
>DHLV01000039.1:7975-8550 GCA_002405445.1 Flammeovirgaceae bacterium UBA4659 | reverse complement strand
CGAGCGATGCCGCGATCGGGCAGTTTCAACCATCATCCTCCTTTGGTTTTGTCAAGAAGTTTTATGGTTTGGTGGGGTATTCGTTTTATCGATGGAATGAGTACCTGTTTACGGGCGATCTTCAGGTGGGCTCATTTGCACCATCAAACTTTAACACCGCGGTTGTTACCCCCAGTTCGTATTTCAACTTGGGTGTCACGGTAGAGCGAGACTTGTCGGAGTACTTAAAAGCTTTTGTCCGTCCGTCATTTGACTTTAGAAGTTTCGCCACTGCCTTGCCCGAAAGCGGAAAATCCATTGACCACAACATGAACACGCTTTATCTAAGCGTTGGCGTGACGTACCGCATCCCCGAGTTGCCCAAATGCTTTTTGCGGGGTTGCCGTGCCCAAATCAACCACGCCCATGGCAACAAGGAGTACCGCAGCCGAAGGCACCCTATTCATAAAAAACAAAATCCGGGCTACGGAGAAAACGACAAGACAATCATCAAATACAAGGGCAAAAATAAGCGAAAAATTAATCCTTACTGACGGTTTGCCGGCTGATACGAGCCCATGCATTTAACTCACGTT
>DHLV01000039.1:7582-7771 GCA_002405445.1 Flammeovirgaceae bacterium UBA4659 | reverse complement strand
GCAGCTGTTTTTTAAACGTATTTTTTACCTGTGGCCGAAGACTCTAACCTCCCTGCTAGGCAGAACATCATCCCCATCAACATTGAAGATGAAATGCGTGGCGCATACATCGACTATTCGATGTCCGTCATCATTTCGCGGGCTTTGCCGGATGTTCGGGATGGCCTGAAGCCGGTGCACCGCAGGGTG
>DHLV01000039.1:6050-7247 GCA_002405445.1 Flammeovirgaceae bacterium UBA4659 | reverse complement strand
GCAGCCATGCGCTACACCGAGGCTCGTTTGAGAAGAATTGCCGAAGAGCTTCTTGCCGACATTAATAAAAACACCGTTGACTTCCAGCCAACGTACGATGACCAGAACTCCGAGCCAACAGTTCTTCCTGCAAAGGTTCCTAATCTTCTGATTAATGGGTCGAGTGGTATTGCTGTAGGTATGGCTACCAATATGCCGCCTCACAATCTTACTGAAGTGGTCAACGGCACCATTGCCTATATCGACAACAGGGATATCACCATTCCTGAGCTAATGAAATACATTCAAGGGCCGGATTTCCCTACAGGAGGCATTATCTACGGGTATCAGGGAATTCAGGAAGCATATTTGACGGGGCGCGGTAAAATCGTTGTGCGTGCGAAGGCTGAGATTGTCACAAACGCGAACGGCAAAGACCAAATCGTGGCTACGGAGATACCTTATCAGGTGAACAAAGCGCAGATGATCGAGCGAACCGCTGCCATGATCAACGAAAAGAAGATCGAAGGTATCAGCGACATGCGCGATGAGTCAGATCGTGAAGGATTTCGCGTGGTATACGACTTAAGAAAGGATGCAATACCCAATATTGTTCTCAATAATCTTTTTAAGTACACACAACTGCAATCATCGTTTGGGGTAAACAACGTAGCGTTGGTGAAAGGCCGGCCGCAGACGTTGAACCTCAAGGATTTGATTGTTCACTATGTAGACCATCGCCATGAGGTGGTGGTACGGAGAACGACCTTCGAATTGGAAGAAGCTGAAAAGCGTGCTCATATACTGGAAGGCTATTTGATCGCACTCGATCATCTCGATGAGGTGATATCGCTCATCCGAAACTCTCGCGATCCGGATGAGGCCAAAACAGGCTTGATGGAAACGTTCGGGTTGTCGGAGATTCAATCGAAAGCCATTTTGGAAATGCGCTTGCAACGGTTAACAGGCCTTGAGCGTGACAAAATTCAGCAGGAATATAAAGAGGTAAAAGATTTGATTGCACGTTTGAAAGAAATTTTGGGAAGCGAGGCTGTGCGGATGGGCATCATCAAGGATGAGCTTCTCGAAATGAAAGAGCGCTATGGCGATGCGCGCAGAACGCAAATTGTGCACAGCGAGGAAGACATTACTGTGGAAGACATGATCCCCAACGAGGAGATGGTCATTACGATCTCCAACCAAGGGTATATCAAACGC
>DHLV01000039.1:5653-5788 GCA_002405445.1 Flammeovirgaceae bacterium UBA4659 | reverse complement strand
CTCACAACTACTTGTTGATCTTCACGGCCAAGGGCCAGGTATATTGGAAGAGGGCTTATGAAATTCCGGAGGGAGCGAAAACTTCAAAAGGGCGTGCCATCCAAAATTTATTGAATATCGAGGCTGGCGACAGCG
>DHLV01000039.1:5035-5436 GCA_002405445.1 Flammeovirgaceae bacterium UBA4659 | reverse complement strand
CCGAGCAGGGCACAATCAAGAAAACGTCTTTGGAAGCGTATTCACGGCCACGTGCCAACGGCATCACTGCAATTACAATTCATGATGGCGACCATTTGCTGGAAGCGGCTCTCACAAATGGCAACAATCACATCATCATCGCGAAGAGCGAAGGTAAAGCCGTACATTTTAACGAAAGTGACGTGCGCCCGATGGGGCGGACGGCTGCCGGTGTACGTGGCGTTACACTAGAGTCTGACCAAGACAAGGTGGTGGGTATGGTATGTATTTCGCGCGAAGACGCTAACCTGCTGGTGGTTTCAGAAAAGGGTTATGGCAAGCGTTCTGACGTATCTGATTACCGCATTACCCGCAGGGGTGGCCTGGGGGTAAAGACGATTAACATCACTGAAAAAACTGGC
>DHLV01000039.1:0-4885 GCA_002405445.1 Flammeovirgaceae bacterium UBA4659 | reverse complement strand
TGAAAAAACTGGCAAGCTTGTTGCAATCAAAGAGGTGGTTGACAAAGATGACCTGATGATCATCAACAAGTCGGGGATAAGCATCCGCATCAGTGTGGAGCAACTGCGCGTAATGGGGCGCGCTACACAGGGTGTTCGTTTGATTAAACTGAATGATGACGATGCCATCTCATCTGTTGAAAAAATACAGAAAATGGAAGGAGAGAGCGCTGAGCCAATTTCCGAAATCAACGATAATCCTATAACCTAAACTTAGTACCGATTTAAATTTAATAAAATGAAAAAAATAGCACTATTACTCATGTTCTTTTTCCCCATGGCATTAATGGCGCAAAAAGAAATTAAGCCAAGTGTAAGCAAGGCTGAAAAGGCATTGAAAGAAGGAAAGTTTGACGAGGCAAAAGCGATCATAGATGTGACCACCGCAAGCCAGGAGTTTATGGTAGATAAGAAAGGCAACCCATCTAAAAATGCTGCTAAGGCGTGGTTTTTAAAAGGTCTCATTTACGCAGGTATCGATACCACCAAAGCGGAGAAATTTAAATCGCTCGAAGCTAACCCCTATCAAGTAGCTGTAGAAGCCTTTGGCAAAGCGAGAGAACTCGGCAAAGAAAAAGACGGAAAAGAAACTACGTTTTTCCTGTCGGATGAAATGGGATTACCACTTTTGAATGACCAACTGTATTCCAAGCTTGCGAATGCGTATTTGAACCAAGCCTTGGATTCCTATTCCAATAAGAAGGATTACAAAGGGGCATATACGTTTATGGAACGTGTGCTGTATTTTGTTCCCAATGATACAGCGATGCTGATGAATGCCGGAGTGTATTTTGCGCCATCGGCTGAGGAATATGACAAGTCGGTATCATACATCAAAGCCTATCACGCAAAAGGAGGCAAGAACCTTGATTCATACCGACAGTTGATAGCGGTGCTGGTAAAAAATAAAAAGACTGAAGAAGCATTGGCAGCAACACGCGAAGCCATTGGAAAACATCCAAATGAAAGTGAACTAGCTGAAACCGAAATCTCTTTGCTTTACGAGTTAAACCGTTTGCCGGAGGCACGTACGAATCTTGAGGGTAAAATTGCTGCCGGAAAGGGCGACAGGGGTATGTACTACAACCTTGGCGTAATCTGCCTGAAGTTAAACGATGAACCTGCGGGAGAGAAGGCTTTTAAAGAGGCTATCAAGTTAGACAAAGACGACTACGATTCTTATGCGCAATTGGCGGATATGAAATACAAAAAGGTACGTAAGACGCGTGAAGAAAGAAATGAAATTCCCGGAAAAAATGATGCGGAAATCAAAAAGCGTCAGGAGTTGTTTAATAGAATTAAAGCAGAACTTTTGGAGGCACTGCCTTTTTGGGAAAGATGTGAACAACTGAAACCTACAGACGAAACTGTACTTTACGGTTTGCTGGCTGTTTATGGCGATTTAGGGAGTTATGACGAAACCTACGAAGCAAAAGAAAAGAAACTGAAAGCGAAAATGCGCGGATTAAAAATTGAAGTTGACTAATGCAAATTCCAAGTCAAAACATCAAAAGCTGCCTCCAAAAACGGGCGGCTTTTTTTTATTTCTAACAATTGTGAACTTGATTATTGATGGCGCTGCCGAAGGATCTTTACCACATCCTGCAACGAATAACCCTTTGCCGTCAACAGCACCAGATAATGGTACATCAGATCGGCTGCTTCACCCAAAAATAGATCGGAGTTGTTGTCTTTTGCTTCTATCACTAATTCACCGGCTTCTTCACCCACTTTTTGAGCAACTTTGTTGATGCCCGCATTCAAAAGTTGGTTGGTATAAGAACCCTCCTTGGGCTTTAGCTTTCTGTTTTGAATAATTGTTTCAAGAAACTCCAAGCCAGCCGACTCGTTCTTTTCATTAAAGCATGTGTCAGCTCCGGTGTGGCATGCAGGACCCGCAGGCGAAACTCTTGCCAGCAAGGTATCTTTGTCACAGTCATGCTTTATGCTGATGAGCGTGAGATAGTTCCCGGAGGTTTCACCTTTCGTCCACAATCGTTGTTTAGAACGGCTATAGAATGTAAGGCGCTTATCATCCAAACTTTTCTGCAGTGCATCTTGATTCATGTACCCCAACATCAGCACCTGTTGCGTGATGTGGTCTTGAGCGATGCACGGTATCAGTCCGTTGCCTTTCGCAAAATCGAGTGATTGAACGTCTATCATGATCAAACGCGAATAGGTATTTTGTGTGAACGAAGGTACTCTTTTACCACCGGTATTTTGATTTCGCCAAAGTGAAACAAGGTGGCTGCCAGCGCTGCATCTGCTTTTCCGAAGATAAATGCTTCCAGAAAGTCGTCCATGCTGCCTGCCCCTCCGGATGCGATAACCGGAATGCGGAGTAGTTGATTCAGTTTGCTCAAAGGGTCAATGGCATAACCTTTTTTGGTACCATCGTGGTCCATGCTGGTGAACAGGATTTCGCCAGCACCGCGTTCTTGTCCCTCTTTTGCCCAGGAAAACAACTTCTTGTCAGTGGGGTGCTTGCCTCCATGGCTGTGCACCGTCCACTGGTTTCCAACTTTTCGCGCATCAATCGCAAGCACCACAAATTGTGACCCAAAGGCTTTTGCAAGTTCATCAACGAGCTCGGGGCGCTTGATCGCAGCGCTGTTGATGCTCACCTTGTCGGCACCGGCCTCCAGCAATGGTGCAACATCGGCTACGGAGTGAATGCCACCTCCAACGGTAAACGGGATGTTTATATGCTTGGCGATGTCTTTGGCGAGTTGAGCAAAAGTTCTGCGCTTTTCTTCTGTTGCCGAGATATCCAGAAAAACCAACTCATCAGCACCTTGTTGCGCATACGCTGCCCCAAGTGCCACAGGGTCACCGGCATCACGCAAGTCAACAAAGTTAGTACCCTTTACTGTACGACCATCTTTGATGTCGAGGCAGGGAATGATGCGCTTGGTTAACAATTTTTTTGAATGATTAAGTTTTATGAATGACACATTGTTCGGTTGACTGTTGGGTCAAACATCGCGTCCGTTTCGTTATCGACTAGGTTCACTGTCGTTTGCTTACAATATGCAAATCTTAGCGGCTAAAATCTGATAACTCGGCTAATTTAATCTTTCCCTCGTAGATTGCTTTGCCGATTATCGTACCGAACATTTTGATGTGTTGCAGGTCGATCAAATCCTGAGTAGAGCTAATGCCGCCACTTGCAATGATCTTAAGTTTGGGAAATCTGCTTTTGAGTTTTCTATACAGTCCAAAGTTGGGTCCCTTCATGGTTCCGTCAGATTCAATATCGGTACACGAAAGATACTCCAGACCGTGGTTTTCAAAGGTGCTTACCAAATCGAACAGGCGATATTTCGTTTCTTCAAGCCAGCCGTTGATGGCAACATTTTCACCTCGCACATCAGCACTGAGTATGAAATTATCGGCACCGAATTTGTTAAGCCACTTAATAAATGTATCAGGTTCCCGCACTGCTAAACTGCCTACATTGATTTGGTTGATGCCCAAATCCAACAGCTCTTCTACTTCGCGGTCGGTTTTCACTCCTCCTCCAAAGTCCACATTCAGTGCTGTCTTTTCCTGAATTTCACTGATCACGTCCCAGTTTACGACTTTGCCTTGTTGGGCACCGTCCAGGTCAACTAAATGCAAAAATTCAAGATTGGCATTTTCAAATTGTCTTGCTACGTCAATCGGGTCTTCGTAGTAAACCTTTACTTGTGCGTAATCACCTTTGGTAAGGCGTACACATTTTCCATCGATGATATCAATTGCCGGAATAATCCTCATAGTTTTTTTGATGATGTTGTTTCAAAAAAACACTGCAACACCAATTCACCGGCTTTAGACGATTTTTCCGGATGAAACTGTACTGCATAAAAGTTATCTTTTTGCAGGGCAGCGCTAAACGGTAAGGTGTAATCAGTAATGGCAACGGTGTGCTTGTTCACAGGTATGAAGTAACTGTGTACAAAGTAAACAAATTGACCTTCAAGTTCCTCATTGAGCCATCCATTTGACAGGGTGAGAGCATTCCAACCCATGTGGGGCACCTTTTCATGTTGCTTGGGATGAAACAATCTTGCAGTTTCATCAAAAATACCAAGGCATGGAGTGTTGTTTTCCTCAGAATGGCTACACATCAACTGCATGCCAAGGCAAATGCCCAGCACCGGTTGCTTCAAACTTTTGATGACACCATCAAGCTTATTTGCGCGCAGATGATTCATGGTCGTTCGGGCTTCACCCACACCCGGAAAAATCACCTTATCTGCTGAGATAATTTCTTCGGATTGGTCGGTGATCGTGTAATGGATGCCCAGCCTATCCAACGCAAAGGCAACCGATTGTATATTCCCGGCATTGTATTTCACCACGGCCACTCTCATATCACAAAATTCCTTTGGTAGTAGGTAATTGATTGCTGTGAGGATCTTTGCGCACGGCCATTTTAACTGCCTTTGCGAAAGCCTTGAAAATGGCTTCAATTTTATGATGCTCATTGTTACCCTCTGCTTTTACATTAATGTTGCACCGGGCGGCATCGGAAAACGACTTAAAAAAGTGCTGAAACATTTCGGCAGGCATGTCTCCAACCTTCTCTCGCCTGAATTCCGCTTCCCACACCAACCAGGGCCTGCCGCTAAAATCTACTGCAACTTGAGCGAGGCAATCGTCCATGGGCAAAGCAAATCCGTAACGTTCGATACCGCGTTTGTTACCCAACGCCTCGAGTACTGCTTCCCCAAGTGCCAACGCGGTGTCTTCGATGGTGTGGTGCTCATCAATGTGCAGGTCCCCCTTCACAAAAACGTCTAAATCGAAAAGCCCGTGGCGCGAGAGTTGCTCAAGCATGTGGTCGAAGAATCCGAGG
>DHLV01000199.1:1449-2863 GCA_002405445.1 Flammeovirgaceae bacterium UBA4659 | reverse complement strand
AGTGCTGGCGCGAGGGCAATGCCGGGGCAATGGCGTTTTATGGGGCGGCAATGGGCATCACGGGCAGCGGTGGCTGGCAGGCACAGTTGATGATGAGCTTTGCGAATGACATCCGCAACTCCGGTGGCGGTGTGGGTCAGTTTGCGAGGATGTTCGGCATGAACTACGGTGGCGGGCTGAACGGGCTCACCAGAGGGCTGGCCTCGCTGGGGCTGCAGTTGGTGCCTAATACGCCACCGCCCCCACCGATAATCAATTGGTATGGACATGACAATTTGGTTGCTAGCGCGAATGGTGCGATGTTGGTGCTTCCCCCACCAAAAAGGCCAGATCCTGTTGATATCTGGGATGACGATAAAACAGCCGTTGTCAATAACCTCATTTCACATTTGCACTATATTGGTCACAATCCAGAATTGAACCATAACCTAACAGACATAGTAAAGAGCTTTAGAGAACCGGTTCCATGGTGGAAGGCGTGGATGCCAGGAATTGGTGGGGGCAACTCAACATCAGGGCGAGCCAAAATATTTGGGGCAGAAGCGCAATGGTTTGTGGGCGTTTCCGGAAACCCATATAATGATAAGTGGAGAACATCAAAGGCAAATATGAATCTATCGTTACAATCACATTCACATTGGGCCAAGAGTTTCATCGATGGAAAAGAAAAGAAAATTTATCAAATAATTGTCTTTAACGGTGATCAAGAGAATAAGTTAATTTTTTTCAATTTTGAAAACAGAGATGCATGGCAAAAACTGTTAAATTTTATAAGAAAGAAATGATGACAGGCTTGGCTAAATTCCTAATAATTGCTTGTGCCCTTTGTTTGTTTAGTTGCAAACAAAAATGGCAGATTGCTCTTGAAAAAGTTGACCGATCCTTATTGTATACAAATAATCCTAGCGGATGGGAATTGGTTCAAGAAATTGAACAAGAGTGGGATATAAATTATACAATCAAAAAAATTGACAACGATACCTTAAAGGTTTTATTCTTTGCGATAGGTAATAAGGAAAAGGATGATAAGATATTTATCAACGGCTATGCCAAAACCTTTCGATGCAATCAAACAGATACATGTTATCTTAAAATGACTTCGCAAGACACTTTGTTCTACTATAGACAACATTCTAAAGAAAAAATATTTGAAGTTGGAGAATATGCCTATAGGTTTACATACCTTAAAATGGATACCGTTGAGATAAATTACTATTTAGAGCATGAGGATTCGTTGCGTAGGGTTAAGGGAAATAATCTCCCAAGGTTATCGAAATGACAATGGATGTCATTTTGGGTAGGGCCGAGATAATGTTACAGAAAATTGACTGAGCCAAGTTCTTTGAAATTCTTGCGGGCACTGGATGACGAACCTGATGATGAGCTTTGCCAATGACATCCGAAATTCGGGTGG
>DHLV01000199.1:0-1274 GCA_002405445.1 Flammeovirgaceae bacterium UBA4659 | reverse complement strand
CGGGTGGGGGTGTGGGGCAGTTTGCGGCCATTTTCGGCGGCGGGTACGGTGGCGGTATCAATGGCCTCACCAATGGGCTGGCCTCGCTGGGGCTGAACTTGGTGCCGAACACTCCGGCACTGCCGACCATCAAGTGGCACGACCCGGCTACTTTGACTGCGAGCAACGACCCTAACTTTTTTGTGTTGCCAGATCAAGCGCCAAAGCCGTTTAATATTAACGGTACACCTGACGAAATTTTAAGTGGCTTACAAGAATGGTTTTCTTATTTGCAAGGATTGCAGGATTTTCCCGCAGGTAACTCATTGCGAAAAAAAGCCGATGGAAATTTTTATGATTTAAAGGACATGTTTTCGGAGATGCCAAAATGGGACCAAAGCATTGGTAACGTCAATACCCTTTACAGCAAGGAACTTACGGCAAAAGGAGGGGTAAGGTTCAAATGGAGTATACCCAACCCCTCAGGCCTGATTACGGGAAAGAACGTTTCTGGATTTAATAAGCACTATGAATACAAAGGTCATAGTATTGCTTCAATAAGTGCTAGATACAATAAGACTAAGTCAACACTTCAAATTATGCTAAATGAAAATCAATCACTTGGGGGACATCCTAATTTAACAATAACAATTTATGGAAAAGAGAGTATACAGAACCTAGGGCCTGATTTATTAAGATTTTTTGAGGAAAGAATTAAATTAAGAAGATAACCTATGAAGACCAGAATTTTAATCTTAGCAGTTATTATCAGTTTTAATACTCATTGCCAACCTGATCAAAATGAGAAATATTTAAAGGATTTTAGAAAGCATTTTGATATCCTGAACAAGCATAAAAATTGGTATGTTACAGTAGGCGATGAATATGATGGGGAAACAATTTTGTACGCTAAGACTTTTAACTCGGACACCTTGTTATCGTTGTCATTAACTAAACACACAGAAGGAAATGTGGAGCATTTCGAGATGAACGAGGTAAAAAAAATATTCAATAGGGACAGAGATTTGGTTGACTTGCAGAGTTACGACCAAAAAATGCACCTGAGGTACTGGTATAGATTTGATAAAAAGACCGAAGAAAAAAAGATTTTTGTTGTGGGCAAATATAACTACCTGTACTTGCACGGTGGTCTTAGCGAGCAGCAGGATTTATATTTTGAGAACCATGCGGACTCGCTCACAAGGGTAAGAGGGGATAGCTTGCCGCCCCTGCCGAGCAATCGTTGATAGGATAGTGTTGCAATGTTACAGAGTAAGCCCCCGATAAACTACATC
>DHLV01000092.1:39526-42259 GCA_002405445.1 Flammeovirgaceae bacterium UBA4659 | reverse complement strand
ATTTTTTTTAATTACCCTGCTTTTTAGTCAGGTTGGCGTTAACCTTTTCCACGCCCACCATCCCTCACTTGCAACAGAAAAGCAACTAACAACAGGTCAAGAAAAAATTTCCTCAAAAAGTGACCAATGCCGTGTCTGCGCAATTGACTTTTTGCATGGTCTAATCTTCCATCAAAATCAGATTTTCTTTTTCGCTACGGGCGTTAGCCAATCATTTAACGAATTTGCGCCCTCCGTTAGTGGAATTGATTTTCCTCTGTCGAGCTCTAGGGCACCCCCCGTTTTCATTCTTTAACCGGCAATTGTTGCCTCGCTCAGCGAGCGCACATCAATTCAATCAAGTGTAAGGCTATGGCAAACATTTGGTCTTGCCTATATTCTATTCCTTAAAATCAATCATATGCTAGAAGCAATCAATCTATCTAAAATCTATGATGGCCGTACAGCTCTAAATGGCATCAACTTTAAAATAGCTCCAGGAAGTATTTACTGCCTGCTGGGCGCGAATGGCGCAGGCAAAACCACTACGATTAATCTCTTTCTCAATTTCATTCAACCATCCGGAGGTCAGGCTTTGATTGGTGGAAAAGATGTGGTGAAAGAACCGCTCGAAACGAAGAAACTGCTTACCTACATTCCTGAAAACCTGATGCTCTATCCGAATTTGACAGGATTAGAGAACCTCGAATATTTCAGCGGTCTTGCCAACAAAAAATATCAGAAAGAAGAATTTCTGAAATTTCTGACGGAGGCCGGCCTGCAAGCCGAAGCACATGAGAAACGAATTTCTACGTACTCCAAAGGGATGCGCCAGAAAGTTGGCATTGCCCTCGCTCTCGCCAAAGATGCCCAAGTGCTGCTGTTGGACGAACCTACTTCTGGATTAGATCCGAAAGCAAGCAACGAGTTTTCGGAATTGCTGACAAATCTGAGCAAGAAAGGAGTGGCGACCCTCATGGCCACGCATGATCTTTTCCGTGCTAAAGAAACGGGTACACACATTGGCATGATGCGCGAAGGAAGTTTAGTAGAACAACTTACCACGGATCAAATCAACCACACGGATTTAGAAAAATTGTATTTGAAACACATGAATTGATTAGACCATGGCATAACAGTCCATAGTCGATGGCTTCTAATACCTGATCAACCAATAATAAACCAATTGCTAATAGAAATAACTTTATGATACTCAAAATCGCACGCAAAGAGCTTAAAGAAATCGTTCGGGAGGGACGTTTTCGGATAACGGCCATCACCCTTTTTGCTTTGTTGCTGGCAGCCTTGTTTGTGAGTAAAAGCTACTACACATCGATCAATGCCCAGCATAACGAAGCCAAAAAAAATGCACGAAGCGAGTGGGTGGGACAGGGTCAAAAAAATCCGCACTCAGCAGCGCACTACGGCACCTATGCATTCAAACCAAAGTATCCACTTTCGTTGATTGACAATGGTGTAGATAAATTCACGGGCGTAAGCATTTACCTGGAAGCACATAAACGCAACGAAGCACAATATGCAGCTGCACAAGATCAAACCGCCCTGTCGCGCTTTGGTGATCTCACGCCTGATTTCGTATTGATTTTCATCGTTCCTCTTTTCATCATTCTGATCGGGTTCAATGCATTTACGCGCGAACGTGAAAGCGGCACGCTACGATTATTGAAAAGTCAGGGTGTGAGCACGTGGAAATTAACGATGGGAAAATGGCTGGGCATATTTCTTCCGGTTTTGCTCATCGCTATACCCGTGTATGTGCTGGCCGCTTTATTTTTAGCTAACATCAAAGATTACGGGCAGTTTAGTTTGTGGGCGCTCACCCTCCTTTTTGGCGTTTACCTGATCTATTATGCAGTGTTCATCAATATCACGCTGTTTGTTTCCTCTCTTTTTAAAAAATCAAACTTAGCGTTCGTGACATTGCTGGGAATTTGGATGGTATCGTGTTTAGCGATGCCCAAGATTTCAACCGCCATTGCGGATAAACTGTACCCGTATCCCACGCAAGTGGAATTTGAAGAACAGGTAGCGGCTGACAAAAAGAAAGGATTGGATGGACACAATCCGTGGAATACCGAAGCGAAGAAACTGGAAGAAGAAACGTTAAAAAAATACGGAGTCGACAGCGTGCAGCAGTTGCCCTTCAACTGGGATGGCTTTTTGATGCAGGAAGGCGAGAAGCATACTGCTGATATTTATTTCAAGCATTATCAATTGTTGAAAGACACGTATGTGAATCAGACCAACGTGTATCGCAGCACGGCTGCGCTTTCTCCTTTTCTGCCCACGCGCTTTTTGTCGATGGCCATTTGCCGCACCGATTACACCTCGCATTGGGACTTTGCCAACGCAGCTGAAAATTACCGTATTGAATTGGTGGGGAAAATGAATGGTGATATGGCAGCCAATTCAAAATATGGCGATTGGGATTATCTGGCCGATGATCAACTGTGGTCTTCGGTGCCTGATTTTCAATATGAACCGGCTTCATACACCACTGTGATCCGTCAGAACACGAGCAATCTCATCACCTTACTAGCGTGGCTGTTGCTATCATTTGCTGCATTGTACGGAGCGGTCACTAAAATGAAATCAATCTAGCGCTAAGAAACATACAAATCGTAAATCTAAAAATTATGTTAAAACATACCATCAAATACGAATGGCTCAACTTGCTGCGCGACAGGTGGGTGATGATTCTGCTGATTTTATTTTTGGGCATCACCGTGTTTG
>DHLV01000092.1:16834-39306 GCA_002405445.1 Flammeovirgaceae bacterium UBA4659 | reverse complement strand
GAAGCTGGATCGGAGGATGGCTGCTGAGATAGACTCGCTGAACAAAAATCTAAAATCGGCAACAGAGGTAAGGCAAGATGCACGTGCATTGGATAAAATCGGGTGGAATGCCCCACGTGTTGTCGCGATGGATGCTCAACCGCTAGCGGTTGTTTCTACCGGCCAAAGCGACTTATTTACACATTATGCAAAACCAAAAATTTATGGCGAGGCATACACACTCGGCTTCTCGGAACTCTCAAACCCCGTTCAACTTTTGTTTGGCAGTTTTGATCTTGCCTTCGTTTGCATCTACCTGCTTCCCTTGCTGGTGTTGGGCTTTAGTTACAACGTGCTTTCGTCCGAGAAAGAATCGGGTGTGTTGCGCTTGACGTTGGCACAACCCATATCTCTGTACCAATGGTTATTTGGAAAGCTGCTACTCCGCTTTTTTATTCTTACCGTTATTGTTGTTGCCTCTATTCTTTTTTCGTTAACAATTTTTGACATTGATTGGATGGGCAATATGGGAGCAGCAATGAAATTTATTCTGCTCGTCACCGTGTATGTCTCTTTCTGGTTCTTGATTTCATTTTTAATTAACCTGTTGGGGAACTCATCCGGCAGCAATGCAGTCACATTAATAGCGGTGTGGGTTGTGTTTGTGCTTTTGATCCCGTCCATTATTTCACAATCGGCAAACTCCTTTTATCCGATACCATCGCGCACCATTATGATTCATGAATATCGGGAGGCAAAAGCATTGGCGGAGAAAAGGGCGGATGAAATACTGAAATCATATTACCGAGAGCATCCGGAATATGCTCCGAAAGATACGACTCAGCAAAACCAGTATAGTTGGTGGCTGGGAAATTTTGCCGCCAGCGATGTCATCAACCAATCTGTACAACCTGTGTTGGATGATTATAATGAAGCACTGAATAAACAACAAAACTGGGTCAATCGAATTCGCTTTTTGTCGCCCGCTATTTTGTTGCAAGATGGATTAAATGATCTGGCCGGAACTTCACCAACGCATTACACCGACTTTCGGAATCAGGTGATTGCATTTGCCAATACATGGCGCCACTATTTTATTCAACGGATGTTTAATAATGAAAAGATGCGGGCAGAAGACTTTGGTTCCTTGCCAACGCACAGCTATTCTTCGGCTCAAGTGCGTTCACACTATTCAGCAGATTTGATGGGCCTTCTTTTCTTCTTAACACTGGCGACTGCCGGAAGTCTGTGGGTGTATCGGAAGAATCAATTTGAAAGAATGGTAGCTGTTTAACGATGACGAATAGTAACACCTCAGAAGGGTTTGGAAATTGGATATGTGCCAATAGCTGTAAAACAGGCAGTGAAAAAATCAAATAAGAAATAGCATTACCCAAATAATTCAATTGGCTTAATATGATTCACAATGATTAGCGCTTCAAAAATCAACAAAGCAGACTTAATAGGTATTCTTAGTTCATCACTTTGTTTGGTGCATTGTATTGCAATGCCATTTCTCATAGCATTTGGCGCAGGCTTTATAACAAATCCAATTTTCAAATATCTATTTCTAATAATCTCTTTTTTATCAATTTTCAAAGCCACTGAAAACATAAACAATACAAAAATCTCATTGCTGCTGTTGGTTTCATTTTGGGGCTTTCTATTTTCAAACCTGTTTGAAGAAGACTTTCGCTGGTTAGAATACACCGGCTACTTTTTTGGGATTCTGACTATTATCGGACATCTACTAAACATGAAGTATTGCAAGCATTGTTCTAATCATAACGAAGATGAAAGTTAGAATACTCACTATTTTTCTGTTTTTGTACTACCGCGCACTAGCATCAAGTGGTAATTATTACTGTGAAGGTACCGTTGTCAATGATTTTCTCGTACTCAATGATAATCGACAGGACTTTACTAATCCCAACACGCAAATCAACAGTCGGTTGGTGAATCAACAAGGCGTTTTTAAGGTCACCTATCTAAAACAGTTTTAACGAAATGAAAAACATCCTACTGCTTATCTTATTAAGTGCCCCTCCGTCAACAGACGGATGGCAACTTTTCATGCGTACGAAGTTTGTTTCAACTTACATCAAACAATATAACGAGTACTTTTTAGTGCCACAATTTGACGTCAAGCTAAAGCAATTGCAAGGAACTGAAATTGACTTGCAAGGCCATTACATCCCATTTGATCTTCCAGTCGGCAGTATAGTTTTATCTAAAAACCCTTACTCATCCTGCTTCTTTTGTGGAGGCGCAGGACCCGAAACAGTAGCGGAGATTAATTTTAAAAATAAGCCGCCAAAACTTAAGCCCGATCAAGTGATCACCGTGAAAGGGAAACTTCGATTGAACGATAAAGACGTAGAGCACATGACTTTCATTTTAGACCAAGCCGAATTGATAACGAATAATAAGTGATGAAGCCTTTAATCTGTCTTGCATTTTTGTTCGTTGGGTGTGTTCAAAATTCGAATGACAAAAAAATACTTACTGAGGCAGCAGCGTATCATTCACAGGCAGTGGCATTGGCGAAAAAAGTAAAGTACAGAATTGATTCACTGAATAGAATCTCCACGAACGACAAAAGTAAACTCATAGCTATCGAAAATGACTTTAAGGAATGGGCAAACGATTTGGTTGGTGTGCCAGGATTTGAAGGCGAGAAAAATCACGACCATGAACACGGTCATGAACAAATTCAAGCCACCTCCAGCCAACTATTGGACATTCAAAAAGAACTTTATCATCGTATTGAAAAAATTCATGCTAACCTAACTAACGTAAAATGAAATTATTTAAACAAAGAAAATTACCAGTAACTGTATTGAGCGGTTTTCTAGGTGTGGGTAAGACTACCCTGCTTAATCATGTGCTCCACAATCGCGATGGTTTAAAAGTAGCGATTATCGTCAATGATATGAGCGAATTGAATATCGACTCGATGCTTGTAAAAAATGAAATCAATCTTTCACGTACCGAAGAGAAGTTAGTGGAGATGAGTAATGGATGTATTTGTTGCACCTTACGCGAAGACTTGATCAAGGAGGTAGAGTTGCTGGCCAAACAAAAAAAATTCGATTACTTGTTGATTGAGAGTACCGGAATTTCGGAGCCGATACCGGTGGCACAAACCTTTACATTCGATACGGGTGAAGAGCTTACCGATTTATCGAAAATCACTCAGCTAGATACCATGGTAACAGTGGTTGATGCGTTTAATTTTTTCAAAGACTTTGGCAGTGCCGATACCATTCTCGACAGAAAAATGACCGATGACCGAGAAGATAATCGAAATATCGTGAATTTACTTACTGATCAAATTGAGTTTGCCAATGTGATTGTACTCAACAAATTAGATTTGATTGATACCGAACAATTGAACCTGCTCAAGGGCTTGCTGATGAAACTTAACCCGGACGCAAAACTGATTGAAGCTACGAATGGAAAAATAAATCCCAAGGAAATTTTAAACACTAAACTCTTCGACTATGAAAAGGCGCAACAAGCTGCAGGTTGGATTAAAGAACTAAACAACGAGCATACGCCAGAAACGGAAGAGTATGGAATTTCTTCTTTTGTGTTTCGTAGTCCTATCCCCTTCCACCCCCAGCGGTTTTGGAGTTTTATTCAAACCCAATGGCCATCAAATGTAATCCGTAGCAAAGGGATTTTCTGGCTGGCCTCGCGCCCTGACAATGCTATTTTGTGGAGCCAGGCAGGCGGTTCATCAAAGGCAGAAATCTATGGCCGATGGTGGGCAAGTGTGCCTTTTAAACAACGAGCGCAAAACCCGGCTTACTTACAAGACCAAGAACACATCCAAAAAAAATGGGACAAGCAATGGGGCGATCGACTGAACGAGGTTGTTATCATCGGCCAAGACTTGAACAAAGAAAACATTACGGCCGCCTTAAAAAAATGTTTACTTGACTCGGCTGAAATCGAGGCATTCCATCAGAAAAAAGAATTCAAAGACGATTGGCCTCTTTAAAATACCTGTTTGGTGATGTCTTTTCCCTTATTTTTGGCAAGTGACACCCGAACAAGTTTTACAACAATACTGGGGTTATTCGTCCTTTCGCACGCCACAGCGCGAAATCATTGAATCCATTTTGCAAGGCCGTGATGCAGTGGGCATTCTGCCCACCGGTGCTGGCAAGTCGGTGTGCTTTCAAGTGCCTGCGCTGGTGCGCGAGGGGTTGTGCGTGGTAGTTACGCCACTGATTGCCCTCATGCAAGACCAAGTGGCCCAATTGAGACAAAAAGGCATCCCAGCGGTGGCGATCCATTCGGGTTTAACCCATCGGGAGATTGATATCCTTTTGGATAATTGCGTGTATGGCCAGCAAAAGTTTTTGTACGTCTCACCCGAACGTCTGCTGACCGAACTCTTTCGGGCTCGCTTTGCGCGAATGAATGTGACTTTAACTGCCATTGACGAGGCCCACTGCATCTCTCAATGGGGTTATGACTTTCGCCCTCCCTATCTGCAGATAGCAGCATTACGGGAAATCAAACCAAATGTTCCCATGGTGGCACTCACGGCTTCCGCAACCAAAATCGTAAAAGACGACATTATCGGAAAACTCCAACTGAAAAACCCAGAAATTTTTCAAATCAGCTTTGCCCGTAACAACTTGTCGTTGGTGGTGCGCAAGACTGAGTCAAAAGAAAAAAAGTTGTTGGATATTTTGAACAAGGTGCCGGGGCCCGGCATTGTATATGTGCGTTCGCGCAAAGCCACGCTGGTGCTCAACAAGTTTCTACAGCGCAATTCGGTGTCGTCCACTTTTTACCATGCAGGCTTACCACATGCGCTGCGCGAGGGGAACCAACAGACATGGCTGCAAAACCGATGCCGTATCATGGTGGCCACCAATGCGTTTGGGATGGGAATCAACAAGCCAGATGTGCGAACGGTGATACACATGGACTTGCCGGAAAGCCTGGAATCGTACTACCAGGAAGCTGGGCGTGCCGGCCGCGATGGCAGACGCGCCTACGCCACCATCCTCTTTCACGAGTTAGATGGGCAGGCGCTGCAACATAAAACCGAACAATCGCAACCACGGCTGGAGTATCTGCAAAAGGTATATCAGGCGCTGGCCAACTATTTTCAGCTTGCAATGGGTAGCGGGCAATCAGAAAGTTTTGATTTTGACCTCGAATCTTTTTGCGAGCGGTTTTCAATGAAATCTGCCACCGTGTACCCTGCCCTGAAAAAACTGGAAGAATTTGGCCTCATCCAATTCAATGAAAGTTTTTACCGACCCTCGCAAGTGCACCTCTCCATCGACAAAAAGAAGATTTACGAATTTCAAGTAGCAAACGAGCGGTTCGATCCACTGATCAAGATGTTGTTGCGGTTGTATGGGGGCGAATTGTACAGTGACTTTGTGACCATTTCCGAAAGTCAACTGGCCCATGCGGTGAGGCAATCCACCGGAGAAGTGCAGATACAGTTACAACAGTTGCACAAATTACAAATGCTGGTGTACCTTCCCACCAAAGACACACCCCAAATCACGTTTGTGCTAGCCAGGCAGGATGCAGATCGATTGCCCGTTGATGCTGCTTTGCTCGAGAGCCGCAGACAACTGCACCTGAAGAAGACCCAGGCGATGGTCAACTATGCTGAACAAACGCACCGCTGCCGCATGCAGGTGATACAGGAATATTTTGACGAGATCACCTACAACACCTGCGGCATCTGCGATGTATGTATTCAAAAGAAGAAGCACGACACGTCTGCCCTGTATGCCAACTACCAACATCAAATTCGCTACCTCTTGCAAGCGGGCCCGCTGGCGGCCGATGAATTGGAAGCACAGGTAGCCCCGGCCGAGAAGGACGTGCTGGCCGAAGTCATTCAAGAGATGTTGGAGCATGGCGAGCTGCGTTATGATGACCACTGGTTACTGTGCCCGGTAGCTGCAAAGTAATCACACACCGCAGAACCCCTTTTTCTTAAGAGCACCGATAGTCTTATTTTGCAAGTGAAATGACGTACCCTAAATTCAGCGTTGTAGTGCCAGTCTTCAACCGGCCCGAAGAACTGGAAGAACTATTGGAAAGCCTGGCTTCTCAAACAATTATGAATTTTGAGGTAGTTGTTGTAGAAGACGGATCTACGCTCACAAGCAAACACGTGGTGGCAGCATTTCAATCAAGGCTGCCGATAACATACTTTGAGAAGCAAAACAGTGGCCCCGGACCTAGCCGTAACTTCGGGTTTGCCCATGCAAAGGGAGATTACTTGGTGGTATTCGATAGCGACTGCATTTTGCCCGCAACATATTTTGAAGAGGTGGAGAAATTTTTGCAAACCTGCCCGCTCGATGCCTGGGGCGGCCCCGATCGTGGTCATGAAAAATTTACAGCCTTGCAGCGGGCGATGGCCTACACCATGTCTTCATTTTTTACCACGGGTGGCATCCGCGGAAGCAAGAAAGGAATTGGTAAATTTCAACCGCGCAGCTTCAACATGGGGCTATCGCGCAAGGCTTTTGAAAAAACCGGTGGGTTTCTGTTCGATCGGTTTGCCGAAGACATTGAACTGAGTATCCGCATGCGGAAACTGGGCCTGACCACAGGCTTGATCCCCGATGCTTTTGTGTATCACAAACGCAGGACAAACCTCGCACAGTTTTTCAAACAGGTTTTTAACTTCGGCAAAGGGCGGGTGCTGGTGGCTCGCCATCATCCGGAAGAAGTGAAATGGGTGCATTGGTTTCCCTTATTGTACACGGTGGGCCTGGTGGCGATACCGATCTGTTTTATTTTTGCACCTGTTTTGGGCGAATTTCTGGCCGCAGGATACGCAGCTTACGCAATCTTAATTTTTGCCGATGCCATGCGCGCCACGCGATCTGTGGCGGTCGCTTTGCGAGCGGTGCCTTCTGCGTATGTGCAACTGGTTGGGTACGGCCTCGGCTTTCTGGCACAAAAAATCAAAACAATGCATGACCCGCAATTCGCAGGCAACGCCTCCAAGTCATCTCAAAATGAGTAAACAGCAGCTTGAGTGCAGCGAAAAACGATGTGTCGGTTGAACCCAACGGTTCTCCCCGGCCTGGGGTTGCGTTTGAATGAATTACAGAGTTCCCTTCTAAAATCATTGACAACTTGAATCTTATTGCCATATTAGCAATATTGCAATACCTAAACCGACCTTCACATCATGAAGATCTACATCAAAGGATTTTTTGCGCTTTTTTTATCAGCTCCGGTTTTGGTGGCGCTTGGAGGCACACCGATGCAAAAAGGTTACTACATCGTAGTGGCTGCTTACCGTGTCAATCAGGAAGCTTTTGCAGAGAAATATGCAGCCGAGTTGAACCGCGCTGGACATCATGCACAAACGGGCTTCGATGCTGCCCGTCATTATCATTATGTCTATCTCGACTACTTTACTGACTTTGATGAGTCGGTGAATAAGATGCTGGAGGTGCGAAAGCAGGCAGGCTTTGCCGAAGCATGGGTGCGGGTGATCAAAGACGGCACCGAACCCGAAGTGGTGCAGCAAGCGCCAATCGCACAACCACCGGTATCGGCACCAAAGGAAGCCACACAAAACAATACTACCCAAAAAGAAAAAGAACAACCCGCAGAGAAATTACCTGAACCCATTCAGCCGGCAGCACCACCTGCACTACAACCGAAGCCAGAGCCCGAGCAGACCAACGGTAAAGAGCCCAAGGCAGAAGCAGCCACCGTTGATAGCCTGCACGAGGTGCTTACCCTGCAGAACACCCGAGCCTTTTTGAGTTTGTACAATGCCACCAACAACGAACTGATCGATGGAGAAGTGGAGGTAGTTGATGCCGAGCGCAGCCGCCTGATCTTAAAGACAAAAGGTAATGAGTACATGATTTTGCCTGACCCCAAAAGTAAATCGGGCAAGCTGTTGTTGATTGGCAGTTCGTTCGGCTTCCGCAAGATTCAACATGAAATGAATTACTACGACACCGAAATAGATACACTTCAGCCGGATATCACCCTGGAGGGCGACTATTACCTGGTGCGTTTTGAGATGGCCCGCTTGCATAAAGGAGACATAGCAGTGTTATATAATGTCTATTTCTATAACGATGCGGCCATCATGCTGCCCGAATCAAAGTATGAATTGAACAAACTTTTGAGCATGATGCAGGAGAACCCCAAATACAGGATCACGTTGCACGGCCACACCAACGGACACGGACGTGGAAAAATTATCCGCACAGGGCCCAGCAAAGATTTCTTCAACCTCCATGCCAGTGATGTGGTAAATGAAAATGTTTCTGCCAAAGAACTTTCGGGTGCACGCGCCCAGGTGATCAAAGACTGGCTGGTGGCCCGGGGATTGAGTGCAGACCGCATTGAGGTGAAGGCGTGGGGTGGCACCCGTATGCTGCACGATAAGAACGGACAGCATGCCCGCAGAAATGTGCGGGTGGAGGTTGAAGTGACAGAGGAGTAACAGCAACTGCCTATTTGAAAACTACCATTGTACTGGCTCCCCAGGTAAGTCAATTAAACTAAGCTTTGATGAAAAAAATGCTGAAAAGCTTTTCCCTCATTATCAACTACAAAACGTTCATCATTACTGCGATGGCAGTGCTCAGCAGTTACTTATGCTTTCACCTGAACCTGACCGCCAAGTTCCCCGACATGCTGGTCGGTGTGGCTATTGTTTTCCCTGTGGTCTTTTCGATCGGGTCTGCCTACGCCCGCAGAGAAACTGCGTTGCAGCGCTACTCCGACTTCAAAGGCCATGCAATAGCCATTTACTTTGCAGCTCGCGATTGGTCTGGCAGACAAGATGCAGACACGAGCACCAGGGCGATGAAAATGATCCATCAAATGTTGCGGCAGGTGAAGCACATGGTAAAGCTTAAAAATGGAGCCGCCTGGGCGCAAGAAGAAAAAAATATGTACGCCATGTTTTCCGAACTCTCTAAACTAACCATGGAATTTCGTGGGCACGGGGTACAAAGTGGAGAAGTCTCACGCGTAAGCCAATATGTGAGCAAGATGATTATCGCATTTGATAACATCAAAATCATACATGCCTATCGCACTCCGGTAACGCTGCGCACATACAGCAAAGTGTTTATTTACGCCTTCCCCATCATCTATGGCCCTTACTTCGCCAGCACCTTCCATGATTACTCCGCGCAATTAGAGTTTGTGATGCCCGTGCTGTACAGTTTTATTTTGGTAAGCCTGGACAACATTCAAGACCACCTGGAAAATCCATTTGACGAAGTAGGTGAAGACGATGTGGTGATTGACGCAGACGAGACCCTCGATCTGCTGAAGTGAATTCAACGCAACAAAAAAACAACGTCCGAAACATGGTTCGGACGTTATCGAATACGAGTGCTACACTTGTTGAGTGCAGCATACACTTTTGGGATTTTAAGCGAAACGCTTCGCTACTTCATTCCAATTCACCACATTCCAAAAGGCAGAACAATAATCAGGTCTGCGGTTTTGATAGTTCAGGTAGTAGGCATGCTCCCACACATCAAGCCCGAGTAATGGTGTGCCTTTGATCACATCCGCCAAATCCATCAATGGGTTGTCTTGATTGGGGGTAGAGGTAATCGCCAGTTTGCCGTCAGCGCCTTTGATGAGCCACGCCCAGCCTGATCCGAAACGACCCACGGCAGCAGCGTTGAACTTGGTTTTAAATTCATCGAAGTTACCAAAGGCAGCGTTGATGGCGTCAGCCAATGCACCCGTAGGCACACCGCCCGCACTGGGGCCCATGATCGTCCAAAATAAACTGTGATTGTAGTGGCCCCCACCATTGTTACGCACAGGCATCGGGTACTTTGATATGTTCTTACAGATCTCCTCAATGGTCATATTTTCTTCCGGTTTGCCGGCAATGGCATTGTTAAGATTGGTAACGTATGCGTTGTGGTGCTTTCCATGATGGATTTCCATGGTACGAGCATCAATGTGTGGTTCCAGTGCATTGAATGCATAGGGAAGTGCGGGAAGTGTAAAAGCCATAATAATTATTGATTTTAAATTGTTGAACAGTGATTTGCGAGGTCAAATATACCAACAAAAAAGTCTGATAAAAGTTCTCAAAATAATGGCATCGGGCTGGCGCTGAAGCAAACCGCAGCAAGTTGTGTTTTTTCGCAACAATGTTTCGACAGGTTACAAAAAATAGATCACTATAAAGGCATGCAAACAGCATTCCACTGCTATCGACTTGTGCAACATAGCATCTCGAAACCGGCCAGTTGTCTACTTGTGCAGCACCTAACCTTCGTTTGATAATCGAACAACCTTTTATTACCTTATGCTGACATGATAAAGTAACTATTGGATTATTTTTGAAATGATCGTGGCCCTATATGTTTCCTTGGTCGGCACGAGGCACGACTCCCAATCCAATCTGATCCAAAACTGAAACACACACTTCGGAATTTTTTGTAACGTTGGATTAAAATATATTTCTATTTTTAGGCGTGCAACATAAACAAGCAGGTCGCATCATGACCGAGATACAAAGAAAGATGTTTTCAGAAATGGCAGACCAGTCTGTCTATGACCGGGCATTGAGCTTTGGCAAAGTCTATCTTGATGAAGTGTTGCAACGCAACGTTTTTCCGACTGACGAGGCGATTCAAAACCTGGTTTTCTTTGATGAGGAGTTGAATGAATCCCATTCCGATTCGCATCAACTGATCAACGACCTGCAACATTACGGTGCACCCGCCACTTCGGCCATCATGGGCGGCAGGTATTTTGGTTTTGTCAACGGCAGCGCAGTGCCGGTTGCCACGGCCGCAAAAGTGTTATCAACATTTTGGGATCAGAACAGCGCGATGGATGCAATCTCACCCCTGGCGTCAAAGTTAGAGAGCGTGGTAGAAAAATGGCTTCTGTCTGTTTTCAGGTTGCCTCCACAAGTGGTGGCAGGTTTTGTGAGTGGCAGCTCGATGGCAAACTTTTGCGGCTTGGCCGCAGGCCGTTGTCACTTGCTGCAAAATCAAAACTGGGATGTCAACAAGAGGGGTTTATTTAACGCCCCCCTTCTGCGGATCGTCACCGGCCGAGAGGCACACTCTACTGTTTTGAAGTCAATTGGCTTGCTGGGCCTGGGGCATGATCACATCGAATATGTAGATACCGACTCACAAGGCCGCATCCGTGCAGATCTGTTGCCTCCATTGGATAACCGCACAATGGTGATCTTACAGGCGGGAAACGTGAACAGCGGCTCATTTGATGCTTTTGAGCCTGTCTGCACCCAAGCGAGGGAGGCCGTAGCCTGGGTTCATATCGATGGCGCTTTCGGTTTGTGGGCTGCTGCCGTCAAAAATCTGGCTCATCTTACCAAAGGCATAGAACTCGCTCACTCGTGGGCCGTTGACGCGCATAAGACGCTGAACACACCCTATGATTCTGGTATCGTTTTGTGTGCAAATAAAGAGGCGCTGACCAACGCCCTGCACATGTCGGGTGCATACTTAATGGTAAGCAAAGAACGTGATGGCATGTTTTACACTCCCGAAATGTCGCGCAGGGCGCGGATCATTGAATTATGGGCTGCGTTAAAATACTTGGGTAAACATGGAGTAGATGAAATGGTCGGAGAAATGCATGTGCGCGCCCGTCAGTTTGCACAAGAGCTATCAGGCATCGAGGGTTTTCGCGTATTGAACGATGTGGTGTTTAACCAGGTAGTGGTAAGCTGTAACAGCGATACACTGACCAACAAAGTGATTGAACACATTCAGCGCGAGCGTGTGTGCTGGGTGGGCGGATCTACCTGGCGCGGAAAGAAAGTGATTCGCATCAGCGTCTGTTCGTGGGCCACTACCGCACGCGATGTTTCGTCATCCGTAGCATCCTTCCAATCATCACTTCAAAAGGCACAAGCAGAACTTTGATAAATGACACATTCATGAGCAACAAAAATCATCTTTACACCACCGTCATGCACTGGACCGGAAACCTCGGGACGGGCACCAAAGATTACAAGGCATACTCACGCAATTTTGAAATCAGCGTACCCGGAAAGCCCGTTTTGGCCGGATCATCAGATCCCGCATTCCGCGGTGACGGAAGCCATTACAATCCGGAAGAACTGCTGGTGGCTGCAATATCATCTTGCCACATGCTTTGGTACTTGCACTTATGTGCCGTCAACGGAGTTGTAGTACTCGATTATTCTGACGAGGCACAAGGCCTGATGGCGGAACATGACAATGGCAGTGGTGAATTCACAGCGATCACACTGAAGCCGGTGGTAAAAATTACCGATCCGTCCGCACGCGAAAAAGCAATGTGCCTGCATGATGATGCAGCAGCAATGTGTTTCATCGCCCGCTCTGTGAATTTTCCTGTTCAACACCAACCCACTGTAATCTCATGAACATCAAACGATACCAGGTAGATGCTTTTGCTGATGCTATTTTTACCGGCAACCCAGCGGTGGTATGCCCGCTTGAAAAGTGGTTGCCTGATGCGGTGATGCAAAACATCGCTATGGAAAACAACTTGTCGGAGACGGCTTTCTATGTAAGCGAGAAAGAAGGGTGGCGCATCCGCTGGTTTACCCCAGCCGCAGAAGTGGATTTATGCGGCCACGCCACATTGGCCTCTGCTTTTGTGATGTTCCATCACCAGGGATTTCCGGGCAATGCGATCTCGTTTCAGTCGCGCAGCGGATTGTTGACAGTTACGAAAGAGGGCGATGCACTCACGCTCGACTTCCCGGCCGATGTGCTTCACCCGCTGGAGCCCACGCCCCTTTTGAAATGCTTTGATGAAAAAGTGCTGGAAATACAAAAGGGCAAAACAGATTATCTGTTTGTGTTTGACAGCGAAGAAAGCGTGCGTAGTTGTCAACCCAACTTTGCACGTATCGCGCTCATCGGTGGGCGAGGTGCCATCATCACTGCGCGTGGCCGTCAAGTAGACTTTGTGTCGCGATTTTTCGGCCCGCAGGCAGGTGTTGATGAAGACCCCGTTACCGGTTCAGCACACACCACGCTCACAACCTATTGGTCAGCAAAGCTGGGCAAAAGCGAATTTCGTGCAGAACAGGTTTCAAAGCGTGGAGGGAAGTTGGTTTGCAAACTAGACGGTAATCGCGTAAAAATCAGCGGCACCGCAAAGCTGTTTTCTGTCGGCACCATATTTTTGGATGAACCGGTCAGCTGATCACTGACCACACCATGGTTAAACTCATCTGCAAAGTCATCATTCCTACCACTCAACAAACTCAACATGTACATCGCAAAGGCCAACCGCAACGAAAACAGAGCCGATTGGCTTGACATGATTCGCCACAACGATTTCGGAATTCTAATCAACACCGTGGAAGGTAGGCCATGGGCTACCCACATTCCGATGCACTTGTCCGAAGATGGAAACAAATTGACCGGCCACATCGCCCGGGGCAACATTCAATGGAAAAACTGGAGTGCAAAGCCCGAAGTATTGGCCATTTTTCAGGGACCACATGCCTATGTTTCATCCTCGTGGTACGACCACGAAAATGTACCCACCTGGCACTACATTGCTGTACATGTGTACGGCACCATTCGCGTGATCGAGGGTGACGAACTCAGGGAGTCGCTCAGACATTTGGTGAACAAACATGAAAAGGCTTCTGAAAAACCCATTACGGTCGAAGGAATGTCTGAGAAGTTTTTAAAAAATGAAATAAAAGGAATCGTTGCCTTTGAACTGACCATCACCAAAATGGAAGCTGCCTACAAGCTTTCGCAAAACCGCGATGATCAAAATTATCAATCAATTATTCGACAGTTGGAACAACGCGGTGACCACAACTCACATCAAATACCGAAGGAAATGAAAAAACACCGGCTCACCCTAAAATGAAATTTCAATAAAACAGAGACCGTAAAAAAATATTTATCCGAAAAACAAATACCCCACAAAAGTAAACTTGGTTTTGCCGCGAATTGACACAGAGAGTTTTGGTGGTGCCCTGATTTACGTAACAAATTGCAAAAGGGCGCTGCTCGCACCAAAAGAACGTTGGCTTCCTGTTTAAATCGACTATCTTTACCTCAAATAAAAATCATTATGACGCTAACCGACACCATCGCCATTGAACGTGCAAAGCAATCGCGGTTGCCGCAGATTGACTTTAACAATTTAGGATTTGGAAACCACATCAGTGACCACATGTTGGTGGCCGACTACCAAGGCGGTCGGTGGCACGAGCCCAAGATCATGCCGTATGCAAACATGATGATGTCGCCTGCGATGCTGGCGCTGCATTACGGCCAATCAGTGTTTGAAGGCATGAAGGCGTTCAAAAACAGCCAAGGTGTGATAACGATCTTTAGGCCTGAGCGCCATCACAAAAGACTGAACCGTTCATTGGAGCGCATGTGCATGCCATCGATCAGCGAAAATCTGTTTTTGAATGCTTTGGCCGCATTGATTGAAGTGGATGCAGGCTGGGTGCCCACCTCCGAAGGTTCATCGCTGTACCTGCGCCCGTTTGTATTTGCTTCAGAGGCAAAACTAGGCGTAAAGGTGGCAGACGAATACAAATTCATGATCATCACAAGCCCGGTGGGGCCATATTTTTCGAAGCCTGTACGTGTGAAAGTAGAAGAAGAATATGTGCGTGCTGCCGAAGGTGGCACCGGCTTCGCCAAGTGTGCCGGCAATTATGGTGGCGCCTTTTACCCCACCATGCTGGCACAAAAACAAGGCTACGACCAAGTGCTTTGGACAGACGCAAAAGAGCACAAGTACATTGACGAATCAGGAGCCATGAACGTGATGTTTGTAATCGATGGTAAATTGGTGACTCCAAAGTTAACAACATCACTGCTTGATGGTGTCACGCGCGATTCCATTCTCACTCTTGCCGGTGAGCTCGGCATTGAAAAAGAAGAGCGCAAGGTGAGCATCGCAGAAATTGAGGAAACTTGCCAAAACGGAAAACTCACGGAAGCTTTTGGTGTTGGCACTGCCGCGGTGGTTTCACAGATTGCTGTCATCAGCATACACGGCAAAGACTATTCCGTGCCCGCAATCAGCTCTGAAAGTTTTCAGATGCGCGTCAAAAACAAGCTGCACAACATCCGCATGGGTATTGAGCCCGATACGCACGGCTGGAACTATGTGGTAAGGTCTTGAGTGCCCATCGCTCAAGAGCGCTGTTATTGAACCACCTGGCCAGTCGGGTGCGCGACTGAACTTAAATCGGCCAAAGGCCACAAGTTTCGGAGGTGCAGGATGGCGGCATGATTCTGAAACCGTTCGTTGAGCGATTTGAAGGAATGGTTGAGATGAAAGCCGGAGCAAAAGCGATTGGCGAAGCAGAAAAAGCCAAAAATGGCCGAATAAACGCATGCTTCCCTCCACAGTTGGATTTTTACAAAAATTTATTGTTATATTTGGGTTGTTAATGAAGTAACCCATCTGAAAGTAGCACACTCCGGTGCGTTTATTGTCGGTCTGGCCTTATTGATTTAGCAAGAACATTTTTCACTTAATTATTTAAAACAAATGAACATTTATGTAGCCAACATTCCCTGGAAGGCAACCGAGGAACAATTGAAACAGTTATTTGCCGAGTACGGTGAAGTAAGCTCCGCAAAGATCATCATGGACAAGGTAACGCAGCGCAGCCGCGGCTTTGGCTTTGTTGAAATGGCGGACGACACCGCAGGAAGATCTGCCATCAATCAATTGAACGGTGCTGACTTCATGGGCAAAAACCTGGTTGTAAACGAGGCGCGCCCTCGTGAGGAAGGCTCCGGTGGTGGCCGCGGTGGATACCGTGGCGGCTTTAGAAGAAATGAGTAATACCCATACCTGAAAATATTCTTCTCAATCCCTACTTCCCGTGGGGATTTTTTTTTTGCGCTCCGCACGCCACAACTCGATTGGCTTTGTATGGGTAAAATGTTACTTTTCCAAAAACTAACCGTCACCAGCATGAAATACGCCTTGGTTGCAGCCCTGTTGATTTTTGCCTCGTCTGCCATTGCACAAAATACAGACCTGCCTGCCGATTTCCTTTCTAAAGAATTCCACAAAAACCGGAGAGAAAAACTGCGCGAAAAGCTGCCGCCCAACGCTGTGGCAGTGTTTTTTGCCAACCCCGTGCGCAACCGCGCCAACGATGTGGACTATGTATACCACCAAGACCCTGACTTTTTCTACCTGACCGGATACCGCGAGCCAAATGCGGTTCTGTTCATCTTCAAGGATAATCAAACAGCTGCCAACGGCACAGCGTACAACGAAATCATTTTTGTGCAACCGCGAAATGAAATGCGTGAAATGTGGACGGGCCGCAGGCTAGGAGACAAAGGCGTGAAGGATGTTTTGGGCTTCAACCAGGCATTCAACAACACCGACTTCAAAAAATACAATGTGAACTTCACAAAGTTTGATAAAGTATTGTTTTACGATTTCTTTAACGATGTGCGCAACGATGAGCGCGATAGTGCCGACCTGTACGACCTCCAGGCCCAGTTCAAGGCGAAGGTAAACTTTACCGAAAAGGGCAGCAATACTTTAACCATAGAGCCCCCCAAAAACAACATAGACCTCAAAACATTGGAGGGCATCATGGATGAATTGCGCGGCATCAAAACACCAGAAGAAATTGATTTGGTCAAACGGGCAGTGCAAATTTCATGTGCCGGACAACTAGAGGTAATGAAAGCGATGAAACCCGGCATGAGCGAACGCGAAGTGCAAGGCATACACGAGTTTGTTTTCAAAAAATACCAAGCCGAAGATTTGGGCTATCCCTCGATTGTGGGCGCAGGCCACAACGGCTGCATCTTGCACTACATCGATAACTACAAACCCAATATCAGCAACAAAGAATTGATTTTGATGGATTTGGGCGCAGAGTACCGCGGTTATACAGCTGACATCACTCGAACCATTCCAGTGAATGGCAAATTCTCGCCCGAGCAAAAACAGATTTATGAGCTGGTGTTGAAGGCGCAAGAAGAAGCAATGAAAATTTGTAAGCCCGGTACCACCTTCCGCGATTTGACCGCTGCTACGCGTAGGATTGTCAACCAAGGGCTGTTTGAATTGGGCATCATCAAATCGGTGGACGAACGTAACTTGTACTACCCACACGGCTGCTGCCACCACATCGGCCTGGATGTGCACGACAAGGGCACGTATGACAAACTGCAGGAAGGCATGATTATCACCATTGAGCCGGGAATTTACATCCCTGAAGAATCGAAGTGCGATAAAAAATGGTGGGGCATAGCCGTGCGCATTGAAGACGACTACCTGATTACCAAAGACGGCTACGAACACTTATCCGTTGGCGCACCGCGCACCGTAAAAGATATTGAAGCCGCAATGAAGTTACCCAGCCCGCTGGATAGTTTTGTGCTGCCAGAGTTGGGGAAGAAGAACTAGATAGAGGATAGATACTATACAGTTGAAACTCGTTTTCGGGCTGAGTCAGTTTTCGAAATGAAACAGCGATGAGCATAACATGGATAATTTCGCTAAGTGCCTGCTTCTTATTGCTCGGCTTCATTTTAGGATTTCAGTTCCGTAACACGAAATCGGCTGACGAGTATTTCCGATTGCAGACGCGTGACGAAAACGCGTACCCCAAAAAACGGATAATCGCGGTGGCCGCGCCAGCACCCAAACCTAAGGTGAATGTAGACCCCGAAAAAGCAGAGGTAAAGCAAGCGATTGAGGATGAGCGCACACGCATTAAACTTTTGCTGCATGACGACACCGTGCAACGCTTGATGGCCATTAGGCTAAGGATGGACGGTTTGGTATTTGGTGATGCGCAGTCGCTGCGGCAAAAGACCGATTTGCTGCGAGACGACCTGGGGAGAACCATCAGATCGCTGCGTTTTATAATCACCAACATCATGGATGAAGAGTATGAAGACACAACCATCAGTGAACTGCTTCAAAAAATTAAAAACCGATTTGATGGTTTTTTATTGATGCAGATAAAGCTGACAGAGAGCGGCAGCGAACATACTTTTGAACTTACCCCCAAAGAAAAGCACGAAATCATGTTGATAGTGCAAGAGGCATTACAAAATACCATCAAACATGCCAACAGCCAACAATTCAATATCAACATCAACTGGCAGCCCGCCAGGCTAATAATCGAAACTGAAGACGACTTGTGGGCACTAGATCCCGGCCGTGTGGCAGGCTTAGGTACAAGTTCCATGAAAACGCGGGCGGAAAGCATTCGAGCCGGCTTTTTCTATCGGTTTATTCTTTCGCGCGGCATGGTAATGCACTTGTCGTTAACAAAATCACAACACGCCATTGCGCAGCAAAAAACCCATTAACTCCACACTACTTTTCGTTCTTGTTTTTTGAAGCATTTGTTTGCAGTAATCATCTACCGTATTTTTTGCCAGCGAAAGCTTTTCGGCAATTTGCTTGTGCGAAAGGCCCCTGCTCAACAGCACGGCAATTTCTTTTTCGCGATTGCTTAATTGTGTAGATGCAAACACGTGCTTTGCGAATAATTTTTCGCAAATTTTCTCTACCCAAGCCGGAAAATAAGGTTCATCCGCTAAGACCCGGTCAAGGCACTCTAGGATGTCGACCGTGCGCATTTCGCTTTTTTCCATAAAGCCCACCACTCCCGCACTCAAAAACTCGGCAACAGTGGCCTCTTCGCTAAAGGTAGTATAGCCCACCACTTTTAGCTGACCGTATTTGTTTTTAAGGAACTTTGTTAATTCTATACCGCTTCCCGGTTGTAGACGGGCATCGATAAACGCTACCCGAATGTCATACGATTTGCAGATTTGCTTGGCCTCCTCCTCATTGGTGGCGGTGTATATCCCCGAAACATAATTCTTCAAAGCGAGCACAAAAGACTCACACATCATGGGGTGGTCATCTACCACCAATACCAACGCCTTTTTGCCGCCCATAAAAATATTTTTTTCAAAAATACCCCATTTGTGGGGGGGTATGCAACCCCCCATTTGTGGGGGTGGGCTTGACTTTGGTATATTTGGTAAGTTGTTTTAAAGTGTTTTTCAGCCTTGGCGCGCATGGGATGCGAAACAACCGTACCAGACGGGTTCTGGGATGATCAAAAAATAAAGAATTATGAAAAGTTTGAATGTAGAGAGATTGGAGAGTTTTAGTGGTGGTTCTTGCGAAAAGGACGCTGCAATGGCCGGATTAACAACGCTAGGATCATCAATCGCTGCGGGCGTTGGAGCGGCTATATTTACCGGTGGCTCATCAATAGTGGTGGGTGTGGTTGCAGGAATTTTTGGTTCAGTTGCTGCATGGGGAATTACATATGCAGGCTGCAAATGATGAGTAATTTTCAAAGGCTTCTCATATATTATGGGGTCGCGAATAGTGGAGTTTTTTCGTTTTTTGCGCAAAAGGCATTTTTATCAGATAACAATATCTACATAGTTTCTTTGTTTGCATTAAATCTAATTTTCGCGATTGCAATAGCTGCTGTAATTCTTTATCGTAAAATGGTAGAGCCTGACAAGAAGAAATTCTTTTTACAGTTCTTATCTACGCATTTTATCGGGTTGGTTGTATTACTGATAATTGGTATTACATAATTCTATTTTCGTTTAAGTGCCTTGGATCAAGGCACTTATTTTTGATCTATTCTCTATAACCATCAAATATCTATTTGGTCATTGATATACTGTAGGCAAACGGGTATAACTTCTATGGGATTATTGCCTTGTAGCATTCACAATGATTAAAAAAGATGACGATAATCACAGTTCGTCTGTTGCACTTGTTTATCTCTAAATGAAGGTGAAGCGGTACCTCGTAATAACAGTATTTTTTTTGTTAATGCAATTCGTTGTAGAATTAAATTTAATATCAGATGACATAATATATGACTCCTTAATTAATAAATTATCATATGAACATATTTCAGAGTTACTAGTAAAAAGCAAAAAATGGAAATGGCTCTCATATCTTTTATTGCCATTACTTCTTTTCACTAAGATATTGTTTGTCGTTGTTTGCTTTTCAGCTGGAGGATTTCTCTTGAAAATTGAAATGGGCTTTAAAAAATTATTTGCCATTGTCACACAGGCAGAGTTTATTTTTCTTATTCCAGGCGTAATTAAATTACTCTGGTTTCTATTCTTCGAAACCAACTACACCCTTCAAGATCTTCAGTTTTTCTCTCCTCTTTCAGTAATCAGTGTTTTCGACCCGAATGAACTTGATCCTTGGTTGGTATATCCTATACAACTTTTGAATGTCTTCGAGCTTTTATATTGGATTGCACTCGCTTGGCAACTACAAGAAGTGTTAGAAAAGCCTTTCGCGGAGAGTTTGGGCTTTGTGGCAAAAACCTATGGCGTGGGTTTGGCTGTGTGGGTGGTGGTGGTCATGTTTTTAACGGTAAGCATTTCATAAGTATGGTCAAGAAATCAATTATCACCATAGGCCTTGTTTCCGTTTTTGCGGGGGTGTTGGCAATGGGCTACTTTATTGTGGAGCGCGTAGCTTTGAAAAAGGCAGTAGCGGAAAACATTCAATCTTTAAATGTAGATGACCTTTATACTTTAGATAGTTTACAATTTCGCTTGAAAGAAATAAGCCCGGTCGTACTTATCTTCTTTAATTCCAGCTGCGAGCACTGCCAGTATGAGCTTTCAGAAATCAAAAAGAATCTGAGTTCATTTAGCGGCACTCAACTGCTATTCCTTTCATCAGAAAATATTGCCAGTATCAAATCAGCGGCAGAGAAATACATTGGAGAAATACCATCAAACATCCACTTCTTAAAAATTAACCGCGAAGATGTTTTTGAAAAGTTTGGAGCACTCTCGGTGCCCCATATCTTCGTTTATTCCGCTGAGAAAAAATTGGTGAAAGAATTTAAAGGTGAAACCAAAGTAGAAGCCATCATTCAGCATTTACCCAAGTGAGAATTGATCCCAAAACACTTACCCTTCAACAAGACCAATCTGATTGCGGTTTTGCCTGTTTGCTTACCATTGTTCAGTTTCATGGCGGGCGCAATCATCTCGAGCATCCGCGCAAGCTGAGCGGCACCAGCCGGCACGGCACCACACTACTCGGTCTACTGCAGGCAGCCCAACCGTTGGGCTTTGATGCCCATAAAAAAAATTTAAAAATACCCCACAAATGGGGGGTATGCAACCCCCCATTTGTGGGGTAGGCTTGACTTTGGTGAATTTGGTTGGTTGCTTTAAATCGTTTTGCAGCCTTGGCGCGCATGGCAGGCAAAACAACCGCACCAGACGGGTTCTGGGGTAACCAAAAAAAAGATTATGAAAAGTTTAAATGTTGAAAAAATGGGAAGTCTTCGAGGTGGGTATAATTTTGTTGACGGCTGTTATGCCTATTCGTTTGCTGTTGTAACTCTAGCGGGTGCACCCATCAATTCTCCCGAACGTTATATTTTATCACAACTGGCATTCAACTACTGCGTTTTCGGATGAAAGTTCTGTTAATTTCTTTAGAAAACTGTGTTTCAAATCAACTTATCCCAAGGATTGACTTTCTTGGGATAAGTCGTTTATCAATTGTCATAAATTGCTCCATAGTACTAGCACTGATTTTTTTTTCTATTCCAGCAACGGCTCAATCTGAAATCAGTTTTTTGAAAAAATACAACCATCACATAGATCCAGAGAAAAAACTAGACTCGGTTATAGTTTATTGCGTAACTATTAAATCAAAAATAGTTGGGAAATCATCAATTGGCGACTTAGACTTCAGTCGTATAAATGTTGATGAAACAAGAATCTGTGAATACTATTCTAATGGCGAGGAGAAATGTATTAACAAAGAAAACAATACCATGTTAGATTTAAGTTTAATGCCTATTCACACTAGTTCAAGTAATGGCTACATTAAGTATCATGTTAATATTATACCTGAGAAAGACTTTAATTCTTTTAAGGTTAAGACCGTCAATGATTCTATCTTAATACTTGAGAAAGTAATCAGTCAGACTCAGAAACATCAATTTACTTTTGACGTCAGGACATTGAATCTACTAGAAACTGAGAATAGCAATATTACTATAAGTGGAGAAAATTTCATTAGTCGTACGAGATTTATAAAATATCAGTTAGTGGATGGGATTTTGGTTCCTCAACTAATAAATTATTCAAACAGTTTTTGCAATGCTGTACTTGAGTACAAGGACATCATATTCAAATAACCTACGTTATTTAAGTGTGTACAAAAAATCTAGTTAAGTAGCCTAACATTTTTGACAAGATATTTTTTCAAATCCATCCGTAAGACTTGTTTGAGAATTTTAGAATTAGGGATTTCCCAACTGTATTTATTTATGGTGCAAATAGTAAGTAAGCCCATCCAGGAATTTAAAGGTGAAACCAAAGTAGAGGCCATTATTCAGCATTTACCCAAGTGAGAATTGATCCCAAAACACTTACCCTTCAACAAGACCAATCTGATTGCGGTTTTGCCTGTTTGCTTACCATTGTTCAGTTTCATGG
>DHLV01000092.1:4036-16690 GCA_002405445.1 Flammeovirgaceae bacterium UBA4659 | reverse complement strand
CAAGCTGAGCGGCACCAGCCGGCAGGGGACCACACTACTCGGGTTACTGCAAGCTGCACAGCAGTTGGGATTTGAGGCCGAAGGCTTGGAAGCAGAAGGTGTACACAATCTGGCAGAACTAACCGAGCCCGCGATCTTGCACGTAGAGTTGGAGAATAGGCTACAGCATTACATCGTTTACTATCCATCAAAGGGGCCTGGCAGCTCCAAGCCGTCTGACCCCTTGCGATTGTTCGACCCCGCCAAAGGCCTCATCGAGTTATCGCCCGCGGCACTCGATCAACTATGGAAGTCAAAAGCGTTGCTCAAACTTGTGCCAAACGTAGCCTTTCAAAAAGCCACAGATCAACGGGTAAAAAAGAAAAGTTGGCTGCTGGATTTGGTACGGGCAGATGCTGCCATTCTTTCTATCTCAACATTGTTGGGCATTGTAATTGCCGTGTTGGGCATTTCGACCGCCATCTTCTCGCAAAAACTGATTGATGATATACTCCCAAAAGAAAATACGCAAAAACTTTTGTTGAGCTTGGCATTGGTAACGCTACTGTTATTCGCCCGAAGTGGCCTCTCCTACCTGCGCGGCCTTTTCATTGTGCGGCAGAGTGTGGATTTCAACAACCGCATTATCCAGTCATTTTATCAAAACCTACTGGCGTTGCCCAAATCGTTTTTTGATACACGCAAAATTGGTGAACTGATAGCACGGATGAATGACACCAGGCGCATTCAATCGGTGCTCTCCATTGTGTTGGGCAGCGTAGTGATTGACTTGCTCACCGTGGTTATTTCAATCGGTTTTCTGTTTTCATATTCTCAACTCATCGCGTGGGTCATGGTTGTTTGTGTGCCGGTATACGGTTTAGCTTTATACAAATTCAATAAACCAATCATTCATGCGCAGAAAAACGTAATGGCGGGCTATGCGTTAGCGGAAAGTAACTTTGTAGACACCATGCAAGGCGTGGCGGAAATCAAACTCACACAAAAACAAACTTTTTTTGAAAAGCTCAATGGTCTGGTATATGGTGAATTCCAAAACCGCATCGCCAGCCTCGGTAAACTGCAAAACACCTTTGGATGGACGAGCGAATTCATCGGCATTATTTTTTTGATGACTGTTTTTGGCAGCTCTTCGTGGCTGGTGTTGAAGAAGCAACTGGCGATTGGCGAAATGGTTGCACTGCTCGGCATGGCGGGCAGTTTGGTGCCGGCCATCAACCGATTGATTGTTTCCAATATCCAAATTCAAGAGGCGCTGGTAGCTTTTGATCGGATGTTTGAGTTCACATCCATGGAAAAAGAAAAAATGGAAGGCGAACCGTTGCCACCCAACATCCAGGAAATCAATATTCACGGAGTTTCATTTCGTTTCCCCGGAAGGAAACAGATCTTGAAAGACATTACTTTTTTGTTGCGCAAGGGCGAAATGGTTGGGCTAAAAGGGGAGAGCGGAGGCGGCAAAAGCACACTGATGCAATTGCTCCAAAAATTCTATCAACCAGAGGGCGGTGCTATCACCGTAAACGGACAAGATTTACAAACCCTCCACACAGCCGAGTGGCGGCTGGCGGTGGGCTGCGTACCGCAAGACATCAAGATTTTTAATGGTAGCCTGCTATACAATATCACGCTGAGTGACGATGTGAATGCCGCCAATGCAGCCGTTGCGTTTTGCGAGCAATCTGGTTTCGGTCAATTTTTCAAAAACTTTCCCATGGGCTATGCTACACTGCTAGGTGAAGAAGGCATCAATATTTCGGGCGGGCAACGCCAACTGGTAGGTTTGGCGCGGGCTCTGTTTAAAAATCCTCAAGTGTTGTTGCTAGACGAGGCCACAGCAGCAATGGATAAAAACACCGAACGATTTGTTCTGGACCTATTGAGCAAACTTAAGCCGTCTATGTGCATCCTTTTTGTTACCCACCGGCACGATACGGCCAACGCTTGCGATCGTGTATTTGAACTGTCGCAGGGTAAATTGTCGGCTAGAGCGCTACAAGAAGCGAGAATTTAGCATCTAGTATCAATATCAAGGCGTTTTAATCTCATTGAATCCCCCCTCCTCTTTGTCCGTCCAGCTCATGGTGTAATTCTTGTCGAGGAAGGGCAGTGAGTCTTCTGTCAAATACAACGGGCGGAAGGTGTCAACCATCACGGCCAGCTCGTGGGTTTCTTTGGCGCCAATACTTTTTTCAACCGTGCCGGGGTGCGGCCCGTGCGGCAACCCACCGGGGTGAAGTGTAAACGAACCACGTTCAATGCCCCTGCGGCTCATAAAGTTTCCTTCGGCATAATACAGTACTTCATCGCTATCAATGTTGCTATGGTTGTAGGGTGCAGGTATGGCTTGTGGATGGTAATCAAACAAGCGTGGCACAAATGAGCATATCACAAAATTGTGTGCCTGAAACGTTTGGTGCACGGGCGGTGGTTGATGGATGCGCCCCGTGATGGGCTCAAAATCATGAATTGAAAAAGCATAGGGCCACAAAAATCCATCCCACCCCACCAAGTCGAGGGGACTGTGGTCATACACATAAGGATGCAAATGCCCTTGTTTCTTTATCTTCATCAAAAACTCTCCACGCGATGCATCGGTGATGAGTTCATGGGGTGGACGAATGTCACGCTCACAGTAAGGCGAGTGCTCGAGCAGTTGCCCTAACTGATTGCGGTAGCGCTTTACGGTCTCCACAGGCGAAGCCGATTCGATGATAAGCAAACGCAGCGGGCCTTCTTCAAACTCGAGTTTGTAAATCACCGTGCGCGGAATGACTACATAATCACCTTGGCGAATGTCCAGCTTACCAAATTGTGAAATCAATGTACCTTTGCCATCGTGAATGAAAATCACTTCATCGCCTTCGGCATTTTTATAGAAGTAATCCATTTTGCGCTGCGTGGGCGAACAAATGGAAATGGAGCAATCTGCATTGGCCAACAACACTTTGCGTGATTCCAAAAAATCGGTGCCTGTTGTAGTTACTTTAGAGGTATTGAGGTGTGTTTGCCGCAGTGCGTAATCGTTAATGACTTTGGGACTGTACTTTACCGGCTCGGCCACGGATTTGATGCGCGTGGGCGGATAGACGTGGTAGAGGTTGGAATAAATTCCAGAGAAGCCCTCTGAGCTCACCAATTCTTCTTTGTACAAACTGCCATCGGGCTGGCGGAACTGCGTGTGGCGTTTGGGAGGTATTTTTCCAAGGCGGTGATAGTACATGTCTTCAGAATTTTAGACGGACAAGTTAGCAATATTGACCTGAATAATGAAGTACGCAGTACGCACTAGAAATATTAAAATTGAAACTGCACACTGCACACCGCCTTCTATTTTTACATCTTCGCCTTATACAACTCAACAGGTATCCTGTCAAAGAGCTTAATGGCCTGTTGCAGCACTTCATTGGTTTCGTTGTAAATCGGGAAAAACGCCTCGTTGCCCCACACCCTGCGCGCAAACTCGGCCTTCAAATACACCTGAAACAATTTCTTGTTCTTTGCAAGGTCTTTGTAGTCGGGTTGCACCTGATGGTTTTTACCCAAGTCGACCACCTGGGCCAGCATGGCATCGTTTACATCAAATTGCTGTTGATACTTTGCAAAAGTCATCTGCTTCAGCATCTCGCTGTTTTTCTCTGCATAGTTAAATGCATACTCGCGCAACACGTTGGCATGCGATAGCTCGTTGAAGTATTTGCTGGTGAGGGTGGTATCGAGCGGCACAAAATAGTCTGGCATAATGCCGCCACCGCCAAACACCGTGCGGCCGTTAACGGTTTTGTAACGGAGTGAATCGTTGAAGTGAATGCTATCGGGGGTAAAGAACTCTCCGTTCTTGTAGCGCTTCACCATGTCTTTATCGTATTCGTCCAGATTCTCATACGGCTTTTGAATGGAGCGGCCGCTGGGGGTATAGTAACGCGAAATGGTAAGCCGCACCTCTGATCCGTCAGACAAATTAAACGGGCGCTGCACCAAGCCTTTCCCAAATGAACGCCTGCCCACTACCAAGGCGCGGTCGTTATCTTGCAAGGCACCACTGACAATTTCAGAAGCCGAAGCGCTGCCCTCATTCACCAACACAATCAGGTCGCCTTTTTCAAAGTCGCCTTTTTCAGTGGCAAGTGCATCTTCATCATACCGATGATGCTGCCCTTTGGTAAAAACAATCTTCTCACCTTTGGGTAGAAACTCATCGGCAATGGCAATGGCCTGATCCATGTAGCCGCCCGGGTTGCCTTGCAAGTCAAGCACAAGTTTTTTCATACCGTCCTTGCGCAGCTTCGTTAAGGCATCTTGCACTTCCTGGTGCGTGTTCTGCGAAAAGCGGTTCACTTTGATATATCCGATTTCGGGAGCCACCATATACGCGGCATCTACCGAGAACTGCGGAATCTTATCTCTGATGATGCTGAATATGATGGGTTGTTTTCTGTTTTTACGAATCACTTCAATTTTCACTTCAGTGCCTTTAGGCCCTTTCAGGTAGCGCATTACGTCAAGGTTGGTCAGCTTGATGTTGGCGATCACTTTGTCGTCTACTTTCACAATTTTGTCTCCGGGGCGAAGGCCTACAGCCTCTGAGGGCCCACCGCTGAGGGCGGCTATCACCGTAAGCGTGTCGTTGAAAATACTGAACTCTATACCGATGCCTTCAAAGTTGCCCTGCAAATCCTCATTTGCTGCCACCCGATCTTTGCTCGAAATGTATGCTGAGTGCGGATCTAACTTACCCAGCATGTGCTCAATGGCGTCTTCCACCAGGCCTTCTGTTCTAGTTTCGTCTACATATTCAAACTTGACCAGATTCAGCACCTCGCGCAGTTTTTGCACATCGCGGCCTACTTCGCTGCCACCCGATTTGCCGGTGAGGCCTGCGCCCAGCAGCACACCCCCTGCAATGCCTATGCACAACACCAAAGGCAAGCTGATTTGGTAACCGGTATTTTTATTCTCGCTCATGGATTAACTATTCAAGTTTGAAAGCATAACGTTAAAATTTCGATCTGAGTTTTCACAAAAATGGGTGAAAAAAGTTGATTTCGCCACCCATTGGAGGTTGCCCGCAGGGAAGTTGGCCAAGTGAATCGCAGTTTCTATCTTTACCAAGCGATGGAAAAGACTATGCTGAAAGACAAGCGAATTGCCGAGTTGGTGGAACACGATCAGCAAGTGGCGCAAGTGTTATATTATTTCGGCATTCCGTTTTATGAGCATTCGGACCAAACGCTGGAGCAGGTATGTGCGCTGCGGGGCCTGAAAGTGGAACATCTGCTGCGTGCGCTCGAATCACCCCACAGCCATGTTCAGGAGCAGGAAATTCCATTGCTTTCGTACCCCATCGACTTGATCATTGAATACCTCAAGCACTCTCACTACCTGTTTGTAAAGCACAAACTGCCTTACATTGGCAAATTGGTAGAGAATTTCAAAGCCGGTCATCCCGATTATGAGTTGGTCGAAAAAGACCTGAAAGTTTTATACCCGCTTTTTTTACAAGATTTCATTGAACATATCTACGAAGAAGAAGACACCTTGTTCAAGTACATCAAAACACTGGAACAAGCAAAAAAAGGATTCCAGAATCCAAGCCGTTTGTATCAGTTGATGGAAAACTGCTTGTTGCAGCGTTGCGCCATCGAACACGAGGCCTATGACGATGAGATGGCAGGCATCCGCGGCATTACGAGAGACTACTATCTGGCACCAGATGCCCCACTTCATATCAAAGTGATTTACACCGAGCTCATCAACTTTGAAAGAAGTCTTCAGGTGCATGCGCGCATCGAAAATCAAATCCTGTTTCCCAAAGCGATGGCACTTGAAAATGAAGTAAAGCAAATATTTTACAGCAAGGCCAGGTGGAATTAGAACCCTTAAAATGGTATTCAAAAGCAGCCTCTTTCTAAAACAAGCCCTCACGTGAATTTAGCGCAACTGCACACTTTTCGCCAGGTGGGTGCCAATGGCAACTGGAAAGGGATTGAAGACCTCTTCAATCAATCAGTGCAATTGCGCCAAATGCACATACGTGTGGATTTGGCAAAAGAGCGATGCCCACGGGTGTATGTTGACCAGGTAATGGACATCCACATGGGTGGCATCGGCACTGATGCGGTAAACGGGGCGGTGATTGCACTGCTGGCCGACCTGGCAGTAGGGCTGTTGGGCATTTATCATTATGCCGATGGTTTAACCGCCACGTCAAACCTCACCATCAATTACGTAAAACCGTTACTGGCTACCCAGGTAGTGGTAGAGGCAATTGAAACGGAGGTCATCGGAAAACGGATTTTTGGCATCGCCAAAATCATGAATGAAAAAGGTGAAACATGCAGCTATGCCAGCGGCATATTGGTAAAAGGCATCTCGCTGTAACAATCGGTGTGAAAAAGTTTGAACTACCCATGCAAGTGCGCTGGTCAGATATTGACCAAAACCGGCATTTGCGGCACTCGGCCTATTACGATTATGGTGCCACCACCCGCATCGCATGCTTTTCGCAGCAAGGTCTCACCAATCTGAAATTTGAAGAAATGCGAATAGGCCCTGTTTTATTCCGCGAAGAAGCAGTATTCAAACGCGAAATTAAATTTGAAGACCTGGTTACAGTTGATCTGGTAGTAACACGTGCCACACAAGACTTCAGCCGCTGGAGCATCCGCCACCATATCTATAAAGAAGACAGAACGGTGGCCGCCATCTTAAATATGGATGGGGCATGGATTGACATGGTGAAAAGAAAACTGGCAATGCCAAACGATCTTATTCAAAACGTCTTTCAAGATTTTCCGAAAGCGGTGGGCTTTGAATGGATTATAAAAGGATAATATAGCAAGCCATGGTTCGTAAATCAATCAGCCTAGTAATTGTTGCGTGGACGTTGCTATACATCAAATCCTGCAAGGAAAATTCAAAACCAAGCAACCCAGAATCAGAGAATAAATTGATTACCACAAAATCATCCAATCCTGTTGTGTATTTTGAAATCCCAGTTACCGACATCGACAGGGCAATCAAATTTTACACATCCGTTTTTAACTTCACATTTGAAAAGCAAGTTATCGACCACAATGAAATGGCATTGTTTCCATTCTCTGAAGAGAGCATGGGGGTTTCCGGGGCGTTGGCAAAAGGAGAAATTTACAAGCCCACCAAAGATGGGGTGGTCATTTATTTTAAAACAGAAAGCATTGAAAAGACCTTAAAAGTAGCGACAGAAAATGGTGGACAAATCCTATATCCAAAAACATCGAGTGGCGACTTGGGGTTTGTGGCAGAATTTGAAGACAGCGAAGGAAACCGAATTGCGCTGTTCCAATCCGTGAAGTAGAAAGTTATACTACTTCATCAACCGCTCAATTACCTCATCCACCGTTACCCCATCCGCTTCAGCTCTAAAATTGCGCACGATGCGATGACGTAATACTGGCTTTGCCACCGCCTGCACGTCCTCCATGTCAGGGGAATATTTTCCGTTGAGGAGGGCATTACACTTTGCACCCAGCACTAAATATTGTGATGCACGTGGGCCTGCGCCCCACTCCAATAATTCGGTGGCAATAGCTGAACCGCTTTTACCCGGGCGGGTAGACTGGCTCAACTTTACAGCATACTCCACCACATTATCGGCAATGGGTACCCTGCGCACCAAATGCTGAAACGCCACGATCTCTTCTCCGCTGATGACTTTGCTCACCCGCTGCTCAATGTCACCTGTTGTATTCTTAACAATATCGACTTCCTGCCGGTAGGTGGGGTAATCTAACTGGATGTTAAACATAAAGCGATCCAACTGGGCTTCGGGTAACGGATATGTACCCTCTTGCTCAATCGGGTTTTGAGTAGCCAATACAAAAAAGGGGCGAGGCAATGGATACGTAACGCCTGCAATGGTTACCGCATACTCCTGCATCGATTCGAGCAGTGCTGCCTGTGTTTTAGGAGGCGTGCGGTTGATTTCGTCTGCTAAAATGATATTTGCAAAAATCGGCCCCTTCACGAATTGGAAGTTGCGTTCCTTGTCCATCGTCTCAGCACCCACAATGTCAGAAGGCATCAGGTCAGGCGTAAACTGTATTCGCTTGAATTGTAAGTCTAGCGAAGTGGAAATCGTGTGAACCAATAATGTTTTTGCCAAACCGGGCACACCCACCAGCAAGGAGTGCCCTTGGCAGAAAATACTAGTGAGCACCAGGCGCACTACATCATCTTGCCCTACTACCACCTTGGCAATCTCACTTTTCAATTTTTGATAACCTTGAGCCAGGCTATCGGCTGCTTCTACATCATTCTCGAAAATCATTTGACACGGTATTAGTACGCTACTCTAAAATTTTACACGAATTATACTCGGGATCGATGTTGATAAAAACGTCACCTTTTGACTTATTGAACCATTTACCTATTGCCTTGTCGCGCTTTTCGGCCAGTGCAGCAGATTGAATGCGATGCCAGTCATCTGTGAGATTTGCCTGGTGAGGGGGTAGCTTCGCTTTGAAAAACAAGATCCGAACAGCCTCTTTGCCGTCATCAGTGCGGTAGGCAATCGGCTTCGATATTGAACCTATTTTCATGGTATCAATTGCCAAATATACCACCGGGTCAATGTCGCGCATCGAAACGTGGGTACCTCCGTCTTGATCTGTGAAATATCCACCGCGGCCCTTGGTTTCGTTATCGTCTGAATACTCTTTTGCAGCGTACTCAAACTTTATACTGTCTTTCACAATTTTTCTGCGCAAGCTATCGAGGTAACGCTGGGCGCGATGCACATCTTCTGCGGACGGGTTGCCCAAGAGCAGAATATGGCGTGAGTTATACTCGTTGCCACGCCTTTCAATGAGTTGCATGATGTGGTGGCCAAATTGCGATTTGAATGGAAATGAAATTTCTCCCTTGCGCAGCTTAAACGCCATTGCCTCGTAGGGGGGCACCATCGAGCCGCGGCCTACAAAACCCATCTCTCCACCGTTCTGGCGCGCGCTGGGGTCTTCCGAGTATTTCAAGGCCAATTCGTTGAAGTTTTCACCCGCCAGAATGCGATCGCGTAATTCGTTCAATCTTCTTTTTGCCTCCTCTTCCTGGGCAGCGCTGATCTTTGCAATTTTTACAATCTGTCCGATTTGCACATCCGAACTGTAATAGGGCAAGCTATCGGTGGGTATCTTGTTGAAAAAACGCTTTACCTCTGCAGGTGTAATTTTCATGTCCTTTGTAATCTTCTGGGTCATCTCGCGGGAGAGTAATTGTTCACGAATCTGATCACGTAGCTCCAATTTGATTTGATCCAAGCTCTTGCCATAGCGCCTTTCTAATTCTTCCGGTGAGTTACCCGAACTTTGCATGATCATGCCCATTCGCTGCGTGGTATTTTGGTCCACCTCTTGATCAGTGACTGTGACCGAGTCAATCTCGGCCTTTGCCACCATCAGTTTGTTCATGATCAGGCGATTGAATAGTTGACACTTCGCTTCCTGAGAAGCAGGATTACCCTCTGCAATATACCCCTGGTAGGCTTGTTCCAACTCCGACTTGATCACAATGTAGTTATCCACCTTTGCGATGATTTTATCAACCACATAACCGGTTTTATCTTGCGCCATACCCGTGGCCCCACAAACCAGTGTGATCACGCTAGCGATTAAATATTTCAAACTTCTTTTCCTTGGCTGCATTGTCATAAACCTCTTCTTCTAATTTCTTTGCAAGCTCTACCTTGCGCTTATTCAAAATGATATTGCGGATGTCCTCCTTCACAAAATCCAATGGCGACACATTGTCTGAAATCTTATAGGCGTTGATCTTGAGGAAATATAGGTAATTCGCATCGCTGGTTTCATAATAATTATAGCTGCGGAGGAATTGTATTTTGTTTGGGATGTCAGCCAAGGGCGAATTGGCGGCCAACTTGTCAAATTCTATCCAGGTTGAGTCTGGCAATTGATAGGCCTCTGTAAAACCCAGGCAATAAGATTTGAGTTCGTTCAAGTCTTTTAGCTTGTTGGAAAATAACAAGTCTTTGATGCGCTTGGTGCGCGGGGCTGTCTTAGCCACTTTTATGTATGCACCTTGTATGATGTTTTGCTTCAGGATGAAGTTATCCAGATGTTCGTGGTAATATGTCTCCAACTCCTGTTGCGACACACTATCATTCAGGTTTTTGTTGATGTAGTAGTTCTGAAACTCATAGCCGATCAGACTGTATCGGTAATCCAACACTTTGCGTTCTACTTCCGCCTCGTTGATGTCAATATTCTTGGCTGCTTCATTCAACAGCAACTGTTTGCGAATCCAGCTGTCGACATAGGCTGACACGCGGGCGGTGCTGTCTTCTATGCCTTTTTCCGAAGAGGCTATGCCGCGTAACTCATCCGCATACAAATAGGTGTTGCCCACACGTGCCACGGCTTTGCGTGTCTCCTCATCCGTTGTGTCGCCCTTCATTCGAATGAAGTCGCAGGAAGTGGTGATTGTTGCCAAAAAAATGAAACAAACGCGAACTTGCCTTCCGGACAAATGCTTGAGTGTGCTCTTCACTTTAAAAGGATAAGGAGTGATTTTTCCCATTAACAGCGGTCGCGCTCTCGCCAAGTTAACGTATCTGACAAAGCATGCTTTCATCAAGCTATGGTGTTGGAGTAAGTGTTATCACGTCTTTATTCGATAGAACAAGTTGCTTCTCTTCAAGTTTTGTAATCTTTCCATAGAAAAGTTTCCCTTCCCTCACCGAGGTTGTTACACCATTGTCGATTCGTGCATTCACGGTCACAACAAGACTATCATTACGAATGATCCAATTACCAATTAGGTTTGCAAGGTCAGTACAACATCCATTCACTTGGCAAGACACATCTTCAGTAATTGTACCATTATCGTACCGAAATGCACCGCCTTTAGTAAAAACAAGTTTGTTGTCCAAATTCTGAATGCTAGTGGTTTTGCAAGTTGCATTCAATGTTTTGATCGTATCTCTTGTATTCATAGTAATTCTCCAGCTTTTTGAAACGTTGGCCGTTAGCAGTGTTTCTTGGGATACCATTGTCACCGGATCTTTCTTGTCACACGAAATCAACGAAGAAACAAACACGGCAAGTGTCAACAATAATCCTTCCTTCATCTTGGTGGTACTAGTTTTCATAACCATGTTTATTTAGCTATCCATAAAGAAAATTCATTTTATCACTACTTCCGCAACAACTCCTCCAATACTTTTCTTTTCCCCTTCTTTGATAAGCTCACCGGATATTTTTTGCGAAGTTGTTCCAACCAATTTTTCTCTAGTTCAGCTTGGTAGTCGGTAATGATAGATGCTTTGGCATCGTTAAAAGTTTTAAGGCCCGGAGCTACCAATTGCTGAATCTCCACCAAATAAAAGTTATTCTCCATTTGCACCTCGTGCAAGCCTGGCACCCAGCTTACCTTGTCAACAATTTTACTATCGCCCTTTTCGTATTTGCGGAACGACTGTACAGACTTAAACTTCTTCAAAAATGCTTCTGACAAGGTATCTCCGCGTTCCACTTTTGATTTGAACTCGTCAATCAAACCCTTATCGGCTGCTGTAAAGATCCGAGCCTCTACCCTGTCTTTTGCCTGGTATTTATCTAAGTGAGTTTCATAATACTTCCGCTGCCCCAGCGTATCTTCCGAAGCTTTGTTCCAAACCTCTTTCTCCATGATTTCGAAGAAGAGAATTCCTTCGCGGTATTCCGTCAGCAGGTTTTTGAATTCAGGCTTACTTTCGCGCAATTGATCTTCCTCTGCATCATTCATTGCTTCTTCTACAAAAGACTGATAAAGTTGATCGAAATAGCTGGTTGGAGTCATGCCGTTAACAGATTGGTTAATGGCTACAAACCGCACAAAGTCCTTTACCTTCACTGCCTTGTTTCCTATTTGGAGTAATCGCTTCTCAGCCAAGGCATCGCTACCTCCAAACTTCCACTTTCCTTTCATCAAACTTGAATCAGCCAATGCAAACAACTCGCCTTTTGTCATCTCGTCTTCCAGCAGGCCCATTTCTCGTTTGCGTTTGGCATTCAATTGCTGTTGCGAAATTTGCAATCGTTCATCTCGCGCCACACGCTTTTTCAATGCAGCTTCCATTTCGGTATAAGGTGGCAACGGAATTTTCTGTTCTAGTTTAATGATGTGCCAGCCGACAGCAGACTGAAATGGATCAGAAATGTCACCAGGGTTTTTCATCGCAAAGGCCATCGCCTCAAACTCGGGCACCGATGCCAACGCACCCACGCCAAAGGGGCGTAATTTTCCACCGTTGTCTTTCGTACTCGGATCTTCCGAAAATTCCTTACACAAATCATTCCACGGTCTACCAGCCTTTAGTTGGGCATCAATTTCAAAAATGGTATTTTTTGCTTTGGCCATTTGTTGTTTATCGGCTTCGTTGGTGCGCAACAAAATGTGCGACACCTCCACTTCGCCACGTGCAGGTTTCTTGTCGGCAACTTTGATTAAGTGATAACCAAAACGTGTCCGTACAGGCTTTGATACTTGCCCCACGGGGGTTTCGTACGCTGCCTTTTCAAAAGGATAAACCATTTGCATCGCAGTGAAATATCCCAAGTCGCCCCGGTTGTATTTAGCTGATGGATCTTCAGAAAGCTCTTGTGCGAGTTTCTCAAAATC
>DHLV01000092.1:0-3820 GCA_002405445.1 Flammeovirgaceae bacterium UBA4659 | reverse complement strand
CGCACCTCTTGGGTTAGATTTTGGTATACTTCTTTGGCGAGCTGGTCAACCGCATCGGGTGCTGCCCTGTAGGGTTTCTTCAAATCTTCGCGGTAGGTTTTAAATTCCTTTACAAACTTCTTGGTAGTATCTAGACCAAGCGACCGCGCCTCGGCCACTTTCAACTTAAAGTTGGTGAACAGCGTGATGTAGTCATTGATTTTCGCTTCGGTAAATTCATCGGGTCTGTTTTGATGATTTTTTTTGTACAGGTAAACAAACTCTTCGGCAAAAACAGGTTGCTTGTTCACTTCCAACAGCACCGTGGGCTTTTTTACCTTTACAGATTGGGCCACCGCACCTACCGAAATTAGAAAAGCAGCACAGATACAACAGAGACGCATTTTTCTGAATGGTATAAGAACGCAAAAATAACTCTAAAATTGATTCTTCACCGAACAAAAAACAGGTTTCGTTGGCCTCTGGTTTCTCCGCAGAAAACCAACCTTTCAGGTGTGTTTAGCACGATTTTTTTGGCATTTCGGGCGGTGGCGATACCTGTTCGCACTGCATTTTGCGTAGTGTGCAATCGTCTGCACCGACAGGGCCGGATTTCTTGTTACCTTGCCGTGGCAGAAGAGTAAGTTTATGACCCCTGTTTTTTCGTGCGCGAGAATCCGCGCATTTGCTTTTGAAGTATTCAGATCGATCGGCTGCACCGAAGCTGATGCCCATACCGCCACCAACGTGTTATTGCAGGCAGACCTGCGCGGCATCGACTCCCATGGCTTGGCACGCTTATCGGGTTACGTGCGCTTGTGGGAGGCAAAGCGGGTCAACAGCACACCTGTCATCAAAACGGTGCACGAAACACCCAGCACAGCCGTGGTGGATGGCGACCGGGGGCTCGGGTTGGTGGTGGCACCACATGCCATGAACATCGCCATTGCCAAAGCAAAGCAAGTAGGCACCGGTTGGGTGGCCGTCAAGAACTCCAATCACTTTGGTATCGCTGGGCACCACTCTATGATGGCCTTGCAACACGATATGATCGGTATCTCAATGACAAATGCCAGCGCACTGGTGGCTCCTACCTATTCGGTGGAAAGGCTGTTGGGTACCAACCCGATTTGCGTTGCCATCCCCGCACATGAGCAGCCTCCATTTGTGGCCGACTTCGCGACAACCACTGCCGCCAACGGAAAACTTGAAATTCTGCAAAGGAAGAACAAGGACGCGCCTGCCGGGTGGATTCAAAAGAAAGATGGTAGCCCTTCCATCAACGCTAACGAATTAAAAGAGGGCGGAGCCCTCATACCGCTCGGAAGTGATTTTGAGCACGGCAGCCATAAAGGCTTCTGCCTCGGTGCGTGGGTCGATATCTTCTCCGCGGTATTAAGTGGCGCCAATTATGGCCCCTGGGTGCCTCCGTTCGTAAGCTTTTTGGCACCCCCCGCAGACCCGGTGGGCGAAGGCATCGGACACTTTTTTGGCGCCATGCGCATTGATGCGTTCAGACCGGCTGAAGAATTCAAACATCACATGGACAACTGGATCAAGCGCTTCCGCGAGGCAAAGACAGTGGAAGGGCAGCCACGCGTGATCATACCTGGTGACCCCGAGCGCGAAGCTGAAAGTAGGCGAATGAAAGAAGGCATACCACTAAATGAAAAAGTGGTGGAGGATCTACAGCAACTTGCTCAGAAATTAAATCTTGCCTGGATAAACTAAAAAGAAAAGAACACGCGGAAGACCCAGGGTGACGCAAAAGCTCGGTCTGCTTGGTTATATAGCACATCGTACAAAGCCACCGCATTCACAGCCCCGCGACCACCCAGCGGCTGGGAATAACCAAGGCCCAATAACATTCTGTTAAAACTCCGCCTTTCGTTTCGATTGATGAAGGTAGGTGTGGAGATGTAGTTATACTCTGCATATCCATACAGTTGACCGCCAAAATTGTAACGCGCAAAAGGGCTGACACCATATTGGTCTAAGTTGATCCCCAAATCAGAATAACTGGTGCGCTGCCAGTTAATGCCGGTGCCTACCGAAAACTGAGGCTTGACCATATACCCGATGATGGGATTGAGTGCTATGAAAAAATAATTGTTGCCGAATGCATCGCGGCCGCCACTCAAACCAAAACCACCGCCAAAGTATCCACGCTCTTTGAACGTCTTAGGCGTGTCATCTGATATTTCACGTTGTGCAACTGTCAGCAAAGTGGTGCAGCAAAGGCACACCGCCAAACATAACTTTTTCATACTTCTGGGTTTAATCCTCCTCCTGAATAATAAAAATATCTTCTTTGTCCTTCTTCATCAAATACTTCTCGCGCGCAAACTTTTCCAACAACTCACGGTTGGTCATCAACTCTAGCCTGTCTTTCTCCACTTCCTTGATTTTCGTCTGATAATACTCTTTTTGATTCTCTAATGACCGTAACTTTGAAGACAGCTTGAAGCGTGAAATCAAATCGTTAGAATCCAAAAAAATCATCCACACCAAAAAACTAAGCCCGGTAACCCAGTAGAAGTTCCTGAAAATGGGCGGTAGTTTTTTCTGCATAGGTTAAAAAATAAGGACTAAGGTAAATAAAATTTTGTAATTGGCGTGCAAACAAATTGCCACGGATGGACGGATCGCCACAGATGCTCAAATCTATGCCCTTACCGTAAATCCGTGGCAACTGAATCCTTTACGCTTAAAACTTCCTTCCGGGAAAATAGGCTACCTCACCCAACTCCTCCTCAATCCGGATCAACTGGTTGTATTTTGCCATCCTGTCGGAACGCGATGCCGAGCCCGTTTTGATCTGGCCTGTATTCAATGCCACGGCCAAGTCAGCAATGGTGCTGTCTTCGGTTTCGCCCGAGCGGTGGCTCATGATGCTCTTGTAGCTATTGCGCTTTGCTAGGTTCACTGCGTTGATGGTTTCAGTTAATGAACCAATCTGATTCACTTTTACCAATATCGAGTTAGCAACACCCATATCAATTCCTTTTTGCAGGAAGTCAACATTGGTTACAAACAAATCGTCACCTACCAGCTGCACTTTGCTGCCAATCTTATCAGTTAATTTCTTCCAGCCATCCCAATCTTCTTCGGCCATACCGTCTTCAATAGAAATAATCGGATACTTTTTCGCCCACTTAGCCCAGTACTCTACCATTTCATCTGACTTCAATTTCTTGCCATCTGATTTTTTAAAGGTATAGGTTTTTGTTTTGGCATCGTAAAACTCAGAAGAAGCCGCATCCATGGCAATGAACACATCTACACCCGGTTTGAAGCCGGCTTTCTCAATGGCCGTCAACACAATTTCAATAGCCTCTTCGTTTGATTTGATATTCGGAGCAAAGCCACCTTCATCGCCCACGTTGGTAGAAAAGTTTTTATCGTGCAATACTTTTTTCAGCGTATGGAAAATCTCTGTACCCATGCGCAGCGATTCTGAAAAAGTATCTGCTTTCACGGGCATCACCATAAACTCCTGGAAGTCGATGGAATTATCTGCGTGACTGCCACCGTTTAAGATGTTCATCATTGGCACGGGCAGCGTATTGGCATTTACACCTCCAATGTAGCGGTACAGTGATTGTCCTGCTTCCATCGCTGCGGCTTTTGCCACCGCGAGCGAAGTGCCTAGAATAGCATTGGCGCCCAGCTTGCCTTTGTTTTTGGTACCGTCTAGTTCCACCATGATTTTGTCAATCAACGACTGATCAAAAACTGGAAAGCCCACAATCTCGGCAGCGATTTTGGTATTCACGTTTTCAACAGCTTTCAATACACCTTTGCCAAGATATTTTTTCTTATCGCCATCGCGCAATTCCAC
>DHLV01000005.1:5026-8822 GCA_002405445.1 Flammeovirgaceae bacterium UBA4659 | reverse complement strand
TATTTCAACTTTTCAATAAAGTCAGAGTGGGCTTCAACGCAAATTCCCTTCCAGCCCTTTCTTTCAAAGAAATAGGTGTAGCTGAATTCAATGCCGTCTAAACAGCCAATTTCAACGAAGTATCCCCTGTTTTTATTAAAAATTTTTTCTAAAATAAAATCCTCACCGTTTTGACTATAGTGTCTCATATGAATTGGTAATTAAATTCGCTCGATAAGCCAGGGAAATGAGGGACTTATCAAACCAGAAGTGTATTGCCCGTGGTACGCCTTGTTATAGTTACCGTCTTGCTGAAAATTCAACCGCAGCATAACTCCTTCGGTAGGTTCAAGCATCCTCACGTTATGAATCCCAAATTGGAACCTGAAATCATAAGCAAGCGGAGCGAAAAAATCTGCCGGAATAGTAAGTTTTGATTGATAGGTGCCTGGCTCAAACATCATTCTTTGGGTTTCATCGTGAAAAGTCCTTAAAATCAATGTACCAAATTGATCTGACACATCAATAAAAAGCCTCAGGTCAGTGAAGCGACTGAGGCATTCGTAGGTTGCCACAATCTGTAATTCTTTTCCGTTTGAGAGGTTGTAAGTGGTATGCTTTTGATCTTGTGAAACGACAATGTCTATCAACCTGAAATCTCCTCCCTGTTTTGAGGTATTCAGTGATTTATTGAGATCGTCTGTGTTAGTCAATGGTACGGTTTGGCTTAAATAGTTATTTACCACAGTCTCAATTGAATCGATAAGCTCAAGCTTTCCCGCGTTGAGGTAGATGCCCCTATTGCAAAGGCTTCTCACTGCATTCAATTGATGGCTCACAAAAATAACCGTTCTGCCGCTGTTACTCACGTCCTCCATTTTACCTAAACACTTTCGCTGGAATTCCGCATCACCAACGGCCAACACCTCATCCACAACCAAAATTTCAGGCTCTAAAAATGCAGCTACCGCAAAAGCCAACCTCAGTTGCATGCCGCTCGAGTAATGCTTTAATGGGGTGTCTAAAAACTTTTCCACTCCACTGAAGTCGACAATTTGATCAAATTTAGATTGTATTTCCGATTTTTTCATGCCCAACAACGAGCCGTTGAAAAATATGTTTTCTCTGCCGGTAAGCTCCGGATGAAAACCGGTGCCCACTTCTAACAGACTCGCTACACGTCCACGGGCAACTATTTTGCCGGTGGTAGGCGGTGTAATTTTGGAAAGAATTTTAAGCAGCGTTGATTTTCCGGCACCGTTGCGTCCGATAATTCCCAACGACTCACCGGGCATGACGTCAAATGAGACATCTTGAAGTGCCCAGAACTCCTCTACGGCATCAGCGCGAAAATTGAAAGGGCGCGCCATCCGTTCACGCAAACTGAAGTATCCATTGTGTTGATGGTTGATCAGATATCTTTTTGAGAGTTGATGTATTTCTAAGATGGGTCTCATGCCTAGGCCAGGTCTGCAAAAAAATCTTCTGTCTTACGGAAATAGTACACGCCAATGAACAAAAACACCAATGCAGATGAAATGCTGATGACGAGTAGCGTTGCGTCTCCCAAATCTGATGTTATGGGGTATCGAAAAAGAGTCAGTGGAGCATACACCGGTGACACCGCCAGCAGGTATCGAAGGGCCTGATATTTCAACATCGACAAAGGATAAATGACGGGAGCAACGAAAAAAAGTACCTGCAACAGAAAGGGAACAACATATCTGAAATCCCTGTATTTCACATTCAGGGCTGCAAACCAGCAGCCGGGTCCTAACGTTGCTGCGATACTGACAATTAAAGCAAGTGGCCAACACCAAAATACTGCCAGCGTTACGGCTTGCCGAAAATAAACGAGCATCGGCAGAAATAGGGTGAAAGCAATTAAAAAATCAAATAGCGCCACCAACAGTGCCGACACGGGTATGATCAACCGTGGGAAATAAATCTTCTTGATGATCAACGAGTTGTTTACCATGCTATTTGATGCTGCCGAAAGACCGTTGGAAAAAATACTCCAAATCAATAGCCCCGAGAAAACAAAAACAGGATAAGGTATGTCCTGCGAAGATATGTTGAGGGTGCCACCAAAAAAGAATGTAAAAATCAGCATCATCATCATGGGTTGCAATACGACCCACAAAAGCCCGATTACGGTCTGCTTATACTTTATTTTGATATCTCTCCAGGTAAAAAAATAAAAGAGCTCCCGGTGCTGCCAAATCTCCCTCCAATTGAATGAAAACCTGTTCTCTGGCTTGATGACATACTCCATCATCTTACAAATGCTTTCTTTTTGTTATTAAATTACACCCAAATGTAAGATAAGATCATGATTTAGCTGTTATCGATGAAAGTGCTATTTTGGATTCCATATCCAGTTGGGCGGGCGCCATCGCAACGTTTCAGGTTTGAACAATATGTTGAACTGTTGAGAATCAGAGGCATTGAAGTGACCATGGCCCCGTTTTGGGATGATGCTGCCTGGCAGATTTTGTACTCTGAGGGTGCACTATTTAAAAAGATGGCCGGCCTCATGCGCGGCATCACAAGACGTGCGGTATCTTTATTTGCGATGCATCAATATGTATTTGTTTTTATACATAGAGAGGCCGCACCACTTGGTCCACCTGTTTTTGAATGGTTCATTCACTTCCTGGGAAAGAGGATTCTATATGATTTTGATGATGCGATCTGGATCAACAACACTTCTGCAGAGAATCGCCTAGTCCGCCACCTAAAATGGCACCAAAAAGTTTCAAGTATTTGTAGATGGAGTTACAAAGTGAGTGCAGGAAATCAGTATTTGTGCGATTATGCCAAAAAGTATTGCAGTTGCGTGGTGCTAAACCCGACAACCATCGATACAGCATTTGCCAGACGGATTTCATTTGTTGAAAATAGAAAAAAGTATGTAACCATAGGCTGGACCGGCACGCACTCTACGTTGCAATACCTGAATCAGATGTACCCGGTTTTAGAAGCGTTACACAGGAAATCTGACATACCATTCAGATTACTTGTAATCGCCAACAAGAAGCCTGATTTTGAATCTCAGTTTATGGATTTTTCTTTTTGGAAGAAAGAAAGCGAAATACTTGATTTGATGAGAATCGATATCGGCATTATGCCTCTGCCGGATGATGAATGGACGAAGGGGAAATGTGGCTTCAAGGCATTGTTGTACATGGCTTTGGAGATACCCACTATTGTTTCACCCGTAGGAGTGAATTCAAAAATCATACAGCACGGTGTGGATGGATACCTGGCTTCTGATGAACGTGAATGGTTATTTTATTTAGAAAAACTAATCTCTGATAAACATCTGAGGTCTGAGATCGGAAAAAAGGCTAGGCAAAAAATTATCGCGAATTATTCCGTTGAATCTAATGATGAGAATTTTCTTTCTCTTTGGGATTAAAGTGCAACAAGAACAGCGCGATTGCAAAAAAGGGAAGTAATGGAATCTTGTATCGCGCCAAAGTACCAAAATTGAAAGTGGAAACTCCGACTGCAAAAGCAAACACAATCGTAAAAGTAAGGCAAAACGCAACCTCGGGATTTGATAGCGTGGTAAAAATACGTGTTCGTTGTTTCATGAGCAGGTAAATAACGGCACATAAAAAAATCGAGCTTTCGATTGCAGTGATAAGCATCAATGGATTTCGAACTTCCCAAACGTAAGGCCTGAACAATGAAACGTTTACTGCTGCAGGTGATAGCTTTAGCAAAGAACCTATCGAGCCATCTAACTCACCCAACTCATACCCCGGGCCCGCCCCCTTTCCAGTATAATACCGAATATCGTAAGCAGTAA
>DHLV01000005.1:331-4869 GCA_002405445.1 Flammeovirgaceae bacterium UBA4659 | reverse complement strand
GAATATCGTAAGCAGTAATTCTGGCAGTTTCTGCAATCTTGTCAATTGAATATTTTTTGTCGCCCTCGCCAACTTTCACCGCAGACCAATAAGCACCCATCAGTATCAACGCCAACGAGAGTGGTATCACCACAATTTTCAAAACAACAGACCGGATTTTTCGAAGGTTGGACAGATAAATCCAAAGGATGGCACACGGAAGGAAAGCCTGAAGGACAAACTTCTTAATTGAGAAAATGAAATAAATGGCGACAAGAAAAACGATAACATGAACAACAGACCACTTCCTCAAATTAAACAGGCGATCAACTTCAAAAGTTAAAATACCAATACAAGACAATACAACCGTATCCTTTAATATGCCGGATCCCCAAAAAACAACAGACGGTATGAATAAACATGACCAGGCGATTTGCTTATGGAGAGCGGGGTATTTGGTATAAAACGTCACGAAAAGAAGCCAACTACCGAAAAAACTAAATACAGCAAAAAAAACAGCGGTAGCAGAATACGTGCTTGCCGTCAACAAATCACAAAAAGCTGCTAACCTAACAACGAAGTAAGAATTAGAATCGGTAAAAAAAGGGATTCGTGAGGCGTACTGATAGACGTTGCCGCTGATGTCTGTATTATCGCCAAACAACATTTGTAATCCCACAGATGGTGAATCTATAAACGCTGTCCACACGTGTCTACTTCCGTGGGAATGGTAATTGAATGTATCACCACCATCGTAATAAAACTGGTAAATAAAACCGAGCGCTATCGCGCCTACAATTTTGAGGGAAAGTGCCGGCACAAAGTACCTACGGGTTGTTTGATCTGTGAAATAAGGTCTGGTAAAATAGGCACCTGCATACACCAGTACGAGTATGATGGGTGTTACCAATAAATCCCTCAATTCCATGGTCAATCCTTGCTGTCCAGTTTTTTCAGCCTTCGCTTCGCATCTTTAAAGGCTTCATCTTTGCGTTTGGCTTTCTTTTTCACCAGCGTGAAGTATTTTTTGGCTTCAGCCTTGTTGCCCTGCCGCTCGTTGATTTCGCCCAATGCAATCAACGAATATAAGTAATATCCCGACTCGGTGGCATCAATCTGCTCGGCATATCGGGTGCTCAGCAGATAGTATTTCTTTGCCTCCTCCCATTTGCGTTGAAAATCAAACATCTGCCCCAAAAAAAATGCAGCGTACCTGCCGCTGGTTGCCTCGTAGCCAACTTTTGCGCTGTCAATCAAATTCAAAATTCGTTTCGACTGGATTTCAAGTTCGGGGTACATGCCGCGGGCATACAACATGCGCGCATAATACCGGTGAAAATAAGGATTGTTGGGATAGGTTTGGTGGAGGTACTCCGCTACCTGAAAAGCTTTTGCCTGCTCATTCTCATAGTTGTTGAGGATGCGCATGTACCACACCATCGCCTCCGTGCGGGTATAAAAGGCATTGTACGACACTTCTTTGAGTTGTTGCAGCCCCAGTTGTTTGTCTCCTTTGCGAAAAAACCAAAGCACAGGTTTTAAAACAGGATAGTTTTCGGGTACCCACACTGAAAAGTAGTTGTACAATGCATCGCCAAACTGCAACTCAGGGCTCAGGTATTCCTTGCCTCTGCAATCTTCTAAATAACCAAGGGCAATTTTTCCCTCCACGGCCGCCTTGCGCCAATTCTTCCGCTCTTCGTCAGAATACAAACGGCCTTTGAAGCCGTGCGCTGCCGCTAAAAAAAAGGCTGCTTCTACTTTATATTCGGGGTGCTTCTTGTACAGATTTTGGGCCAACATGATAGAACTGTCCATGTAGGCCAAAAATGTGTCATCGTATTTTGTTTCTTTGGTGTTGGGCATGATTTTCCACCACTCACTAAGGCCCAGCATAAAATTCGGAAGGGGGTGCCATGCGTATTTCTGCTTGAACCACCGCATCTGCCGCTCTGCCGGCACAAACTGAAAGTCATACAAATCGTTCAGCGCCTGTGCCGCCTCTAACTGCACGGTTATGTCTGAAATCAAAATGATGGTAGTATCTTTCTTTGTCTGAGTTAAACCTGCTTGTGCACACAGCAGCAAAACCCACGTGATACAAAAAATACGCACGCCTGCACGGGGCGCTGCGAAGCGCAATACGAAATCAGCTACTTTCATTTTGTTCCAAAAAAACGCAACACTTCATCACATACACACTGCACCTGATCCAATGACATGCCCGGCCAAACAGGTAAGCTCAAAACGGTTTTTCCGAGTGCCTCTGCACTTGCAAAACTACCTCTTCCATAACCCAGTTGCGCGTATGCGGGCTGCAGGTACACCGGCACAGGGTAGTGGATGGCGGTGCCTATCCCCGCCTTGGAAAGATAATCGTGTAGCTGATTGCGCCATTCGGTCTGAATCACAAATTGATGAAAAACAGGTTCGCATGGCGACATCGGTCTCGGGGGAAGCACAAGATCACCAGTGGTGGACAATCGTGAAAAATATACGTCAGCAATTTCGCGCCTTTGCTTATTGCGGTGGGCAACATGCTTGAGGTTGACTCGCAAAACGGCCGCCTGCAGCGTGTCCAGTCGCGAGTTGACACCCACCTGCAAGTGAACATCCTTTTGCACCGATCCATAGTTTCTGTAACTGCGGGCAAATGCTGCCACCCGTTCGGAGTTTGTTGTAATAGCCCCGCCATCACCAAGAGCGCCCAGATTTTTGGTCGGATAGAAACTGGTGCCACCGGCATCGCCCATACTGCCTGCCATGCGGCCCTTGTATGTTGCGCCATGTGCTTGTGCAAAATCTTCCACCACAAATAAATGGTAACGGCTGGCCACACTGCACACAGCATCCATTTCGCAAGGGTAGCCATACAAATGAACCGGCATGATGGCCTTTGTTCTGCCGGAGATCGATTGCTCGAGGTGTTGGTGATCAATCAAAAAACCGTTTACCGATACCCCAACCGGCCTTGCGCCTGCGCGTAGCACAGACAACCACGTAGCCTGACAGGTGTGGGATGGAACCAGCACTTCATCGCCCTCCCCTATGCCCAATGCCTTCAACGATATCGTGAGCGCATCCAATCCGCTACCTACCGCCACGCAGTACTTTGCACCAACAAATTTGGCAAACTCCATTTCAAACAACGCTACCTGCTCTCCCATGATGAACTGACCCTCGTCCAAAACACCTGATATCGCCTGATCCAGCTCCACGCGAATTGGCCGAAGAATTGTCTCGAGCGGGAAGAACGGCACTTGCATCACGCGAAAATCAGAAAAATTTCGGTTGTAGCGAAACGGCAACACACATCTGCTATTTTTGCAACCATGTCGAATAAAGTCGAGCAAAGTTCTGTTTTTGATTCCGATAAAAAATTGACGTTCGTCATACTTTGTTTGTTAACTGTGGTGCTGTTGTATATCAAAAAAGCCTTCATTGAATCTGAAACGGCAGCATTTGAGTTTCTGCAGGATCGGCCGGAAGGTATGATTTTGCGCGCAATCAGTGCGTTGCAGTTCTTTTCCATCCCTTTTGTGTACCTGTGGAAGTTCACCGTGATCGGTTTCGTTGTGTGGGTAGGATGCTTCACATTTGGCTACCGCATTACCTTCACCCAATGCTGGAGTGTAGCCCTTGTGGCCGAATTTGTCTTCATCGTTCCGGAGATGTTGAAAATCGGGTGGTTTCTATTCATCCAAACTGATCCCAACCTGCCGGAGATCAGGGCATTTTATCCTCTATCGCTGATGAACTTTTTCAATTACCTTGCCGTGCCGTATCGCTACCACTACGTGTTGAAATCTGTCAGCTTGTTTGAGGCGGCCTACATCTGGTGTTTGGTGCAGGGGGTGAAGCACTTCTCAATGAAGGCCCACAAGCAAAGCAGTGCCACCTGGTGGATAGTGACAACGTCATACGTGCTCATCTTCCTGCTTTGGCTGATCTTCTACATCATCGTGTACAAATGATCGATTCAGCCGGAAACCTTTGCTTTGAGGAAGGTTGTCAACACATCCAACGCACGTGAAAAGTTACTGTTGTTCGGGATCACCAAATCTGCGTGATGTTTCAATGGCTCAATTCGGCTTTCGTAGATGGGCATCACATGATACTGATAACGATAGAGCACGTCATCCAAATCATAGCCGCGTTCCACCTGGTCGCGCTTGATACGTCTTCCCAGTTTCACATGGTCTTTGGCTTCAATAAATATGCGTAAGTCCAGCTCTTTTTCAATTTCCTCAAAGAACTGCACAAACAACCCCTCAACAATAATGATGGGCGCAGCCTTGAACTCTAATATCTTTGGTTGTGCATTGGGGTTATTGAAGGTGTATTCCTTCTTGGTCACATGTTGCCCCGCTTTAATCTTGAGCAGATCAATCAAAAACGCTTCGCGGTCAATTGACACAGGCAAGTCAAAATTCTGGATACCATTTTCATCTACCGGCTGCAGGTTGCGCGACTTTCCCGAGGTGCGCGAGAAGTGGCAAAAAAAAATGGGCCATGTGCTGGTCGACGAATACCAAGACACCAACGTCGCCCAGTATCTG
>DHLV01000005.1:0-294 GCA_002405445.1 Flammeovirgaceae bacterium UBA4659 | reverse complement strand
CATCTACCGGCTGCAGGTTGCGCGGCTTGTAGTAGTTGTCTTGCGAGATCAAACAAATGTCTGCCGGTTGAAACATCGAGCTGAGGCCTTGCAGGAAAAACGTTTTGCCCGAGCCGCTGCCGCCTGTGATGCCGATGGTGTAGGGTTTACTCATAGGTGTGACTTGGCAAAAATATTGGTTTTTGTTATGCCCGGGCGTTTACATGGTTTTTTTGGTGCAAATTCTGTAATTATGCTCACTAAATCAGGTATTTTGAAGGAATTGAAGGCAATCATCTCGGCCCATCGGCAAGC
>DHLV01000205.1:24453-27389 GCA_002405445.1 Flammeovirgaceae bacterium UBA4659 | reverse complement strand
GAAACCAGAAACACCATTCACCAAATCGAAATGGAGGCCGGTTACTTTATGGATACGATCATTATCGATGAACAACTGGTGAACATCTATTTGTACCAACATAAAGCAGACTATCCTTTTGTTTTTGGTGGCGACTGGGTGCAATTCTTTCGCAGCTAGTTTGTTTGTCGCTATAATATTTTGGTTTTTTTTGTCGCTTTGAGGGGTGGAGTGTTTTTCTCTACTTTTACGCATTAATTCCGCAATCGAGTGAATGAGTTAAAAACAGAATTCCCGAAGGTGTCGGCCAAAAAGGTGAAGGCAATTTTAGACGACTACCGGTTAGCATGGCAGAGCCGCGAAGCCAGTTTGCTGGGTCGCAAAGAGGTGTTCATGGGGAAAGCCAAATTCGGGATTTTTGGAGACGGAAAAGAGGTGGCGCAGATTGCGATGGCGAAAGTTTTTAAGCCTGGTGATATTCGTTCGGGATACTACCGCGATCAAACCTTTATGCTCGCCATACAGGAGATGACGTTGCATCACTACTTCGCACAACTATACGCACATACTGATGTAGAAGCTGACCCTGCCACTGCCGGCAGGCTGATGAACGGCCATTTTGCAACCCGTATGCTCAACGCAGCAGGCGAGCTCAAAGCCATTGCGAAACTGAAAAACAGTAGCGCTGATATCTCGCCCACGGCAGCACAGATGCCCAGGCTGGTAGGCTTGGCGCAAGCCTCGAAACTTTTTCGAAACAATCCCGAGTTGAGGGCCTTCACCGATTTGAGCACCAACGGTAACGAAATCGCGTTTGGCACAATTGGCAATGCCTCCACATCAGAGGGCATGTTCTTTGAGGCCATCAACGCAGCAGGCGTATTGCAGGTACCGATGTTGGTTTCAGTGTGGGATGATGACTATGGTATCTCCGTTCCTTCGGAGTACCAAACAACCAAGGGAAGCATTTCAAAAATCCTTGCGGGGTTCCAGCGCGATAAAAAAGATAAGGGCTTCGAAATATTCACCGTCAGAGGGTGGGACTATCAGGCTTTATGCGCAACGTACGAAAAAGCAGAGAAGATTTGTCGCGATGAGCACGTGCCCGTGTTAGTGCACGTGATTGAGATGACGCAGCCGCAGGGCCATTCTACATCCGGTTCGCACGAACGATACAAATCAAAAGAGCGGCTGGCATGGGAAACCGAGTTTGATTGTTTGCGCCAGATGCGCAAATGGATATTGCACGAGGGCCTTGCTAGTGAGGGCGAGTTGGACGAAATTGAAAGGGAAGCAAAGGCCACCGCCAAACGCACAAAAGATGAAGCGTGGAGGGAATTCAACGAAGACATTCAAGCTGAGCAAAAAGAATTGGTAAGTTTGCTCGAGCGATGTGAACATGAGCACACCGAAGTGCGTGTGATTGTAGATACACTCAACAAAACCATCAACGCGGTACATTACGATTCGATGAAAGCTGCAAAAGCTTCCGTGCGGGCATTGATAGGAAAGAACTCGCATATTAAAGATGAACTGCATGCGTGGATTGACCGCATTTCTTTGCGCCACCAGGATCGATTCAATTCTCACCTCTTCAGCCAGTCTGCACAGTCGGCATTTCATGTGAAGGGCATTGCAGCACGGTATTCCGATGACTCGTTGTTGGTAGATGGCCGAGAAGTATTGCGAGCCTGTTTTACTGCCGCATTTCAGCGGTATCCGCGTATGTTGGCATTTGGCGAAGACGTGGGTAAAATTGGCGATGTGAACCAGGGCTTTGCAGGCCTGCAAGAAAAGTTCGGTGAAATGCGTGTGACCGATACAGGCATACGCGAGTGCACCATTGTGGGGCAGGGTATTGGGCTTGCGTTGCGCGGCTTGCGCCCGATTGCAGAGATACAGTACCTGGATTACCTCTTGTATGCCATTCAGATTTTGAGTGATGACTTAGCCTGCCTGCAATACAGGACCAAAGGCGGCCAGAAAGCACCGCTGATCGTGAGGACCCGCGGCCACCGGCTGGAAGGTATGTGGCACGCAGGTTCACCTATGGGTATGATTTTGAACAGCTTGCGTGGCATGCTGGTGCTCACGCCCCGCAACATGGTGCAAGCAGCCGGTTTTTATAACACACTGTTTCAATCAGACGACCCCGCGCTGGTGATCGAATGTTTGAACGGCTACCGCTTGAAGGAGAAATTACCGGATAATGTGGGGGAGTTTTGCCTTCCCATCGGCCTGCCCGAGGTCTTAAAAGAGGGCAGCGATGTAACCATTGTTACCTACGGATCAATGTGCAGGGTGGTAATGGAAGCAGCAGCACAGCTGGAAAGCAAGGGGGTTTTTTGCGAGGTGATCGATGCGCAATCATTACTGCCTTTTGATATTCATCACACCATCGTAGAATCAGTGAAGAAAACCAGCCGTGTGGTATTTGCCGATGAAGATGTACCCGGTGGCGCAACGGCATTTATGATGCAGCAAGTGCTGGATGTACAAAAAGGTTATCAATACCTTGATTCTGCTCCGCTTACCATCACTGCCAAAGAGCATCGGCCCGCGTATGGTTCTGATGGCGACTATTTTTCAAAGCCCAATCCAGAGGAAATTTTTGAGCGCGTGTATGGCATGCTAAGCGAAGCTGAGCCTCAGCGATTTCCAAGCCTCTATTAAATTCTTCTGATTTCTGCTAATGTGGTTGGCTCCGTCTCTATAATGTTACTTTTATGGTAAGAGCGATCCATGATTTGAATGCTCAGCCTAAATTTCTTAGAGCCAATTGCACCCTCCGTTAGCAAGCTCTTTATCCTATAGGTTAACGTTCCATCTAAGGGTGATTTTTTGCCAGGATCGCTTGCAAGCACGGGAAATCGGCCATTGAAATTATCACTGGGACAGGTTGGAAAAGCGAAATCAGGACTAGTGCTTGGGTCGAAAATTTTGAAGTTACCTGTGCC
>DHLV01000205.1:18712-24283 GCA_002405445.1 Flammeovirgaceae bacterium UBA4659 | reverse complement strand
ATTATAATAACTCTCACTTTTACTGACTGTTGTAAAGACCGTATCCTTTATGGCATCACGATCATTTCCACTTCCACCTACTCTTCTTTGATTCCAATATTTACAATTCAATCCCGGAAAACTCGAATCATCTGGTAATTTAAGCTTTCCAACCTTTGGTACACTAAAATTGGGATTTTTTTGAACATACCCATAATTCACCAAAAGCAACCGTGAGAGGTTTCGATACTCAACATTTGAAACGTAGGGGAATAACCTAGTTGAGACGTTTGAGAAGTCTTGGTTTGGACGCAAAAGATAATATTGCTGAACAAACGCTGTGTCAGTTTGGAAACTATCATCAACACCTAAATCCCCATCTCCATCTGTAAAATCGAGCGTTAGCACCAACGTACCAAAAGAACCTTCTTTTTCAAAGGCAAGATTGCTAAACGAAATCTTTGGCACAATCGGATAGGTTGGGGCAGTAAAGCACCCATCAAGCGCTAAAATCAAACTGAAAATCAACACCGAACTAACAATCGACCTCATTCTTTATCTTTGTTTGACTATTAATTTTCAAACGCGTGTCAGCACCAAAAAGTTTTGAAGCACTTGCCCTAGTAAACGAAAGCAACTTCGAAAATATTGCGCTGCGTTTGTTTCAACAGCAAGCAACTGAAAACCTGGTGTACGCTAGTTATCTGCGACATTTGCATCTTCAGCCATCAAAGATAACATCAATCGAACAAATTCCGTTTTTGCCCATTGGCTTTTTTAAAACACATGCGGTTCAAACGAGCCATTGGCAACCAGAAACGGTTTTTACCAGTAGCGGCACCACGGGTATGGTCACCAGCAAGCATCTGGTTAAGAACGTTGACTCGTACCTGCGCCACGCACAAACAATATTCGAACAGTTTTATGGTCCATTGAGCCAGTACAACCTGTTGGCATTGTTGCCTTCTTACCTTGAACGGAGTGGTTCATCTTTGATTGCCATGATCGATTGGTTCATTCAACAAACCGGCTCGGCCCATTCGGGCTTTTACCTCTACAACCGGGCAGATTTATTGGCGAAAGTAGAAGCGCTTCGCCATGACAGCCGAAAAACGCTCATTTGGGGGGTATCGTTCGCATTACTTGACATCGCTGAAAAATACGCATTGGATTGGAGCCATTGCATGGTGATGGAAACCGGTGGTATGAAGGGACGCAGAAAAGAGTGGGTTCGGGACGAGTTACACCGGTTTTTGTGCACGCGATTCAATGTAAAGACCATCCACTCTGAGTATGGAATGACCGAGTTGCTCTCACAAGCCTATTCGCGGGGTGAGGGAATCTTTCGCAGTTCCAAAACGATGAACATTCAAATTCGCGACCTAAATGACCCGTTTTCAACGATTGCCAACGGAAAAATGGGGATCATTTCGGTGATTGATTTGGCAAATGCCCATTCCTGCGCATTTATCCAAACAGAGGATTTAGGACGGATTGTGGAAAACGGTTACTTTGAAGTGCTCGGCCGAATGGATAACAGCGATGTGCGGGGGTGTAATTTGCTGGTTGCGTAACATATCCTGCTTTCAGGATTTATTTTCCCGTATTTTCCGTTTTTTTAAAGAAAAGATTAATATTTTTACTTTTAATTGTGCAATCACTATGAAAAAAGTTCTTGTTTTTTTATGCTTGGTTAGCTTCTTGACTGCTTGCAGCCAATACACTTGCCCGACCTACAGCAAGACCGAAGCGAAGAAAACCGGCACCCACAGGATCTAGTGATCCTACAGGTATTTTTCCACCTCCTTTTGGCCGATGACCGATTCGCTCATAATCGCCAATCGTTCTACCACATTTCTTAATTCCCGGATGTTTCCGGTCCATGTGTGAGATTGCAAGGCCTTGATTGCCTTCCCGTCAATTTCTTTCTTCTTCCATCCATTTTCCGAGCTCACGTCTGCCAAAAACTTTTCAACCAACGCTGGTATATCGTCTTTTCGGTCATTTAATGATGGCACTTTGATCACGATTACCGACAAGCGATGATACAAGTCTTCACGGAAGCGGTTTTCAGCGATTTCCGTTTTCAGGTCTTTGTTAGTGGCCGCAATCACCCGCACATGCACGGGTATGTCACGTTCACCACCTACGCGCGTGATTTTGTTTTCTTGCAGCGCCCTCAGCACTTTGGCCTGTGCAGAAAGGCTCATATCGCCAATCTCGTCTAAGAAAAGCGTTCCATTCTCTGCTTGTTCAAACTTGCCGATTCGTTGCTTGATGGCCGAAGTAAACGATCCTTTTTCGTGGCCAAACAGTTCGCTCTCAATCAGCTCAGATGGAATGGCTGCGCAATTCACTTCTACAAATTCGAATTTTGCGCGATTACTTTTTTCATGCAGTTGGCGTGCCACCAATTCCTTGCCCGAACCATTCGGGCCGGTGATCAACACGCGGGCGTCTGTCGGGGCTACCTTGTCAATCACCGTTTTGATGTCGTTCAATGCTGCTGAGTTTCCTATCATCTCGTACTTCAGAGAGACTTTCTTTTTCAGTGAGCGTGTTTCCTTGACAAGGTTGTTTTTGTCCAGCGCATTGCGAACGGTGATCAACAACCGGTTGAGGTCGGGTGGCTTTTGCAGAAAATCGTAGGCGCCCAGTTTAGTGGCATCCACCGCCAGCTCAGTGGTTCCATGTGCTGAAATCATGATAAACGTTGTTGCGATGCCTTTTTCTTTCGCTGCTTTCAGCACGTCCATGCCATCCATTTTGGGCATTTTAATGTCGCACAGAGCCAGGTCATAGTTGTCAGCTTCCAATCTGGCCAGCCCATCGGCACCGTCTTTGGCTTCTTCGATGCTCAGGTTGAGCTCTTCTTGGTCTTTGAGAATGTCTTTCAGCACTGCGCGGATGCTCGCTTCGTCTTCAATCAACAAAACTTTGGGCATGGATGAGATTTAAGATTTCTGATTTAAGATTTCTGATTTTTAGCGAGATCAAAAACGAGTGGTAATTTGTTCACAAATCATCAATCACGTTTAAAAAATAAAAAAAGTGCAAGCCTGTAAGCCGGGTTCTGTCATGCCGATGGCAACATCGGCATGCTTTATCATTTATCTGGTGCTGGTGTTGCCATCAGCATCTAGCAGCCTACCCAATCCCGAATGACTGCTTGCGCGATCGCGGAGCGAGCGACTCCACTTCGGGACCTATTTGGCCTTTCAACCCGTAAGGTTTGCCATGCAACAAGTGTCGCCACTTGCCCGGTGGGCTTTTACCCCGCCTTTTCACCTTTTCCCACTGCGAGCAAATCGCACCAGGTAGTTTGTTTTCTGTGGCACTATCTGTCCCTGACCTTTAGCGTCAGGTCCTTCCTGTTAGGAAGTACGGTGCTCTGCGTTGCCCGGACTTTCCTTACTGACAGTAAACGTCAGCACGATAAAGCGGCTTGCGGGGCAAAGGTAGGTTAAAATTTTTTGACAAGTTTGCCGCTAGTGGATATCTGACCCGGTCAATTTCATTTCGTATTGGTCGGCAAGGTTGGCCACTTCTTGCATCATTTCTTTGATGGTATCTTCAGCAAGATTATCCAAAGAAGCAACGGCCTCGATTTGCAGGTAGTTTTGGTCGATCACAAAACGGCAATAGTTGAAATATGCAGTTTGTTCGAGCAACATCTTGTGATCCATGGGGGTGGAGGCTGCACAAACCTTTGAGTGCAGCACCATCAACTTACGGTTGTACAGTTCATTGGTTTTGATGGTGCCCAGCACAGTCTGAAACCGGCCACCGGCTATCGGCACAATAATAATTGAGTGGTCTGCATCATATTGCGTGTATTGCCCCCCTATTTGGTCGGCATACGCCTTCATGATTTGTTTTAAGTCCATGGCGTTTTGTATTTGGTTTCGAAGATAGGATTTTTAGGCGAGTTGTGAAAGGCCTAAGGATTGTTGGGATCACTGTCATCTTCACCATTGGCTTGCTTTTCTTCCAATTCGCGTCTTCTGCGCTCGCGCGCTGACATCAGCAGTTCGCGCCAATTATTGAAGCTTTGCGTGTGCATCAAACTGACTCCGGTGGTGATCGTGGCTTGTGTTCCGATCGTGTTTGTCAATTGGTTGAGGTTGGTGCGGTTGAACATTTTTACCCTGAACTGACCATCAGCAGTGAGCAGGTAGTCCACGGTCCAATCACCCAGCATGTTGGCCACATCCGATCGTGCGTATTGGTTGTTCGAGAATGTCCCCTCTCGTGTTACACGCAAGCGACCATTCAAAAACGAATATGAAAGTCGCAGCTGGAAGGTATTGAATGCCTCTTGGTCAAGTGACCCCAGGTCCAAATCGATTTCCAGATTCTGATCTACCTGGTTGAGCCAGTAGCTGAGTTGGTTGGAGAACAATTCGCTCACGCTGTTGTATAAACTACCGCTGGTGGCAAATGCATCCGGTGGTGAAAACCTGCGCAATACAATCAGGCTGAATACTTGTTTTTTTAACTCCTGCTCGTCAAGGCGCGCCTTAAACGCATTGAATGCGAACTTCAACTGCACCACAGCACCCCCTGTGCCGCTTACGTTGTCGGGCAGGTCGTTTGCGATAATATCGAAATTGATTTGCGGGCTCAACATCGGGCCATCCAGTTTCATTACCACATCTACCGGATACTTTCTTTTGATTTGCGGCAAATTCGCATTGCTTTGGTCGGGCAAGATAGGAGCGAGCGAAGTGAGTTGGCGGTAGGTGGCAGACAGTGATAAAATCCCTGCATAAGGATCTCCAAACCAGGTGATGCGACTGCCCTTGTTGATCATAAATTCTTTGTTGATCAGATCATAGAGAGTGAAGTTGTAAAACCCACGCTCGAATTCATACACTCCGAACATGTTGAACTCTCCTTTGGTATCTACTTGAAGTTTGATGTCCCCACGGCCATAGCCACGGATGATATCACCGGATTTGATGTCGCGGATGATTTCCGCATAGGCATCCGGGGTAATGTCAAGGTTCAGGTCTACCGTAAGCCCGGTTGGTCCGGCTTTCTTCTTTTTTACAGCCGTGGATTTGGCAAGTGCTACCGTGTCGGTTAGGTTGATAAAAGAGATGAAGTCTTTCTTCTCAACCGATTCATAGGAAGTCAGCGGGATGAAGATGCGGGTATTTTTTTCCGAGCGTGCGGTAGCCGAAATCTTGAGGTTCTCAAACGGTCCAAGAATGTTCAAAACGCCAGTTGCGTAGGCTTGCCCATAAAAAAGCGAGTTGTCTTTGGCTGTGGTGTTCAACATTTGAAAATTGTTGAAAGAGGCGTTGACTACCACACGGAAGTTGCGGTAATTCAAATGGGTGAGGTAGCCATCAAAAAAGCCTTTGTTTTGAAGTGCATCTGTAACAGTAACCTCGTTAAAAATCACCTGTGTGGGATTCATCTTCAATTTACCGTTCAAATGGTAGGTGGTTTTCAGGTAATCAATGGTCATTTGTCCGTTTTCAATTTGGCCTTCTCCATTTACCTGGGGGTGTGCAAAGCTGCCTGTAATCTTGTATTGACCCGTTAGCGTTCCATCTATATTAGAAAATATACCACGCAAAATAG
>DHLV01000205.1:14254-18589 GCA_002405445.1 Flammeovirgaceae bacterium UBA4659 | reverse complement strand
GAAGAAATATACCACGCAAAATAGGCTCTATCATGCGCAAGTTAGCTTTTGCCAAGTTGGCATTGAGGAACAGCGGCTCCCGTTGTTTGGGATCGTAGTACCCCGAGAGCGACACCGTGCGTTGTTGCAAACGATCAATGGTGAAGTCGATGTCAAACACGCCCTTGTCGCGATTCCAGGTATTGTTGCCGCTGACATCTCCGATCAAAAAATTATTGATTGTCAATTGTGAAACCTTCAGGTTATTTTGAAAATAAGTGTTTTGGTATATGTCTTTGGCAACCACCTCACCATTTAATATGCCGGTGAATTTTTCTCTGCTGATTGCATTGATGATATTCAAATTAAGTTGGGTGACCTTTACATTCAACGCTTTTTCGGGTTGTTGTGAAATGGCACCGTCAATTAAAATGGATTCTTCATCATTGTAGATTTGCAAATCGTGTATTTCCCATTCTTTTCCTTTGTTGAGCGTGAAATTCTTCTGATTGATTTTCCATTCTTTGCCCAGCACTCGTATACGTGAGGGTAGCAACCTGATACGTGTGCTGTCTTTCAGGAAATCTATTTCAGACTTCAGCCTGACGAGGTTGGTGCTCTTTTCCTGATCAGCATCGAGATTAAACGCGATATGGTTGCGATCCCATATTGCCTCAGAAAACAGGTTGTGTGCAGTAAAAGCACTTCCCAACAACTGGCGTTTTGAATGAATTGTGAGCATGGCCAAAACGGAAACACTGTCGCGGAACTTTGAGCCTGAAAACTCAATTTCATTTTGCAGGAAGTGCCGACCATTTATTTGCAGCGTATCAACTGTTGAGTATGCTTGGAGCGATGAGGTGATGCCGTTGGTGAACCTGCCCGTTACCTTCGTTCGCTGCGCAATGCCGAACTCAAGGTTGGCAAGTGTAATCAAAGGGTTTAAATCATTCAGGTTCACTTCAAAGTCGGCATAGTAATCCTGCACCTGTTTGTTTTTTTTCTGATAATAGTCAGCAATCTCTTTCTTGTCATTTCTGAGGTTAAGTTGTAGCTCCGTAAAAAGTTTGGTCAGGTCGTTGAATAGTGTCGAGTAGAGATAATTCCCGTGCAACTGCACATCAGCCAGTGAGCTGCGCAGTAAGAGTCTTCGTTCCTGGTTTTCCCGCTCAGAAACAATGTGGAGCGAGTCAAGTTCCAATCTTTGTTGCTGATAATTCACTTGTGTATGTCTAAAAACCGCGTCTCCGACCAGGCTATCAATGGCCAATCCTTTGGTATCGATGTCCAAATATGTTCCAATGAATAGATAATCCTTGCTAAGCCCGATGTTGTGCAAATAAGCGGTGTCTAAATTGGCTTTGATCTTCAGCAGATTTTTACCCGGGCGCACGTCCACAGACCCGGTTGCATTAAATTGTAAATTCGGGTCATCAATTCGAAGTTGCCCGTTAAAAAGTTGCTTCGCAAAGCGCGCATTGGTGGTGATGTTTTTGTAATTGTACCTGCGGATACCAATGGAAGAGATTTGCCCGTTGAGTAAAAAATCGGCTGTGCTCTCCGTAAGCCCAATTCCTTGCACTTTACCCGTAAGCGATACCTTTTGAAAGTTGGCAGTGTCGGCCAGGTATTTCCCTAAATCGAAATCGTATAATACCAGATTGCCGCTATAGCTCGACTTGTTGACGTTTGTCGGGTTAATTTTGAGATTAATATCAGACTTGATACGACCCAGGCTGCCGATAAAATCACCGTCTGCCACAAAGTCACTGATATAGCCCTGAAACATTCCGTTGAGCGTGAAATCGCCCAAAGGCTTCAGAAGTTTGTTGATGTTTTCGGGAAAGAGGAAACTCAAGTCGGTGATACGTACGCTTCCTTTTTTTACGCTCAAATCAATAAAAGTCTCCGAAATGTTGGGCAACCCATCCATTCGCAACGTTCCTTTTACAGATGTTTTTCCGAGTTTAGCCTGCATGTTTTTGTAGACAAAACCTGAGACCTTTCCGGCTACCGAACCGTTCAGTTCCAGCGGCTCTGGCAAAAGGATGCGTTCTGCATTGAACAACGCGAGGTCTTTGGGATAGATAACAGTGTTTTTGAGTTTGGCTTTGATATTTACTTTCTTGTTGAAGTCACTCAGATCGCGCTGGCTTTTGTATGAAAATATGATCGTATCAGAAATGTAGCTGTCGTTGGCTGAAAGTTTGAGATCCAGAAACTCCATCGCTGTCTGTGAAATGCGGTAAAAAGTGGATAGATTTTTGATCTTCAATCCGGTCTTTTTGTCTTGTGCCTGCATTGAGTTTACTTTGAATTCAACAGTATCTCCAATTACTTTGAAAGCATTGAGTTCTGCCTCTACATCAACTTTGAAGTGATGGTAGTCAAACCCTCTTGTGATAGAATCGAGCTGCGTTTCATTCAAACTGAATGTAGATTGGGCGAGCGAAACTTCACCAATGTTTATCTTTGGCGGGTTGCCTCCGCCACCCGTTTTACCGCTCAGGCGGTTGATAAACACGTTGATGTTTAGATTCTTACTGGTGTCGGTTTCGGCAATTGTTTTTAAGTTGACGTCCGCATGATCGATTGCCACACCATCGATGTTGATATTGTTATGATCGAGTAAACTGCGAAAGCGGAAATTGATGCTCAATTTTTGGATCGCGATCATCGTGTTCCTTTCGCTGTCCTTGATTTCTAACCCCTCTATTTCCAATTGGTCATACCAGCGCAGGTAGAAACTTTTGAATCTGATCGGAAAATCAGAAGTATTCGAAAATTTACGGGTGTAGCGGGAAAGCAGTGCCTCTTGAACTGCGGGCAACTGGAAAAGAAGAAAAATTGCGACCACAAGGGTGACCACCAGAAGGATGGCATAAAATGCCAGCTTCCTGAATCGAAGTAAAAGCCAATTTTTGATAACTTGCCACTTCATTTTTATACCAAACATGCCTCCCACCATCCTTGCAATTGAGTCATCGTGCGATGAAACCTCTGCCTCGGTGATACAACAAGGCAAGGTACTTAATAATGTAATTGCCTCACAAAATGTACACCAGAAATATGGCGGGGTGGTACCCGAGCTAGCCTCGCGCGCACACCAGCAAAACATATACATGGTGGTAAACGAGTCCATTCAGCGTGCTGGTATCGATACAGCGAATATTGATGCCATAGCCTTTACGCGGGGCCCGGGATTAATGGGTTCACTTTTGGTGGGTGTTTCGTTTGCAAAGGGCATGGCACTTGCGCTTGGCGTGCCGCTGATTGAGGTAAACCACATGGAGGCACACGTGTTGGCTCATTTTATTGATGACCCAGTTCCTACCTTTCCGTTTTTGTGTCTGACCGTGAGCGGTGGGCACACGCAACTGGTACTAGTAGATGATTTTTTGAAGATGACTGTGATTGGCGAAACTCGCGATGATGCCGTGGGCGAGGCGTTTGATAAAACGGCAAAAATGCTGGGCCTGCCTTACCCGGGCGGCCCGCTCATTGACAAATTCGCACAGCTTGGCAATCCAAATGCTTTTTCGTTTGGCCACACCTCGGTGCCCGGTCTGGATTTCTCGTTCAGCGGCATCAAAACAGGAGTGCTATATTTTTTGCGTGACCAAAAGAAAATCGATCATAACTTTATTGAAAAGAACCTGAATGATATTTGCGCCAGCGTGCAGTTTCAACTGGTGAAAATGCTGATGGCAAAGTTGAAAGCTGCCGTGCGGCAAACGGGCATTCAACAAATTGCCATTGCAGGAGGCGTGGCAGCCAACAGTGGCTTGCGAAAAGCATTGATGGGTATTGCACAAAAGGAGAAATGGGTGACATACCTACCAAAGCCGGAATATTGTACCGATAATGCAGCGATGATTGCCATGGCTGCACACTATAAATACCTCGCGTCACGTTTTAGTGCTTTCGATATTGCACCAATTGCTAACTTGGCAATTGGTTCATAGAGAAATAATGAAAAATATTTTTCAACCGGGAGATACCAAAGTTTATACCAAGGTGGTAACGGAAGAAGATTTGGCCGCCTTTCAGGGTGTTGTACTTCACCGTGTATTTTCTACTTTTTCGCTGGCACGCGATTTTGAGTGGTCATCAAGGCTATTCTTTATTGATATGAAAGAAGACGATGAGGAGGGTGTGGGCACATTTCTAAGTATTGAGCATAAAAGCCCAGCGTTTGTTGGTGAAGCGGTTATATTTACGGCTACCGTGGAAAAGGTGGAACGAAACGAATTGATTTGCAGCATCGAAGCAAAAACGGCCGACCGCCTGATAGCCACTGGAAAAACAGGGCAAAAAATGTTGAAGAAAGACAAATTGAAGCAGATGTTTACGCCT
>DHLV01000205.1:4929-14145 GCA_002405445.1 Flammeovirgaceae bacterium UBA4659 | reverse complement strand
TGAAAGACAAATAGAAGCAGATGTTTACGCCCCCCTCCTCATCATGAAGACACGTTTTTCCAACGATATCAATATCAAGAATAAGCAGGCTTACTTTCAATATGAATTGATTGACAGGTTTGTGGCGGGAATTGTGCTTAAAGGGACTGAAATCAAATCTATTCGAGAAGGGAAAGTGAACCTGCAAGATGGGTATTGTTACCTCAACAATGGCGAACTCTTTGCGAAGGGCATTCATATTTCACCCTACGAGCAGGGTACGCACTACAACCATGAGGCAGCGCGTGAACGAAAGCTGTTGATGAAGCGTTCGGAACTTCGTAAGTTGGATGGCAAGGTTGAAGAAAAGGGCTTTACGCTGATACCCACTCGCCTTTTTGTGAATGAGCGAGGTCTGGCAAAGTTGGAAATTGCGTTGGCACGTGGTAAAAAATTGCACGATAAGCGCGAAAGTATTAAAGAACGTGACGTCAACCGTGAGTTGGCTCGGGTTAAATTACGGTAAAGATGGAGGCACAATATGGAGTTTGCCGGTTGTCAATGGTCTCGGTTCGAAAAGACCCGAGCCACCTTTCGCTGCAAGTGACACAGCTTCTCTTTGGCGACCACTACGAAGTGCTGGACACCAGCAAGGATAGAAAATGGCTGCAAATCAAATTGTATTTTGATCAATCTGCAGGCTGGATTGAAACGAAACAGCACCATGCCATTACTGCTGAGTATTTTGAACAAATCAATACTGCGGAATTCAAGATCACCACAGACGTTTGTTCAACCATCTTGTATAAGAAAACCCCCCTCTCTATTGTGATGGGCAGTGTAGTGCCGATTTCGCAATCTGAGCTGTTCAAAATGGAAGAGCAATTTGCATTCAATGGTGAAGCCAAGTCGATCGGGCAGAAACGGGATGGTGAGTTTTTGAAAAACATGGCGATGAAGTATCTGAATGCACCCGAAATGGAAGGAGGCCGAAGCCCTTTTGGCATCGATGGCGTAGGGCTCATACAGAGTGTTTATCGCATTGGCGGCTATCCATTGCAGCGAAACGTCATGAATTGGCTGGCGCACTTTCCTGCCATCAACAGCCCACAAGCAGGCGATGTGGTGGTGATCCATGCTGAGCAATCGAAAACTGTTGGTCTAATGTTGGCTAAAGACAAAGTCATGCATGTTCACGGGCGCGTGAAAATCGATCTGCTGGAAGGGCGAATACTGCAAGATGCAGATTCAAAAGTTGCTACCAGCACCATCGAGTGCTTTTTGAGGGTGCGGAATGCTTAGGACTTTTGCGTGAACCAATTTTTGGTTTTATCTTAAAGGCGTGAACAGCCGGGTACTTGTGTTGAATCAGGATTTTAGTCCATTGATGGTATGCTCAGTGGAGCGCGCGTTTATTTTGGTGTTTCTCAATAAAAGTGAAATGGTGCGCACTGCCAACGGCCATCGAATCCACTCGGTAACGCGCAGTTTTCCATTGCCCTCAGTCATTCGCCTCAATCGCTATGTCAATGCTCCCTACAAGGGCGTCAACCTTACCCGCCAAAATATCTTTAAACGAGATAACTCAGAGTGCCAATACTGTGGCACCAAACGAGATTTGACCTTAGATCACGTAGTGCCCAGTTCGCGCGGTGGTCAGCATAGTTGGGTCAATTTGGTAACAGCTTGTAAAAAGTGCAATGCAAAAAAGGGCGATCGCACACCCGAGGAAGCCTGCATGGAGTTAAGAAGGAAGCCCTACAAACCAAGCTACGCTTTGTTTTTGCGCGACATTACCGGTGCCCATCATAACGAGTGGGATGAGTTTTTAGAGGTAAAGTCTGCCTAACCTGTTTTCCGAATCGAGATCAATTGTGTATTCTCCTTTGGAGAAGGCTTTTCAATGTCCGAGCTTTTGACAACAGGCATGATCTTTACCCAATGCGGGGTAGCCCCGTAGAATAAGCACTTTTCGTGCATCATGGTTAATTTTTCTTCACTCCAGATTTCGGTTTCAGACTGGTGCGGCAGTTGGATGATCCAAAGCATGGCTGGCTGGTTTGGTCGTTGCAAGATTAGACACGCTCACTCAACGATTGGTTGGAGTACTTTGTTGTAGTATTGAGAAAAAAGATTGGGGCGTTACACCGCGCTTTAGCCTTTCTTTTTGACGTTGATGTAGTTTTTCTCTTTCCTACAGTTGATTTTTGTGGCCTCGCGGAGGTATAATTTCACTTTTGCAACAGGAATGGACTCGGCATTTTGAAAGTAGATCTTTTTGATTTGGGCAGTGTCGTGGCTAAATAAGTGATACTTGTCGTTCATTGCGTTGCCCTCCACAAAACCCAATACAACCTGTTTGGTTTTCTTTTCAAAGTTGAGGTAACAAAGCAGCCCATCTTTGATATAAAAGGGGCAGCCCCATTTGATCTGTTCAGTAGCATCTTTTACAGTTTCAAAAATGATGTCGCGCAGTATCTGATGCGTGAGCCTAACACGCTCCGGTTTGTAGAGAATATAGTTGTCAACTGCGGGGCTGATGTCCATCAATTTCTGATCAATTGACGATGAACCTTGCCATCACTTAGATCGCTGTATGCCGGAGTCTTCGTAAAAGAAGTCATCAAATTTTTTGCTGCTCAGGTTCGTTTTGTCCTTCAATATCGTGATCACCATCCAAATAGTGAATACAGATGTCGCCAGAAACAATAGAAAAATCAGTGCGAATGTGATCGGCAATGCGGCCAATACTGTGTAGACCAGCAATAAGCCCGTGCTGGTCACGATGAGGTATTCTGTCTTTTTGCTCATAACAAATGAACACCTGTGAGAAGGAAAATGTTTTTCGAACCTATGTTTTTTGACTGTCTGCCTTGTATAAACGCAGGCCGAAGAGCAAAATCACCAGGTAGCAGATAATCGGAAGCAGGTAGGCATTAGCCACCCCGTGCCTGTCTGCTACCCAACCCATGATGGGAGGGAAGACTGCGCCACCGACCACACCCATCACAATGATGGACGCGGCCTTTTCCCGCAGATCGCCCAGGTTGCGCAACCCCAACCCGAAAATGGTGGGAAACATGATTGAAAACGTAAACTGTAATCCGATAAGGCAGGCGAAAGAAAACCAGCCCTGGTGTTGGGATATCGCCACACAAAAGCAAATGCTGCCAGTAGCAAACATGGCAAGCAGCTTGTTAGGTGCGATGAAGTTGATCAGGTAGGTACCCACCATTCTGCCCAGCAACATCATCGCCATGCTTACGGTGAAGTAATATGATGCTGCTTCATCGCTCATGTTTGGCATGTGTTTCACTGCATAGTTGATAAAGAAAGCCCAGGTGCCACCTTGTGCAGCCACGTTAAAGAACTGTGTGATTGCTGCCCATTTGAAATGGTTGATTTTGAAGAGCTCTTTGTACCCGCGGGTGCTGTTGTCAACCGGCAGTTGAACGCTCGGCACTTTCACAAACCAAAAAGTAAACGCGATCAACAATACCACTAAACCAATGGCAGCATAGAGTATCTTCACCGAGAACAAATCTTGTTGTATATCACCGGTGAGTGCGGCTCGTAAAATGAAGAAACCACCCAGCATGGGGCCGATCATGGTTCCCACTGCGTTGAAAGTCTGTGACAAGTTGATACGCTGTTCAGATCGTTCCTCATCGCCCAAAGCAGCGCTAAACGGATGTGCTACGGCCTCCAACGTAGCCAGCCCACAGGCCAGCACAAACAACGCAATGCGGAAAAATGTAAATGACTCGGCAGCTGCAGCGGGGATGAACAAGAAGGCGCCCGTTGCATACAAGCACAAACCCACCAACACGCCATTTTTGTACCCGTGCTTTTTCATGACCCAACCCGCGGGGATGCCCATCACGGCATAGGCACCGAATAGTGAGAATTGTACCAGACCTGATTCGGCCAACGAAATGTGCAATACCTTTTGAAAGTGCCGATTCAGTACATCACCCATCGAAAGAGCAATGCCCCACAGCATAAACAAACTGGTTACAAAAACATAAGTGGTGAGGTACTGCTTGCGTACCAAGGGTATTTTTTCCATCATGCGTTTTTTACTTGTCCGGCATCACAACCGCCAACACGATGTACAGCAACAGCCCTGTACCAAACGTGAGAACACCCATGATGAAAAGCACGCGCATAATGGTGGGGTCAACATCAAAATAATTGGCAAGGCCGCTGCAAACGCCAAATATTTTTCGCTCTCCTTTGACCAAACGTTTTACCATACTATCCAGGTATTTAATGAAAACAAAAGTGCCAATTATTTTTTCAATATCCGCCATGAAGAAGGATAAAGATTATTGGTTCTGTGCTCTAAAAAATTAACCCAACCCAACGGCACCTGTTGGTAGTTGACTAATCCAAAGCCCGTCAATCCTCCGCCAATGTTCACAACATCTTTACGCAGGTAGGCGAGTGATTCGTCAAGCGTGAGGTTCTGTTGTGGGAAGGCTACACGGTTAAGATACCGTGATAAGGCCAGCGCATGCTCGGGCACCAATTTGTGATGCTTTGTGGTGGCAACCGCGGTGCCCCGCAGCATTGTGTTGAGTTGATTGCTCAATGTGCTGATCTCACGCAGGTACTGCCCGGGCACTGCAATGACCAAATCGTCTAACTGAATGAACTCTTGCGGGCCATTCAATAGCCACCGTGCGAGGTGCTCTTTGACTTGTTTGCCTGCAACAGGTAAACTGACTTTCATGTTAACGTTCCGTTTCGACTCAGCCTCTTTTTTGCGAATAACAGAGATGAAAAATCCCTCACCCTTTACACGGTGCGGATAACACCGGTATGCAATCACATTTCCTTCTTTCGATTCCTGAATGCCCCAAGTGGGGTCAAGTTGCAGCGAAATAAACTCAACTTCGTGTTGTGAGCAGAGCCATTTGAGGTTGTCTTCATTTTCACGTTGATTGTACGTGCATGTGCTGTAAATCATGATTCCGTTTTCTTTCAACGCAGGCCACACAGACGCGATGATCCGTTGTTGCCGTTGTGCACACAATGCCACATTTTGCTCAGACCACTCACGAACTGCTTTGGGGTCCTTCCTGAAAAGGCCTTCACCAGAGCAGGGTGCATCGATCACCATCAAGTCAAAGAAACCGGCCAGTTGCCCGATCTGCTTTGGATCGTTGTTGGTCACTACTGCATTTACATGACCCCACTTCTGAATGTTTTCAGCCAGCACGCTGGCTCTTGACTTGATGACCTCGTTGCTCACCAACAACGATTGATCATGGAGTAAATTCAATAAGTGGGTTGACTTACCTCCGGGCGCAGCGCACAGGTCAAGCGCAATCAGCGGTTCGGAAAGGTGCACAGACTGCCTCACCGCCTGTTCGAGTAGCATCGAACTCGCTTCTTGTACATAGTAACAACCCGAATGAAACAACGGGTCGAAGGTAAAGCTTGGCCGCTCTGCCAAATAACGGCCATGCTGCGTCCACTCGATATGCATCTTATGGGGGGAATGCCATTTGACCGGGTTGATGCGGATGCTGGTAGGTGCAGGTTGTTGCAGCGACTCAAAAAAAAGTTGGCTGTCCGCACCCAATTGTTGATGCATCTGTTCAACGAAAATTTTGGGCATCGTGCTCATCCGGTTCAAAATAGTTGAAATAAATTTACAACTTCAAACCAATCAATCATGACAGGGCCGCTCGGGTTGAGATTCCGAAGTCATCTGACAATGCTTTCGGGATGACCACCCCGAGATGAAGTTTTTGTGGAAGATGGAATCCGGAAAATGATCATTACAGGTGATAGAGGAACAGCCCTGCAGTTTGAACCACCCATCTACAGATACAACCTGATTCAAAAATCCGTTGGTGCTATTTCAAAATATTGCTGTACCTTGAATTCTGGACATCATTCTGTATCATGAAACGATACTTTGAGCGCATCGCACCCGGCAAAACAATTCTACTTTTACTCCTGCCGGTACTCCTTACTGGATGTGAAAAACAATGTTATGATTCTATCATACGAGGGGCTCGCGTGTTTGATGGATCAGGTGGTGACCCGATAGTAACAGATGTGGGCATCCGTGCCGATACCATTGCCGCGATGGGTGATCTTTCGCGAGCGGTTGGCACAGAGGAGGTGGATGGCAACGGGCTGGCTCTGGCGCCCGGATTTATTGATACCCACAGTCACCACGACAGAGGTCTTCGCAAGGATCCATCAGCGTTGGCATTGGTCAGTCAAGGTATTACCACCATCATCGTTGGGCAAGATGGGGGCTCACATTTTCCGTTGCGCGACTATTTCCAACTGTTGAACGATAGTGCTGTTTCTGTCAACGTGGGCTCATACAGCGGCCACAATACTTTGCGCGATCATGTGCTGGGTACTGATTACAAGCGGAAGGCCACCCAAGCGGAGATTGACCGCATGATTCAGTTGGCACATGCGGATTTGCAAGCGGGTGCCTTGGGTTTATCTACGGGTTTGGAATATGATCCCGGCATCTATTCAGCCAAAGAGGAGGTGTTGCAGATAGCAGCAATACTCCCCCAATACAACGGCAGGTATATTAGTCACCTCCGCAGCGAAGATCGGTATTTTTGGGATGCACTTGGTGAGATCATCACCATTGGCAGAGAGGTAAAAGTGCCCGTGCAAATCAGTCATTTTAAATTGGCAATGCGCGGATTATGGGGTAAGTCTGATAGCACTTTACGGATTTTGGAAGCTGCCCGACAAGAAGGGATCGACATCACGGCAGATTTGTACCCATATACTTATTGGTCCTCAACCATTCGTGTTTTATTTCCTGACCGCAATTTCAGCGATGAGCGCGAGGCAGCTTTCATTTTGCGTGAAGTCACCAGTGCAGAAGGCATCATCTTCAGTAACTATCAACCCAATCCTGAGTACAACGGCAAAAGTTTGGCTGACGCAGCTAAGATTGAGAAACGCTCGCCTGAGAAAATGCTCATTGAGTTAGTGAGAAGATTGGATGAGTGCGACCAAAAGCACGGGGATTGCAACGGCAGCATCGTAGCAACCAGCATGGCTGAGGATGACGTCAAGCAATTGTTGATGTGGAAGCACACCAACATTTGCTCCGATGGCTCAAGTTCCGGCCGACACCCCCGTGGGTTTGGTGCATTTACACGTATACTCGGTCGTTATGTGCGTGAACACAAAATACTCACGCTGCAGGAGGCTATCTACAAGATGACTGCTTTGGCCGCAGACCAAATAGGGATAGAAAGGCGTGGCAGGATAAAGGCTGGAAACTACGCAGACTTGGTGTTGTTCGATGCTGACTCGGTGTTGGATCAGGCTACGCTGGAGAATCCACAGAACATCTCTACAGGCATTCAACAGGTTTGGGTAAACGGCAAGGCAGTGTGGCGCGCAGGCAAGGTTACAGGCTCACGTGTCGGGCGTGTTGTCAAAAGAAGGTCATAACGATCAAAAGATGCAGCTACATGATTGAATACCAAAAAACATTCCTCAACTTTTTTTCCAAAATTACTCCACGTAAAATCAATCAACCTATTTTTATGAAACAGATTACACCATTTTTATTTGTGCTATTGTGCCTGGCGGCATGCAAAAAACCGGAATATGATGTAGTGATCAGGGGCGGAACGGTGTACGATGGTTCCGGCAAGGAAGGAGCCGTTACTGATGTGGCAATCAATGCCGACACCGTAGCATTCATTGGCGACTTATCAGATGCTGCTGGCAAGAAGGAAGTAGATGCCAGAGGTTTGGCGGTGGCACCAGGATTTATCAACATGCTGAGCCACTGTGAAGTTTCATTGCTGTTCGATGGCAATTCGCAAAGTGACATTCGGCAGGGGGTAACTTTGGAAGTGCTGGGCGAGGGTTCGATGGGTCCCATGAATGATCAGATGAAACGCGATGAAGAAGAAGCCATGAGACGCGACCCTGATTGGCAGTACAAAATCGATTGGACCACGCTGGGTCAATACTTGGAAGGTTTGGAAAAAAGAGGCGTGAGCCCCAACGTGGCTTCGTTTGTGAGCGCTATCACAGTTCGTGTGCATGAGCTTGGTTATGAAAACCGTACGCCATCACCCGATGAACTGGAACGCATGAAGGCGCTGGTGAAGACTGCGATGGAAGAAGGAGCACTGGGCGTGACGTCTGCTTTGATCTACGCACCTGCCAACTATGCCACCACCGAAGAACTGATAGAGCTGAGTAAAGTCGCTGCGCAATACGGGGGTATGTACATCGCCCATATCCGCAGCGAGGGAAACGCCATTTATGAGGCAGTAGATGAAACCATCCGGATTGCCAGAGAAGCAAACCTGCCGGCAGAGATTTATCACCTGAAGTTCAGCGGTAAGGATAATTGGAACAAAATCGATTCAGTGATCGCAAAAATTGACAAAGCAAACAGGGAAGGGTTGAAGATCACAGCCGATATGTACACCTACACCGCAGGTGCCACGGGCCTGGATGCTGCGATGCCCCCGTGGTTACAAGAGGGCGGTATCAAAGAATGGATCAAGCGAATGAAGCAACCGGATACGCGCAAAAAGGCATTGAAGGAAATGCGTACCCCCACCAATAAATGGGAGAACTTGATGTTATTGGCTGGCGATTTTGACAAAGTACTTTTGATGGGTTTTACCAACGACTCGCTGCGCAGAAAATTTACGGGTAAAACGCTGGGCCAGGTGGCGAAAATTTATGGAAAGTCACCCGAGGAGACTGCAATGGATCTGGTAATCACTGATGGTACGCGTGTTGGCACTGCCTATTTTTTGATGACAGAAGAGAATGTGAAGAAACAAATTCAATTGCCCTATATCAGTTTTGGGTCCGATGCTGAATCCGCTACAGCCTCTGGCAATTTTTTGAAGACGCCCACGCATCCGCGTGCGTACGGTAACTTTTCCAGATTGCTGGGTAAGTACGTGCGAGATGAGAAGGTGATTACGTTGGCTGAGGCCATACGCAGGTTGACCTCGTTGCCTGCATCGAATTTGAAAATCAAAAAACGCGGGGCGTTGGCCGTTGGCTATTTTGCAGATGTGGCGATCTTTGACCCGGAAAAAATACAAGACCACTCCACATTTGAGAACCCACACCAATACAGCACCGGCATGGTACATGTGTTTGTCAATGGTACACAAGTGCTTGCCAATGGTGAGCACACCAATGCGAAGCCGGGCAGGGTGGTAAGGGGGCCTGGGTGGAAAAAGACGGGAAGTG
>DHLV01000205.1:2320-4797 GCA_002405445.1 Flammeovirgaceae bacterium UBA4659 | reverse complement strand
GAGTTTATCTATCCCCGGGTTTTCTTTGCCAGATAACCTGTAAGCAATACTCCATCAGCCATTGCGGTATTTTGGATATGATGAGCAATGTGTCGAAAAAAAAATGATAAGTAAAACCGTTCTGCCGATGAGAAATACGCTGTCAGTTCTATCCATCTTGCTTATCATTTTTTCGTGCAGCACGGATTATGCGACAACAAATGAGGATAAGCCAAGTGAGCAAAAGACACTGGATTTTACAATCGATGGAAGATCAAGAGTTTTTATTATTTATCTGCCAAAAGGTTACAACAACGCAACAAAGATATCCGTCATATTTATCATACATGGAGGAAGTGGCACACCCCAGGGAATGATGAATATTGCTGATTTCAAGCCGATCGCTGACAGAGCCAAAATAGTGCTTGTATAACCTTCCGGAATCCGGAATAACTGGAATGATGGCCGACCGACAACGCCAAACCAATTAGGCATTAATGACATTGGGTTCTTCAACCAAATGTGTGATTACCTGATCAATAATTATGCGGTTGATGGTGCAAAAATGTATGCAACAGGTATTTCAAATGGTGGCTTTGTGTCATCGCGGTTGGGTAGTGAGCTGAGTAATAGAATAGCAGCAATCGCAGTGGTTGCTGCCACCATGGAAGCGACAACAATCGCTCCCAATTGTAACCCGGGCAGACCTGTTCCGGCAATGTATATCCATGGAACAATTGATCCGCTGGTTCCATTTCCCGGTGGACAAATGACAGCCGGTGGAACGGCAGGTGGCACTATTTTATATCATTTTCAGGCGATAGATAGATGGGTAAATCTCAGCGGATGTAATTCCACACCGATCACTGTTGATTTGCCAGACATTGCAAATGATGGTACTACCATTAAGCAAAGAACGTACCCGGGCGGAACAAACGGCAGTGAAGTGGTGAGTTACGTTGTTTTGAATGGTGGACATACCTGGCCCCAAGGATACCAATACCTCAACGAAGCGATTTTTGGAAAAACCAGTCAAGATATGAATACTTGTGAAGTGATTTGGAGTTTCTTCAAAGGATTCAAAAGGTAATAGAAATCAGTCATTGGTTTTTTTATCATGATTTTCTGAAAAATTGCTACTGTTGTCGGTTCGAAAAATTTTAACTACTTCAAATGCCCTGGCAGAAATGTGTTTTGGCCCGGGTTTGCCGATTTCTCAGGTTAACCGTAATATCTACGCTCCGCCCGAAGCCTGCGCTCAAAATTGCATTGGGGAATAAAGCCGGTAGGCTACACAGGTGCTTACCAATAACGTTGCCTTTGCGTTCTTTTTTGAGTGGCACGCAGCGACTGAATGGTTTGAGAGTTTCCGATTGATCATAAACGGGGCTGGGCCAATGCAAGCAGGTTGTCCAAATCGAGTCGTTTGGTGTACATGTCTAGTTCGCCATTTTGTTTTTGCGGCCACTCTTCTTTGGGTTTATCGTAATACAGTTCCACACCATTTTCATCAGGGTCGTTGAGGTATACAGCCTCTGACACCCCATGATCGGATGCACCGGTCAAAGGATATCGGTGGTCAATCAGGCGTTGCACCACCAACGCAAGGTCTTTGCGTGTAGGGTAGAGTATTGCAGTGTGAAAAAGACCCGCTGCGTGCACCGGTGCCGGGTGCGCGTTGAGGCTGTACCAGGTATTCAGCCCTATGTGGTGATGGTAACCACCGGCCGAAATAAACGCTGCCTGATCTCCATAGGTCGTAGTTACCTCAAAGCCCAACAGGGCGCAATAGAAGTCTAATGCTTTTTGCAGATTCGATACTTTGAGGTGTACGTGTCCGATGCGGGTGGCTGCCGGTATTTTGTAGTCCATCCCTAAAAGTACAAATTCAAAATGAACGGTGCTTAAATTTCAAATCGTGCTGAACCGAAATGCAATTTTGCGATCATTGAATTGAGGTGTTGAAGCATTTCCAAAACAATGGGTGTGGCGATTTACTCAACGCCCAAACTTCGAATGGATTTGAAGTGGTGGCTCTGATTGAATAGAAACTTACCACCAAAATGGTAATGAATACTGCCATGGCAAGTGTTTTCAATAGTAAAACCGGACGTACGTCCATCCGGAGGGCAAAATTTTGCAGGCATGGCCGATCAGTATACCAAACAATTGGTGCAGCGATCAAATTTGCAATGACTACGAGCCAGACAAATTCTTTGATGAGCAGGTTTGTAATTGACAGTACGCCCGCACCCAATACTTTTCGGATACCGATTTTCTGCGTACTGAAATAGGGATATTAACCTGAAAAGACAGCCACTTGCGGAAAAGGGCTCTTGATTGCGGTCAGTTGAGATGGCCGTGATAACGCAATTCCTTCTCGCGTTCCAGGTCTTCCTTTTCGCGTTTGATGCGAACTTTAGCAGCGGGCCCCACCATGATGGGTACACGCTCCACTTCCTCGTTGGCAAGTTCAAGACCATACATTTCTTCCGTGG
>DHLV01000205.1:1052-2197 GCA_002405445.1 Flammeovirgaceae bacterium UBA4659 | reverse complement strand
ACCATACATTTCTTCCGTGGAAAGACTGTGGCTTTTAATAAATCTATACCCTTGAATGATCAGGTTATCAAACGTTGAAATCTCGCTGTCAACAGACGCAAGGGAGTGCAGGATGATAAACTTGAAGTCGGCCGGCATGCTGTGCTTTTTCAATGACTCGTAATGGCTGGTGACGTCAATTTCCGCTGCTTCTGCCATGTCGTGTAGAATCTTATTGAACAACAGGTTCACGCGGTGGTCAGCCTTGAATCCTAACTTGATGCGCACAAAGAAGCACTTTTTGGGAATGATGGTGTCTACGGAATACTTCGAAGTGTACGGACTATCAACGGTATCGACATGCACAAACCAATAGCAATCTGCTCGCTTGGGTCGCTTTTTAAAAATCGAATAGATGATGTTCGAATCGATGTACCGTTTGCTGTCTGCCACTGACATGTATACCAGGTTGGTAGCCTCTTTCGGGATTGATTGGTCTGCCTGCAAGTCTTCTATCAAGGGTACATAGTGCTTGAGGTCGACAAATTCGGTGTGCCTGTCGCGGAGCCCGCGGGCGCGCATCAAAATAAACATCATCAAAAAGAAACTCAACGCAATTACAAATGAAAACCAACCGCCATGCAAAAACTTGCTGAGGTTTGATATCAAAAATGCACCCTCCACTGTAAAAAAGACGATGGCCAACAAACTGGATCGAATGGTGGACTTTTTTGCCGTGGAGAAATAATACACCAGCAATGAAGTAGTCATCAGCATGTCAAATGTGATGGCCAGGCCATATGCTGCCTGCATCTTATCAGACTCTCGGAAATACAACACTACCATGATGCACCCAAACATCAATATCCAGTTGATGGCGGGGATGTAAATCTGCCCTTTTACCGTGCTGGGGTAACGAACCCTCGTAGCGGGCCAAAACTTCAGTTTAATGGCTTCGTTCACCAGCGTGAAAGTGCCAGAAATCAATGCCTGACTGGCGATGATGGTGGCCATGGTGGCGATGATGATTCCAAAAATCAACAACCATTGTGGGATGATGGCGAAGAATGGAACCACACCGTTCAATGTCTTGCCGTTGAATTCGCTCAACAACCAGGCGCCCTGCCCAAAGTAACTCAACAACAGACATACCTTTACAAATCCCC
>DHLV01000205.1:433-865 GCA_002405445.1 Flammeovirgaceae bacterium UBA4659 | reverse complement strand
AAGGCTTCCGCACCTGTAGTACACAAGAACATTGCACCCAGCAGCCAAAACCCACCCGGGTATTTGGCCAACAGGTTGATGGCATAAATTGGGTTAACGGCCTCCAGCACCCCTAAATTTCCGACCAAGTGGTAGGCACCAATGGAGCCAATGAACAAGAACCAAATCAGCATGACGGGCCCAAACGTTTTTCCCACCACGCTGCTGCCAAACTGTTGAAATACAAAAAGCAAAACCAAAATGATGATCACGATGGTGGTGATCGTATTGGTAGAAATCGTGGGTGCCAAAGCTTTCAAGCCCTCTACCGCAGAGGTCACACTCATCGCTGGTGTGATAAAACCATCAGCGATCAACGTGCAGCACCCAATGATAGCAGGAAAAATCACCCAGCTGGCTTTGTACCTGCGCACAAAGGCATACAGTGCAAAA
>DHLV01000205.1:0-337 GCA_002405445.1 Flammeovirgaceae bacterium UBA4659 | reverse complement strand
GCTGGCTTTGTACCTGCGCACCAAGGCATACAGTGCAAAAATTCCTCCTTCACCTTTGTTGTCGGCTTGCAGTGCCAGATATACATATTTGAAGGAGGTGATGATGGTGAGGGTCCAAAAAACGCACGAAAGCCCGCCAAAGATCAGCTCCTCCGATACCGCATTTTTGCCCACGATAAAACCGAACGTGTAGATGGGCGAGGTGCCGATATCGCCATAAATGATGCCAAGCGCCACCAATACGCCAGCAGTCGATAACCTGTGATGTTTGTTTGAGTCCACGAATGATGTTAGGCCGATTGTCTCATTTCTTCGGTCGGAGATTTTACTTCATCGG
>DHLV01000161.1 GCA_002405445.1 Flammeovirgaceae bacterium UBA4659 | reverse complement strand
TAAAATTTCTCCAAAGCCCATCATACCGATAGTCCACTTGCCAGGATTCGAGGCCAATTTCTTTAGGTCTTCACCCACCGCCATCTCTGCCACCAGGCTAGACCAGCCTTGACGACTGCCACCACCTTGATAACCAAAACCGCGCAAGTAGTCTCGCTTGTCGTTACCAATGTTTCGGAAACGCGGAATGTAAAACCCGTTGGCTCTTCGGCCAAAATAGTATTGGTCTTCAAACCCGGGAAACTCGCCACCCGCGCCCACGCCCAGTTGGTGGTCCATGATGTTGCAGCCAAGTTCACCGCTGTCGTTTCCAAACCCATTGGGGAAGCGGTTGGAAATGGAGTTGAGCATGATAAACGTAGAGCCCATGGTAGAGGCGCAGAGGAAGATAATTTTTGCGTTGAACTCCAGTTGCTCGCCTGTCACGGCATCTTGCACGCGCACGCCAGTTGCTTTGCCGCTGTTTTCATCGTAGGTGATTTGGTGCACCACAGAGTTGGGTCGCAGCGTCATCAATCCGGTTTTCTCAGCGGAAATCAAGCCACCGGCCACGCTGCTGTAATACCCTCCGTAAGGGCATCCGCGTATGCAGAGGTTTCTGAATTGGCAGGTGCCACGCCACGGGGTGTGTGCCAGCGGTGCGGTGGCATGTGCAGTGCGGCCGATGGTAAACGCACGGCCAAATTTTTCTTTCAACGTTTTTTTGAGTTCCAACTCCACGCAGTTCAATTCCATGGGTGGCAGAAACTTACCGTCCGGCAGTTGGGGCAGTCCTTCGAGTTGCCCGCTCACGCCTATGTACTGCTCAATGTAGTCGTACCAGGGTGCGATCTCGGCATAACGCACGGGCCAATCTACAGCAATGCCATCTTTGGCGTTTGCCTCAAAATCCATGGGGCTGAGGCGGTAGCTTTGGCGGCCCCACATAATGGAGCGGCCGCCCACGTGGTAGCCGCGCATCCAGTCGAAGCGGCTGCCTTCTTTTTCGGTGTAGGGGTGTTCCAGGTCGTTGACAAACCAATGCTTGGAATCCTGGTTAACGGTGTAGCCCGTTCGTGCCTGCACGCCCTGCTTCTGCAAATCTTCTTGCGTGGGTCTGTTGGCGTTGGGCAGTTGCCAGGGGTCTTTGGTGGCCGTGGGGTAGTCGGGGTGTTTCACATCGCGGCCACGTTCCAGCACCAGCGTCTTCAGGCCTTTCTCTGTTAGTTCTTTGGCAGCAATGCCCCCACTGATGCCCGTGCCCACTACAATGGCATCGTAGGTAATTTGCTTTTCAGCGTCAACGTTCAGGTTCATAGCTGTTGGTTAAAGGGTTCAAAAGGTGGTAAAAGGTAGAAACTTTTTTCTCCAAGTCAGCCACCGTTGATAAAAAAAAAGTGATCGACTGTTAGGGGCAATAGTTTTGTGGATTGAAAAATCAAAAAGAGGCGGTGCCGGTTTGACAACTAGTTGAAAATTTCGCCTTCTATGCCCAATCCGAACAGTGCAAAATCATATTTAACCGGGTCGCGGGGGTCAAGTATCCGAAGGGCTTGTGTGAGTTCAACGGCTGCCTTCCAATTGGCAGCTTGTTTTTTTAGAAGATTTAGCTTGCGTGCAACCCGTTCCACGTGCACGTCCAGCGGGCACACCAGTTGACTTGGTTTTATTTTTTTCCACAAGCCGAAGTCTACCCCGCGGTCATCATTACGGACCATCCATCGCAGAAACATGTTCATGCGCTTGCATGCAGATTTCCGTGCCGGTGTGGAGAGGTGTTTTTTGGTGCGCGCAGGCGCACAATCGAGACTAAAAAACAACTGGTGAAAATGGGTGAGTGCAAACTCGGTGGTTTCATCGCTTTCGCGGATGGCGAAGGCATCTTCAAGCGAATGGTGGTTTTGGTAGATGTGCCTGAGTGCTTCGATACAGTACAACGCATCGGTTCCGTTGAAGGTTCGGTGTTTGAAATCCGAAAACGGCTTCAGTTCTTTTTGGCTGTGGTGCAGCACAAAATCGTGCGGTGTGCCATCCATCCGGTGGAGGAATTCTTTCGTGTTGGTAATCGCGGTAACGCGTTGGCCCCATGCCAACACCGAGGCCATCAGGGCAGCAATTTCAATGTCTTGCTTCTTCGTATATTGGTGAGGGATTGAAATCGGGTCATTTTCGATGAAGTGCGCGCGGTTGAATTGCGAAACTTTCTCGTCCAGAAAGTCTTTGAGGCTTGCAATGTACTGGCGCTTCTTGTGGGTCATGTTACAATAGGTAGTGTGGCAGGGGACGTACGCAGCCCACTGCCATGTTTAAACGTTTGGCAGCAGGGTGATGCGTAACGGTGGCCTGTGCACAGGTCGATTGGTTACTTTTCAAAAAAGCGAATTTCCACCCGCCTGTTCAGCGCGTGCGCTGCTTCATCTTTTCCTTGAGAGAGGGGTCTGCGCTTTCCTTCGCCAGTCAATTTGAAACGTGTGGCATCTACGCCTCTGGATATGAGGTATTCAGCCACTGCTTCCACGCGCGCCAGCGACAGATCAAGGTTGTACTGTTCGCTCCCTCTCTCGTCTGTATGGCCGGTTAACTCTATTTTCCATTTACTTTTGGTGTTGATGACCACAAGCCATTTATCCAGCTCTTCAAATGAGTTGCCCACCAGGCGCGCGCTGTCAAATTCAAAATAGATGTTTTTGAGCACGTAGCGCTCATTCAGTTTTACTTCCGGATAGCCTTCCACAATCAAAGGCTTGTCGGGCGTTTGTGTGGGCTCGGTGTAAGCAACCTCGCGCACGTCATCGATGTAATAGTATGCCCCCCGGTCGAGCATGGGCTCTTTGGCTTTCGAAAAAGCGATGTGGTAAGTGCGGGTGGCGGCATCGTCAGAAAAGTTGCCGATGGTGAGGTACTGCTCACCGCCCTTTGCTTTGTAAAAGAAGCGACACTTATTCCATATACCGGTTGAGCGAGTGTAGGCGCCCTGCATTTGGTATTCATAGGTGGGCTTTCCCAGCGGGTTATCGTGCGTTTGCCAACGGGCAGAGTCGCTCAACATCAGGCCGATGCGGTCAATGCTGTATTTCGAATTGGAAGAAAGCCTGAACCAGTATTCGACATAGTATTCAACCCCTTCGCGCAGAGGTTCAATCAGTTTGGTTTGCAGATACTCGCGATAGCCCTTGCCTTTCAGATAGCAGTAGATGCCGGCATAGCCCTTGCCGGAGTAGGGTTTAGAGTTGCCAGCCCAATTGGTGGGCACACCCACATCGCCTTTGCTGCATTCGTTGTATAAGTCCGGTGTGCCGCTTGTGGGCGAAAACCAGCCGGGCGCCACTTTGCCGCTGGCCGAGTAGTTGTAAGAACCGGGGCACCTGAAATATTCTTCAAAACCCGGGTTGGGTACAAGGTTCTGTGCCCATCCCGGAAGGCTCAGAAAAAGGGCGAGCGCGAGATTGTAAAAACCAAATGCGGCACGAGCAGTCAAGCAGCGCTATTTATAATAAGTGACCTCTACTTTGCACTTGCCATCTGTGGCATCAAGGCGTTTGATGGCAGCGCTCGAGATGCGGATTAGTACGTCAGGCGAAACATCAGCCGGCATGGGCCCCATCACGCGCACAAACACTTCGCGGTTGGTTTGGGTGTTGCGCACTTTAAGCACTGCACCCGTTTTTGCTGTTCGGTGCAGGGCAAGATACTTCCTGTTATTTTCTGTGTTGGGCATCAGGTCGCAGCCTCCCTCTTCGCGCACTTCGTCTGCACCCAGTACTTTTTCAGAGATCCTGATTGTGCCGGCCGCTGCGTTGGTCGGGCTCACCGGTGCCGCTACAGGTACGGGTAGTGCCGCTGCCGCGTTTGCGTTCTTGGGCTGCACCACCAGCAAGGTCTGCCCGGGCTTCAACTCATCGCTTGTCAAACTGTTCCATTGCCGCAACTGTTCTACACTCACACCATGTTGACGTGCAACTGAGTAAAGGGTTTCTTTGGCGGCCACGGTGTGCGTGCTGCTTACCGACTTCATTGCGGGTACGCCCGCTACTTCGGTGCCGGGGTTTGCTTTTGCTTTGGGCGTGAAGGGAATTTTGAGCAGTTGACCTACTGCCAACGAACCTTCTGCAGCCCCGTTGCTTTCGATGATGGCCGTAACGGCCACACCGTATCGCCTGGAGATGGAATACAACGTTTCTTTGGCTTCAATCTGGTGTATAATAAATTGTTTTCCGTTGATGGTTTCCATCCGGAGTGAGTCACCATCGGCCCCCCACAAAATCGATACAAGCAATAACTTTATCATACTATTTAGGTGCTCGAAAGTTACCAAATATTTGAGGTGCTCCAAAACCTCTCAGGCTGTTGCGCCACTTACCACATTATTTTCGGGTTTCTTTTAAAATGGCGAATCTCCACCTATTTTTACCACCCTTTTTACATGATGCAAAACGAAAACACTGCCCGCTGGGTAAAACAAATCGCAGACCAATTTTCATTGCCGCTGCCGCACGTGAAGGCTGTGGCAGAACTGTTGGCAGAAGGCGGTACCATCCCATTTATTGCCCGTTACCGCAAAGAGCGTACCGGCAGCATGGATGAAGTGATGATCGCCAACGTGCGCGATCGGTTGGAACAACTGGCGGAATTGGACAAACGCAAAGAAGCTGTTATTGCTTCAATTGAAAAGCAAGGTAAACTTACACCTGAATTGTTGGGCGCTGTGGTGCTGGCCGAAACACTGGCGGAACTTGAAGATATTTATTTGCCTTATCGACCCAAACGCAAAACGCGGGCGAGTGTGGCGAAAGAAAAAGGCCTCGAACCACTGGCCGAAAAAATCCTGTTGCAGGAGCAATTCAACCTCAGCGATTTTGCAACCACATTTGTAGACGTAGGCAAAGGCGTTGCTACCGTTGATGAAGCACTGGCAGGTGCGCGTGACATCATTGCCGAACAAATCAGTGAACACCCCGAGACACGCAAAAGGGTGCGTGAGTTGTTTTGGAGCGAAGGCGCGGTATCATCACATGTAATTAAAAACAAAGAGGCAGAAGGCCACAAGTACAAGGATTATTTTGAGTGGAGCGAGCCGATTGCAAAAACGCCCTCGCATCGGTTGCTGGCCATGCGCAGGGGCGAGAAGGAGGGCATTTTGTCTCTAACGATTGCGCCACCCGAAGCGCTGGCCGTGCAGACGATTGAGCGCGCGCACGTGAAGAGCGACAACGCTGCGGGCGAGCAGGTGAAGATGGCGATAGCGGACGGTTACAAGCGATTGTTGAGCCCCTCGCTGGAAACAGAAATACGGGTGGAGTCAAAAATGAAGGCAGACGAAGACGCGATCAGGGTGTTTGCTGCCAACTTGCGCGAGCTGTTGCTGGCGGCCCCGCTCGGGCAAAAAAATGTGTTGGCACTCGACCCCGGGTTTCGCACCGGCTGCAAAGTGGTTTGCCTTAACAGCCAGGGGAAACTGTTGCATCATGATGTCATTTATCCGCACAACGGACAGGGCGAGCGGGCAAAGTCAGAAACGCTCATCAAGCGGTTATGCGAGGAGTACAGGATAGATGCGATTGCCATTGGCAACGGCACGGCAAGTCGTGAGACGGAGGCGTTTGTAAAAAGCCTCGGGCTGAGCCAGCGCATATTGGTGGTGATGGTGAACGAAAGTGGTGCCTCGGTGTACTCTGCTTCTGACGTGGCACGCGAAGAGTTTCCCGACAAGGATCTGACGGTGCGCGGTGCAGTTTCCATTGGCCGAAGGCTGATGGATCCGCTCTCTGAGCTGGTGAAAATCGATGCCAAGTCAATTGGCGTGGGGCAATACCAGCATGACGTAGACCAGCAAAAGTTGAAACAGGGCTTGGACGATGTGGTGATCACCTGTGTGAACTCGGTAGGGGTGGAGGTAAACACAGCCAGTAAAGAACTGCTCTCGTACGTGTCGGGCTTAAGCCCGGCACTTGCAAAAAACATTGTTGAGTTTCGCAACCAGCATGGCCCGTTTAAATCACGCGAGGAATTGATGCAGGTGAACCGCTTCGGAGAAAAAGTTTTTGAACAAGCAGCAGGATTTTTGCGCATTGCCGATGCCGAAAATCCACTGGATGCCAGCGCGGTGCACCCCGAGAGTTACGCGATTGTGAACCAAATGGCGAAGGATGCAGGTTGTGCCGTTAAGGACCTGATGACCAAAACTGAGTTGCGCCAGCAGTTGAATCTGGAAAAATATGTGAGCGACAAAGTAGGGCTGCCAACCTTGAAAGACATCGTCAGCGAATTGGAAAAGCCCGGACGCGACCCACGCCAGTCGTTTGAAGTATTCAGTTTTACAGAGGGTGTGTACAAGTTAGAAGACCTCAAAGTGGGCATGCAAATGCCGGGCATTGTCACCAACGTGACAAACTTTGGTGCGTTTGTCGATATTGGTGTGCACCAGGACGGGCTGGTACATATCAGTCACCTGTCAGACAAGTTTATCAAAGACCCCAAAGAGGCAGTGGCTGTGCAGCAAAAGGTGCAAGTAACGGTGACGGAAGTGGATGCGGAGCGCAAGCGTATTGGTTTATCGATGAAAACCAACCCTTTTGCAGAAGCGCAAGGTGCAGCAAAAATCACCGCACACCGCGAGAAGCCCAAGGGCCACCCAGCACCCAAACGCCACGATTCAAAACCACCGAAGCCAAAAACCCCTGAATTGTCGATGGAAGAAAAACTTGCGCTGCTGAAGAATAAGTTTAAAAAGTAAGGTTGCCACGGAGCGCATCTGCCTGTTGACCCTCGTGGCATTATGAACATCACTTCACTTGAAGTGATGAAAAATAATCGTGTTTGTACTTGCTTTGAGTCCGTAGTGTTGTTGTTCTCCGGCAACGAACGGCAAGTTGAGGTGACATTTGAGGTAGGCATTGCAGCGCACGCAGCGTGGAGGGCAGTGAAAAAAAAATTAATTTTTTGCAGATTCTCGCCTCGTAGCGCTGCGACTTCTCTACGTCACCTCGTTCTCCAATGGCGCAAGCAACTCGCCTTTGCCTATTCTTGGTTCAGGCGGGACGCTTGAACCAGTTAACTGTGAGCACTCGTGCGCCAAAGGAGGGCTAATATTGTCCGTAAATACTCATTCCTCCTCCAAAATATTGATGCTTTAAATGTTCATATACTAAGTTCGTTTTTAAGTCAATGTCGTCTGTTTGATAGGTCGGGTAGGGCAATGTTTCAAATAAAGTCTTGCTTACCGTGTTAAAAACCGCTGCTGCTGTAACCGATTTGTCGAACCACTGCTGAACTTTTAATTTGTCCTTTTTAAGTTCGTCAAGAAGTTCAATCGATATCTTCTTGATTTCGTTTTTCTCTTTTTCTCCCAACTTCTTACCGTGTCTGAGAATGTCGAAAATGGCTTTTTGCTCGTCTGTCAGTCCTTCTCGTTTGGTGTCAGCTTCTGCTTCTGAGTACGAGTTTACGAGTTCAATCAGTTTTCTGAATGTTTCTTTGATAACTACTTCGTCTTTGCCACTGTTGTATTCTTCTATGATTTCCTGATATCGTTTGTAATAGTCAACCGTCAAAGGATTGCGTTCTACCATTCGTTTCAATTGCTTTTCAACTTTGTCTTTGAGTGACTGAACGGCAGCATTTTTATTTTTAGTCTTTAGGAAGTATTGCTCCAATAAGTCAAAATCCAGTCCGCTTAGGTCAATGATTTTTTCTCCATTGTGTCCGGGTTCGGCAACCATATTTTCTATGGATTCATCCACTACGTTCTGAATCTTTCGCATTATGTCGGCAACATCTGCACTTTCAATATTGTCTTCAATAGCGGTGTAGATTACATCAATAGCATTCTTTCTCGGTGCGTATTGATTCAATACTTTGTCGGGTTGCAGGGCTTTATATTTCTTAAAAACCTCTCTTGCCAAAACCTGAAATTTCCGCTTGGTTTCGTCATTGGTGTAAACGGCATTCACAGCTTTTTCCATTGCAGCCAATTTGTGCAAACCGTCTGCATTGATGAGTTCCTGTAAATCGAAATTTACTTCGTCTTGCAAAAAGGTTTGAGTCGCTTCTAACGCTTCTTCCAGTTGCTTGATGAGTTCTTCCTTTGGTTTTACAGGTGGTTCGGGTTTTTCGCCACGCTCCCCACCGCCTTCATCTCCACCTGATCCATAAATGGCCAATGCATCCAATAAGGCAGTGTATGTTTCAATGTAGTCCACAATCAAACCGTTGTTTTTGCCTTCGCTGATTCGGTTGGCTCTTGCAATGGCTTGCATCAAAGTATGAGATTTCAAAGGCTTGTCTAAATATAAAGTGGAAAGGGTAGGCACATCGAAACCTGTAATCCACATCGCACAAACAATCACAAAACGGAAAGGGTCGTCCTCATCTTTAAACCTTGTTTCAAGGTCTTGTGTGTTCATTTTGTCTCTGTGTGGCTCAATGTCTAAATCCCATTTCTGAAACTTTTGAATTTCGTTTTGCTCTGAACTCACCACCACACAAATTTCCGTTTCCTTTATCCATTGCAGTTCACGGCTTTTCTCCAACAATTCCTGGTCGCCATATTTTCCTTTGGAAACTTCTTTTTCCAATTGCTCAACGGTCAGTTTCCAATGATGCGTTATTAAATCATACATTCTCACGGCAGTGAGTTTATCCAATGCGACAAACATTCCTTTGCCTTTGTAACCACGATTGCAGAAATGCCAAACGGCATCTTTGGCAATGGCATCTAATCGTTTTTTAGCTGTAAGTATCGGATATTCTCGTGCAAAAAGTTGTTCAACTCTGCTGCGTTGGTCGCTGTCTAAATCTTCGCTTTCGGCATCTATTACGGCTCTTATTTGCTCATTGATTACAGGATTTTTCAAGCCTAAATATTCGCCCCTGTTTTCGTAGTAAAGTGGAACGGTTGCACCATCGTCAACACTTCGTTTAAAGTCGTATCGGGAAACATAATCACCAAAAATCCGCTTGGTTATTTCATCATCTTTGAAAAGAGGTGTTCCTGTAAAACCGATAAATGAAGCGTTTGGCAAGGCGTTACGCAAGTTCATTGCTAAATTGCCGCCTTGTGTTCGGTGTGCTTCGTCTGAAATGACAATGATATTATCCCGCTTGGTTATTTCTTCTTCAAAGTTGAATTTGTGAATGAGTGTAAATAAATAGCGGTGTTCTGAACTAAGCAATTCTCTCAAATGCTTACCGCTGTTGGCTTTCAAGGATTCTTTAGAACCTGATTTTACTTGTGGCACTGCACCCACACCGCTGAAAGTGCCGTAAATCTGCGTGTCTAACTCGTTTCGGTCGGTAACAATCAGGAAAGTGTAACTGCCTGTAAACTTGTGATGGATTTTTTGGCAGAAGAAAACCATTGAGTAGGATTTTCCGCTTCCTTGTGTATGCCAAACTACACCGCCTTTTCTGTCGCCAATAGGCTGATTTTTCACTCCGGGTAATCCATAGCTTTCAGGAGATTCCATGACCATGCTCAAAGGCGTTTCGTGTTCTACGGTAAAGCCAGTTGCTCTTAAAGTGGATTCAACTGCCCGGTTTACAGCATAATATTGATGATATGCAGCCAATTTTTTAACTGTAGAAATGNNTCCTTGTGTATGCCAAAACACACCGAGTTTTTGTTTTTCCTCCAAACTGATTTTGCCGAGTTTGTAGAGTTGCTCTTTATGCTGAATATTTTCAATGGCTTTGTTTACGCCAATAAACTGATGGTTTCGGGCAATGAGTTTTACTACTTTACCTAATGAATTATCAAACAGAATGAAATTCTCGAATAAATCCAAAAAGCGTTTCTTCTCGCAAACGCCTACAATAATTCTATCCAAGGCTACAATGCCTTCGTCTTCTTCTGTAATGCGTTTCCATTCGTGGAAGTGCTGATACTTGCCTGTAACGCTTCCAAGGCGGCTTTCTATTCCGTAGCTCAACATTACAAAGGCGTTGTAATAAAGGAGTTTTGGAATTACGTCTTTGTAATCGGTGAAATTATCGTTGTAGGCGTTTTCTAATTTGCGGTGGGCGGCTTTAAGTTCAATAAACAAAAGCGGAATACCATTTACAAAGCCAATAATATCAGGTCTGCGTTCACGGTTGCTTTTACCCTGAATCCACAATTGGCGAACAGCTAAAAAGTTGTTGTTGTCGGCATTGTCAAAATCAAAAACCTTTAGCGTTTTGTTCTTAACCTGTTCGCCTTTTTCGTTGATGAAGTCAACAGGAATGCCATTGCGGAGCAATTGGTGTTTTTCGTAATTGATTTCTGCTAATGACTTGGTAATGCTTTCTTCAATGAGTTTTTCGTAGGCTTGGTTGTAGGCTTGTTCGGGTAAATTGGGATTAAACTGTTTAATTTTCTCAAAGAAAATCTTTTTGAGCACAACTTCTTTTTTGTTCAGTCTGCCCAAGGTGCTGCCTTCACCAAAGCCTTCTTTGTTGTAAGCCAATAGCGTATCCCAACCCAACTGATTGAAAAATAAATCAATCGCTGTTTGTTCTATTAAATTATCTTCTGAGTATTCCCAAGTCATCCATTTTTCTTATTGTGAAGCAGATTGTTCGGATTGATAATGGGCAACACAAAATTTTGCAATGCCGTGCCTTGTAAACGAGTTTAAAGAATGCCTCTTGATGTAGAGTAAGTAACAGATGAAAGTGCATTTGCCAATCCCGGATGAAGATTCAATCGTTTGTTTTTTTCGTGAGTGGCAAGCTCTTCTAAATTTTCAATACGGTAAATAAATATCAAATGAAAATTTCCCGTTGCTTCTGTTTCGTTTTCGCCTTTGCTGTCGGTTTTCACGCTAACTGTGAAATCAGCCTTAGCCAATTTATCGTCAAGGTTGAACCCCAATTGTAAGGAGTTGTCCAATTGGTGGCCGACAACTTTGCTGATGTCAAAATTTTCAGGTGTGTCCACCTGTCCTTTAATCATTTTGAAATCAATCAAAGCAATTTTTTCCGGGTCGAAAATATTTTTATCCTGCATTGCTCAATTCATTATAGGGTTCTGATTCTTCGGCAAATTGCCAAACCTTTCCACTGGTCTTTGTGTCGAGCTTTGTGTAACTCACAAAGGTGTGCACCCTGCACATAAAACCGTCCTCTACAAATTCTGTCTGTGTTTTTTTCTTGGGCACTTCCAGTAATGGCTCACCCAGCTCTGCCGACAATTTTGCCAGCGAACGTAAGGTGAAATTATGCTCACCACTCAGCCATTTGGAAATTTCAGATGGTTTTTTGTCCATCTTCTCTGCGAGTTCCTTTTTGCTGATGTTGTTTTCACGCAATAGCTGATTGATGCGAACCACCAGGTCGGCATACCAATCCACAAAGATTTCTACATCTTTCGGTGTGCTTTTCAGCAATCTATCTACGGTTTTGCTTCTCATTCTCTTATAGTATTATGTCTGTTGTTCCGTCAAAGTTTTGCAAATACCTTCCGTCATCCGAGATTTCAATCATTTCTGATTGCAATGCCTCTTCAATTTTTTTGACCAAGGTTTGTGCTTCGTAAAACTTCATACTTAAATTTTTGCTGTCTTGTGTTGCTTGCGATTCCTTAATCCCACCATTGAAAAGAATAACAATGTTTTCGGTTACCCGATAACAAAACAATCTCAGTGGGAAATTGATGCCTAAGTCTTTTATTTCTTCTACCCATTGTTTTGGTTTTGGTGGCAATTCTTGTGCTCTGTTTACTATTCTGTCAAAAAAATCATTGGTTGCTCCGTATCTGTTACCAATGCTTTCAGTTATCAATCGAAACAACTGCAATGCCTTTTCTTCAAGCGGATGCTCAGGCGCGGCATAGGTATCAAAAAACCTGTCCGTTTCGGATGCCGCATCGTCATCATCTGTAACCCACCTGACGGTGTAAAATGTGCAAATGCTTCCTTCATCATACCATATTTCGAGTGCAAATGTATTCACTTATAACTGAATTATACAAGTCTTTGTTTCACTTTTAAGTTAATTATTTCAAAATCACCGACTATATCCTTCTGCGTCAAGCATTTACACTTCTATTTGTCCGTTCATTAGTTTAGGTAATAAAATATCCCGTGCTTCTCTCAATTTGGTGTTTTGTTCGCCAAGTGTGCTGATTAAGGTAAAAATGGGTTTCACCTTTTCAGTAAATGCTTTCAGTTCGGTTTCTTTTGGAATGGTGATTTTTTGTTCACCGATAAATTCCTCAAAGCCATAATTTACAATATTGCTTGCACTGTGTTTTTCATACTGTGCAATTACTCCGTTTTCATGACTTGCCAATAAATACAAGTAGAAAAATTCGGGTGTAACATTTTCATTTGGTCGTAGCATTTTACAGAAGCTGGCACACATTACAGGTTTGCCGAATTGCTGTAACATTTTTTCGGTTATCAAAATGCTTCTGCCAACAGGCTGACCTTTACTTCCGCCAGAAACCTCAAATACAATATCTCCTGCTTGCATATTACGTGAAGCCAAATTTGATTCCTTGTGATAGCGAAACGGAACGCCTTTTACTTCTCCCTTTTTTGCATCGGGAATATCTGTTCCCCGAATAACAAATGCAGGTTCAGTAAATCCTTCTTTGTAATCTTCTTCGCCCCAACCGCCACCAATGTAAAATGCAAGGCAGTCTTTAATGTATTCTTCCCGTTTGGTTTTGGTGTAGCTCATTTCCTGCATCAATTCTTTGTAATGCAGTTGTGCCTTCTCCTCCAGCAACTTTATCCGCTTCAAATTATTCTCTATCAAGTCATCATAAGCCGATAAAATGGAAGCGATTTTGCGTTGGGTGGGGAGTGTGGGAATTGGAACCTCAATATCCTTGATTTTGTATAGCCCTAACTTACCTTGTGCCGAACCAGCTGCAACTTGCTCTAATTGCTTCTTTTTGCCAGGTAATAAAAAGTAATAAAGTAGATATTTAAAATGGCAATTTTCATTGAATGATGTGAGCTTGACAGCATTCTCAGTTAGATTAGCACCATCTAAATGTTTTGGAATTAATCCAACATCTCCAATGTTCGCTCCAACTATCGTCAATACTATATCATTTGCCTTTACAGTATATCTTGAAATAAAATTGAATGTGCTTTCCTGCAAATAAACCGGTTTACTGAAATCAATAATTCCATTTCCAATATCTCTGGCTCTTATGTAAGGATGATTTGTTTCAATCTCGATTAATTCGTGATTTTTAGGAAGTCTCTTTCCACCTTTTATTTCACACAAGTCATTAATCGTTTTTCTTTCCCACTTCATATCGCCAACTCTTTATAGTTTTCAGCAATGGTTGTCTGAATCACGGATTTTCTCGGATTTCTCAGATGGCACGGATTTTTTAATTTAACAGATTTCAAATCCGTGAAATCCTTTAATCCTTCTATTCCGTGATTCTGACAGTGTTTGTGATGCAGATAGTTATTCACTTTCATAATACCAGTCTTTTAAATGTTAAACTCTTGCTGCCGAAATTAATAAGCAGCCCCACGTCCAGTTTATATGCTTTCAGGTAGTTGAGAGCCTGCGCCCAATGCACATCTTCCAATTGTATAATGGCCTTTAACTCTACCAATACTTTTCCTTCTACTACAAAATCGGCTCTTCGGGTTCCTATGGGTTCTTCAAGCTCTTTGTAAAATATATCCTGCTCGATTTCTCTTGCAAACTCCAATCCCGCTTTTCGCATTTCGTATGCCAGTGCCCTTTGGTAAATTACTTCCTGAAATCCATTGCCTAAAAATTTATGCACCTCAAAAGAAGCCCCGATTATTTTTTCTGTTATGTCCTTATATTTTAAATCTCCACTCATAATCTGTGAAATCTGTTAATCTTATTAATCCGTGATTCTGACATTTTCCGTGATTCAGACGATTTGCTTGTAGTTTTCCGAAATCATCTCCGCTAATCGAACAGCGTCCTCGTTCAACCCGTCCAACTCAATATGTATTTCGTTCAGGCGTTCTTGGTAGTCAAAGTCTTCATCGGTACTGGTGTCCACGCCTACATACCTGCCCGGGCTTAAGCTCCAGTCTTTGGCTTCAATTTCTTTTTGCGTTACTACTTTGCACAGTCCTTCCACATCGGTATAAACACCTTCAAAGAAACGGCTGGTAAGCCAATGGGCTTGTTTGTAGAAATATTCGGTTTCGTGCAGCAAGCCGGGTTCTTCTTCATCGGGGTTTCCGCTGAGTTGCTGTTGCAGGGTTTTCAGTTGGTCTAGTTGTTCTTTTAAGCTCAACTCTTTCCAGTCTTTGTTTTTGCTTAGTTGGTATTCTTTGGCAGCGGTGCTTATGGCATCCAATAATTGCTTAATGAGTTTGTCTTGTGGTTTGCGTAGCGTTTTGCACAAATGGGCAATGCTTTCTAAAACTTCAATATCTGCTTTGGCTTTCTTCGCTTCTGCAATCAGTTTGTTTTGTTGTTCGTAAATGCTTGTGGTTTCTTCAATGTTCAGGGCATCTACAAACGCTTTGGCCTCTTTATTTTCTTTGGCGTATTTGTTGGCAAAGTCACTAACAGTTTTTAATACTTTATGCAATTGCTTTTGCAATTCAGTGGTAGCTTCGGCTGTTTCTTTGGCTAAATCAGCAGACGTTTGCAAATAGCTTTTTACGGTGCTTTCAAACTTTTGGGTGTTGCCTCTGTATAGGTTTACAATGCAAATGAGGTTTTGCAATTGCTCGGGGCTAAAGTCGTTTACCTTGCTTGTTACCTTGCGGTAAATTTTTCGGGCATCGAGCATCAGCACGGTGTTTTTGTTCCTCACCCCCGGCACCTCTCCAGTTGGAGAGGGGGGAGTTGCGGCAGATGCAATATCATTTAGAACTTTCTCTGTTTTGAGTAGAACTTGGTCATTCATGAATCGTATGATGTTGATGCCGTATTCATTGATGATTTTAGTTCGTTCTGCATCATATTCCTGTTGTCCTTTTTTTGTATGATAGCCTCCGTCAATTTCAATCCCAAGTTTCACCTCAGCGCAATAAAAGTCAAGTATAAAACCCGCTTTAAGCGGATGCTGCCTTCTAAATTTCAGATTATTTAGTTGTCGGTTTCTAAGTAATTGCCAAAGTAATTCCTCTGCTTCGGTTTGATTTTTTCTTAGTTCACGGGCATTTTCCAAAAGTTGTTTTGGAAGATGATGCTCCAATGTTACGACTGATGCGCTCCCTTCTCCTTGAGGAGAAGGGCTGGGGATGAGGAGCTCTTTCCCTCTATCAAAAAACCACAAGGTGCAAGGCAATGAACGGGTATAGAAAAAGTTATTACCAATCGCCATCATCACATCAACCGCACCGGTTTTTACCAACTTCTCCCGTATGTCTTTTTCGCTGTGTCCTGCATCGCTGGCAGAAGAAGCCATTACAAAACCTGCTCTGCCTGATGGTTTCAGGTAGTTGTAGAAATACTGAATCCATAAATAATTAGCATTGTCATTTTTCGGCAGGTTTACTTTACCGTCCAAAATCAGGCGTGGGTCTTTTTTAACAGCATCTTTGGCTTTGTCCACACCGTCCACATTAAACGGAGGATTGGCCATTACAAAATCGGCTTTGCCCACCATATCTTGTTTGTCTTCGTAAAAAGTATTGCCTTCCTGTATGTTGCCTTCCAGTCCGTGCACTGCCAGGTTCATCTTGGCCAGTTTGGTATTGAGTTCGGCTTTTTCTTGTCCGTAAAAAGTAACTTTCTCGGCAGGTTTCAGTCCTTCGCTTTCTATGAAATAGCCCGTTTGCACAAACATACCCGCACTGCCGCAGGCAGGGTCAAACACAATGCCGTGGTCTGGTTCAATTACGTTCACAATGGTTTGCACCAAACTCATAGGCGTAAAAAATTCTCCGCCTTCCTGTGCACCGGTCATTGCAAATTTGTTGAGGAAGTATTCGTAAATCTTCCCGAACAAATCGCCTTCGGCTTTTTGCAACACTTCTTTATTGAAAATGCGGAGAAGTTCCCGCAACAGGTCTTTACTGAAAATGGAAAAGTTCTTTGGCAAAACACCTTTGAGGTTATCGTATTCGTCCTCAATCAGTTTCATTGCGTTGTCAATCGCTTGGCCTATGTCAGCACTTTCGGGCAATGAAACCAAATAGTCAAACTGTGCCTTTTCAGGGAGGAACATTGCATTTTGTTCTTCAAAGTCCTTCTTAGTCAATGCTCTTTTTCCTCTTTGCGGATGTGAAGGCAAAGTTTTCTCCACCTCAATTTTTACTTTTTGAAAGCGGTTGTAAGCGTGTCGTAAAAATATCAGTCCCAATACAGGCATAGAGTATTCCGAAGCGGTCAGTTTACTGTTTGCCCTGAGCTGATCTGCGGCTCTCCACAGTTCAGCTTCTAATTTTCTAAGTTGTTTTCCTTGCATTTGTTCTTTCAGTGTCTTGTTAATAGGTCAAATTTATCATTCGTTTTTCCTCGCAGACCCTCCTGTTTCGCCCACTCTGCGTTATCATTCGCAACTTACCTACTTTTCCGAGGATCCTCGCCTTGTAGCGCTGCGGCTTCTCTACTCGCCCTCGCTTATATTCTCCACTAACAACAGCGTTACTTATTGTTCACAGCCTGCCGCCCCGTTGATTCTAGCGCGCCTCGCGAGCGTTAGAGTGAAATTTAAAACAATCCTGCCGGTTTGCAAAAATCAGCTTTCGGCCCAGGCTATCCGGCCCAACGGGCAACACGCGGCCCGTGTTGCACACACGCCCTCGCTGTGGGCGCAAACCTTTTGTAAAACCAAAATGCAAGCTTGCCTGTTGGCAACTTTCACCTCGCTGGTTGGTGGACAACATCAAGTGCGAAGGGGAAATGCGATTGAACACGACCAGTAGACCCGAAAAGTCATTGAACTTTTTTGCACGGTATGCGAACGGTTAAAAATGAAAGAATTGGCTGTTATTGCCTCGAAAAAAGTTTCTTTCATTTTCAATGCGAGGGTTTAACCTGACAACCCTGCCGGAACCGTTAGGATTCGCCAGCCTTCGGGCTGAATTGTTATTGTAAATAACTTCAAATGACAACGCTGGTACGACAAGAGCAATTTGCGGCCGTGGCAGGCGATTGGGAACGAGGTGGCAGTGCATACGCGGCAGCGCGAAACGGTATCAAACTCTGATCTTGCGCGGTGTGTCTGATGCAGTGATGGACAAAGCGGGAGAAGCCTACAGCAACCTCAAACGATTTTCGCTGCGCAAGAATCGGGTGATGCAACCATTGTTTGACGGCCTGCCGAAGTGGATTGCGTTGGCCAACCAAAAAATCAGTTGATACTGACGGGCTTGATGTCGCTTTTAAGTTGGGCGATGTACAGGCTTGCAGATTTGTCGTACGACATTTTTTGGTAGACCATGGGAACCAGGTTGCGGCCATCGGGTGAAATCACACCAAAAACCCCCGATTGTCCGGCAATCAGGTTGCCGTCACCGGTTTCTTGCAGTTGATCGAAGCGGACCTCAATTTGAATTTGACCCCTGGCTGTCGCACGGCCTTTTTTGTTGCCCGCCACCAATTCCCAATTGCCGTTGGGAAGCATTTGAATTGCATCATACCGAAAACTCAATATTGGCTGCCCGCTGGCGTCAATGGCGCCATACTTTCCGTTTTGTTGCGCAAGGCAAATTCCCTGTTTAAAACCTGACACCCATTGGTAGTTCGGTTGTACCGCAATTTGATCGCGCATATTGATGAAGCCCCATTTTCCGATGAGTTTTATCGGAGCCAGCCCTTCAGAAAAATTCTGAATGCTGTCGTACCGGTTGGCAATTCGCAGCTTTCCCTTTTTGTCAACAAAGCCAAACTTACCGTCTTTTTGCACACCCCGCATGCCTTCACTTTCGCGAAGTACACGCGTTACACCGTCAACCGGTTGCATAAATGTTGCCGGTGCCGTTGGAGAGACCGGCAGCTCGGTGCCATCATATGATAATCTGCGCTCGCGACCACCTGGCAGATACTCAGTCCAATAGTCTCTTTCAAACTTGGCCGGATAAGGAGTAAAGTAGATGATTTGACCGTCAAATGATTTTAAGAATGACTGGTTGGGTTGTCGGTGCAGATAGCGGCTGTCGTTTATCGGTTGCAAGGGAAAAGCCTGTGGGGCAACTTTCCAATTTTGCTCAAAATCCATGATGCCGTATTGGCCTCTGAATTTTACTGCCGCCATCGTGGCGTTAATCTGCAACACCGAATCAAACACACAATGTAAAATTTCTTTGCCATCAGCATTCACCAGCCCTTCGTAACCGCGGTATCGGGCAACGTAATAGTCCTGAAGGGGCACCAGTGATTGGTAAGCCTTATTTGTTTTCACCTGCCCGTCCATACCTATCAATTGCCAACCTGCAGATGCATGGAATGCCAGTAAGTTTTTTCCAGCGCTTTCCAGGCTATCGTATTGGAGGGCAATCGTTATCTCGTTGTGGCGGTTAATCAACCCAAGTTTATTTCCCTTACGGGCGATAAACAACTTACCCACCCGGGCAAGGCCATCGTAAGCAATCGGCACCAGCGTTTGGAGGTGCGCGTCAACCAACCCCATTTTGTTGCCCCGCACAACCAGTTGAAGCCCGTCTTCCAGTGGTACGAGTTCATCAGCGAAGAAGTGTTGTTGCACTTCGTTTCTGCTGTTTATCCATCTCCATTCATTGGGCAGTTGGGCAAACACTTGCCCCTCTGTGTCAATTTTAATCGATTGATAAATCGGCTGTAACTTGATGGTACCTTCGCGGTTCATTAAGCCTTGTAACGTATGTTGGTGTACAATGGCAAACCCTTTATAGAATGAAGAGATGCTGTCGATGGTAAAATCAGTCACCGCGCGCCCGTCTTCGCTATACAATGCCATCTTGCCGTCATGTTGCTGCACTGCAAAGCGAAGCGTTCCCAGCGAAAGGATATTTTTGTAGCTGAGGGGCAGCAGTACTTTGTTTTGCAGATCGGTGAGCCCAAACCAGAATTTTCCATTTGCGAGGTTGAAGACGATGGCACGCATGCCGCTGATTTGGATGCCATCATAGTCAAACGGAATTTTCACTTTCCCCTGCAGGTTGATCACTCCGGTTTTGGTGGCCACCCGGCTGATGTTTTTTCTGGCAACAACATTATCGCCACCGCCATGCACCAATGTTTCAAAGTGAGCAGGTGTAACAAATTGCTTCTGTAAGTGAATGATGCCCCACCGCCCACCGAGGCGATAGCCTGTTACATTTGCAATCACCGAAAAACTGCCGTCAGACCATCCCAATGCCTCGAATGAAGCAGGGATGACCACTTGTCCCTGGTTGTTCTTGATTCCCTTTTTGCCATTTTGCTCAAAGAGTTGAAATGCCTCTGCCCAACAGGCAGTTGCCACAACTGTCAGCACAAAAACCAGTGGCCACTTCATCGCGCAAAGATAGGCAAACGTATTTTCTTTGAGGAAAACGTTTGAGAAAAACGGTATGCCAAGGCTACCCTTCAGGTGTGCGTAAGCATTTTGAATTTTTCGCCCTGGCAATTGCTTTGTCATTGCATCCATTACCATATTCATAGCGGCTCTGGCGAACCTTTTACTCATAACGGAATTTTTTTGACATTTGCGGGGTTAATGCCCCGAGGCTCGCGCGCAAATGGCGACCCCGGTTTGAAACTTACGACCATGTACATCGAACAGTTATACACCAATTGCCTGGCAGAGGCTGCGTACTACATCGAATCAGAAGGAGAGGCAGCCATCATCGATCCGATCCGCGAAACGGAACCGTACATCGCGCTGGCGCAAAAGCGCAAGGCCTCCATCAGGTATGTTTTTGAAACTCACTTTCATGCTGATTTTATTTCTGGCCACATCGACTTGGCAAAGAAAGTAAATGCGCCCATCATCTACGGGCCGCAGGCACATACCGGCTATGAGGTGTACAACGCTGCTGATGGCGAAGAGTTTCCTTTGGGCAAACTCACTCTGCGCGTGCTGCACACCCCCGGCCACACCCCGGAGTCCAGCTGTTTTTTGCTGTTGGATGAAAACAGAAAGCCACACGCAATTTTTACCGGAGACACGTTATTTGTGGGTGATGTGGGCCGCCCCGATTTACTGGACGGTGTGATGAGCCGCGAGGAGTTGGCAAGCATGCTGTACGATTCGTTGAACAACAAGATTAAGACTCTGCCCGATGCCACCATCGTGTATCCCGCCCATGGCCCAGGCTCGGCATGCGGTAAAAATATCGGCAAAGAAACGTTTTCTACCATTGGTGATCAGAAGAAGTTCAATTATGCATTGCAGGATGTGTCGCGCGAGCAGTTCATTGCGCAAGTCACAGAGGGCATCCTGCCGCCACCGGCTTATTTCTTTGAGGATGCACGCATCAACAAACAAGGCTACGCGCCCGTTGAAAACGTGCTGGCCGGCAGCAAACGAGCGCTGAGTGCCGACCAATTCAAGGCAGCAATAAAACGCGGTGCCGTTGTGCTCGACACGCGCAAGGCAGACGATTTCGAAAAGGGATTTATCCGCGGAGCGGTGAACATCGGCTTAAATGGCCAATATGCGATTTGGGTGGCTACGTTGCTGAGCATGAAGCACCCATTGGTATTGGTAACAGACCCGGGCACCGAACACGAGTCGATACTGCGGCTGGCGCGAGTCGGTTACGAAAATGTGGTGGGCTACCTTGAGGGCGGCATCAACGGCTGGGATGAGCCACTTGATACAGTGCGCTCCATATCTGCCGAACAGCTGAAGGGTGAAATCAAACGTGAAACTACCATATTGGATGTACGCAAACCTGGTGAGTGGAATACAAGCCACCTGAAAGACGCACGCTTTTTGCCACTGGCTGAGTTTCCGAAAAATTTGAACACACTGGACAAAAGCAAACCCTACATTGTGCATTGCGGTGGTGGCTACCGGTCGATGACAGCGATTTCGATGATGAAACGCGAGGGATTTTTGGATTTAACAAACGTGTATGGCGGCTTTACTGCAATGGTGAATGCCGGCCTGCCGATGGAAACCCAGGCTGTGGCTGTTTAAGCAATATGAGCGAGGTCATCGGGCGTATCGATATCGATCTCGCCTCCCTCAAAGTTGACAGCGGCAACGTCTTCCGCATTTTGTTGAATGATTTTTTTCGCGCCTTCGGCATCGTCAACGCGCAGTAGCTTTTTAAACATTTTTTTTTTGAACAGCGCAGGAACACCCAGCGTATTGCGGTAGCAAGAGCTGATGATATGTTTTTCGGAAACAAGCGAAGATTGTATCAACTTTTCAATATGCGGGCCGGTGAGCCTTGGCTGATCGCACACTAAAACGATGATTGCTGCGGTGGCGGGCCACGCAGCAAGAATTTGCCTGATACCCGCCTTCAGTGAGCTACCCATACCTTTTTGCCAATCAGTATGGTTGACGATGCGGGCGGGCAAATGTGCGATTTCTTTTTGATGGAGCTCAAAGTTGCTACCCAATACTATTGTTACCAGGGGGGTGCAAGCACAAGCGATGGCAGCCGTGCGCGCCAATAGGGATTGCCCCTCGTGGGCTACCAGTTGCTTGGAGCGGCCAAGGCGCGAGGAGGATCCTGCGGCTAAAATCAAGATTGTGATGTCGCTCACAGCAGGGGTAAGGTCACTGCAGTTTCCTTTGCTTCGCCACCCCAATACACCTGCTTAAAAACCTGACCACTTTCTCCATCGCGGTGGTGAATGGGGCCGGGGGTGTGCTTTAAAAATCCGCCTGACCGGTTGGCAAACTTGCTTTGGATTTCAGCAATAATTGAAATCGCAATTTCATCTGCCGCCTCTGCCCCGATGTCTAAGCCAATGGGTGAATGGATGCGCTGCATCTGTTGCGTAGTCAATACGATGCCCTCGTTTTTGAATTCTGCCACCATCTTTTCAAAACGCTTGCGCGGACCCAGAATACCGATGTAGGGAGCCTCGCTCGTCAAAAGTTTTTTCAGCACATCGCGGTCATATTCGTAATTGTGTGACATCAGCACACATGCCGTGTAAGGTGTGATGCTGAAGTCGCGTTCAATGAACTTGCGGTGGCAGAGCGAGAGTTTATCGGCTTGCGGAAAGAATATCGGTGCGATGTGGGCCACACATTCGTCAGTGACTTGCACATCCCACCCCAACATCTTTGCCAGATGGCTCACCGGGCGTGCATCAAATCCTCCGCCAAACAAAATGACAGAAACCGTTGGCTGCAAGAGTTCCATAAAGATTTCAAACTTATCGCCATCGGCATCGAAGGTTTTTATCTCAGATTTTTTTGAATGAAAAGACTGCAACAATGCAGGTTTCACTTTTTCGGCCAAAGCGGTATTCGAAAATGTAGACGTGTGCCCTTGTTGGCTCACCAGCAATTTTTCGCCCGTGCCTTTTCCCCTGATGATCGTGCCAATGGCTACCGGTTCGTTGGCTGCCACGCATTTTTCGAAGATGGTGGTGGCGCCTTCGGTGCCTGCCAGTGGCTCAATCAATACATCGATTACGCCATTGCACCCCAGACTAATACCCAGGTTTTGATGGCTCTCTTCACGCGTGTCGTAGGTAACGGTGCATGCCTGTTTGTCGGCCATTACCTTGCGGGCTTTTCGGAGGGCATCACCCTCCAGGCAACCGCCACTGATGGAGCCTACCCACTTGCCATCGTCTGTGATGTACATGCGCGCACCCGGGCTTCGATACGATGACCCCTGCACTTTTACAACGGTGGCAATGGCGGCTTGCCGCGTTGTGTCGGCTTGCCGATGGGCCGAGATGATTGCCTTCAATTCCTTCAAAATACCTGATTTAGTGAGCATAATTACAGAATTTGCACCAAAAAAACCATGTAAACGCCCGGGCATAACAAAAACCAATATTTTTGCCAAGTCACACCTATGAGTAAACC